>NZ_CBCRXM010000010.1:0-104265 GCF_965137005.1 Sphingomonas antarctica | reverse complement strand
ACCATACCGGCCAGCGACTTTTCATAATGTCGCATTCACAGGCCTTACAGAAGACCGCACTCGATCACGCGCGCATTGGATCAGAAACCTCTTGCACACCGGGCGGCAACCACAGAAGCAGATCCTGGACGTTCCGCGATGACAGCGGAAACCGAACGTGCATCAGCACCATCAGTCGGATCACCTCGGGCGAGGAGTTGAAGCGGCGGAAGGGACTAGGCGGCTTTGCTCTAGATTTGCGTCTCATCCGCACCATTTAGCCGCTACCTCGTTGGTCTGACAGCGCCCTCGGGCGGGGCCAGGGTTCGTCAAAACACGCCGGCAACGCCGATCCGTGCACCCGTGCTCTTGCCACCGGCATGGCTGACGCCTGCGTTCAGCGCGAACGGCGCATCGCCGAAGCGGTGCGACACCGATGCGGAGAACGCGACTTGCCCTCGATAGACGGCGGTGTTCGCGGCGTAGCCGGTCTGCCCCGCTTCGGGCGGGAACGGCGCGTTGGTCAGTGCCATGGCGGCGGCAGTCCCGCGACGGCTTTCGCGGCGGTCATAAGCTGCCAGATCGAACAGCTGATTGATCGAGCGCCCCTGCGCCGCGACGGTATCGTCGATCGCGGCCTGCCCTTGTTGCAGGCCGGCCAGCGCGGCCGCCTGAGAGGCCTGAAGTGCACTCGCCCCCGACTGCCCGCCCTTGCCGAGCGTGCCATTGGCATCGACGGTGACGTAGAATTCGGTTCCGCTCTGCGCAGCGTCGGAGGCGGCGATGTCACCGAGTTGTACCGACGTCCCCGATCCGCCCAGCTTGACCTGATTGACCGCAGTCGTCGCGGCATTGGCCCCCAGCGCAGTCGATCCCGCAAAGCTGGCCGTCGCCATATAACCGACCGCCGAGGTGTTCATCGCCGATGCCGTGCTCTTCCCACCGATCGCAGTCGTCTGGGCGTTGGTCGCGACAGCAGCGGCCCCGATCGAGGTGCCGAACGCGCCCGTTGCCTGGCTGAGATAGCCGATCGACGTCGCCACGACCCCCGTCGCTTGCGCCGACGAGCCTAGGCCAAGATTGCCGCTCATGCTGGCGACAGCACCATTGCCCAGCGCCACCGCAGCCGATCCCGATGCGGTCGACGAACTGCCCAGCGCCAGCGCGTTCGATGCCGTCGCATTGCTCGAAAAGCCCATCGCCACCGCGCCAAAGCCGACGGCATTGTCGGCATCGCCGATCGCTACCGCGCCCTGACCATTCGCGGTCGAGCGGTTGCCGATCGACGTCGCCCCTATCCCGCCGGTGGCGACGTTGGTCGTGCCGATCGCCACCGACTGCGCGTTCGAGGCCAGAGCGTCCGAGCCGATCGCGATAGTGTCGGTCTGAGTGGCGCGGGCACCGATTGCGTCCACGTCTCCACTGTCAGCGCCGAGCGCGATGGATCGCACGCCCGTCGCTTGAGCGGCAAAGCCGACCGAAACCGCGTCGGTGGCGCTCGCCGCGGAGTTGCCGCCGATCGAAATTGCGCGGTCGGCAGTCGCTTGAGCACCGTTGTTGGTCCCATCCCCAATCGCAATCGAGCTGTTTCCGGTCGCATCGGTGAACGCACCAACGGCTGTCGAATAGGCTCCGCTCGCAATCGCGCCGCCGCCCAAACCGGTCGTCTCAATGCCGGATGCCTTTGTTTGAAAGCCCACTGCAACCGTGTTTGCCATCGTTGCCGCGGCGCTGGATCCGATAGCTACTGCGCCGGATGCACCCGATGCCGTTGCCATGTTTCCTACTGCGACCGGGCCGAAATTGCCTGACGCGGTTGCTGCATTGCCGACGGCCACCGCCGTACCGACGGCCATCGTGGTTGTGCCAATAGCGACTGAGTTCGATCCGCTGGCGCTGGAACTGTCGCCCAAGGCGATGGCTGATGGCCCGCCTGCGATCGTGTCCCTGCCAATAGCGATGGCGCCATCCGAATTTGCCAACGCCCCGGTGATCCCGGCGTCGCCACCATCGCCACCGATCGCAATAGCTCCTGTTCCCGATGCGGTTGCCATTTGACCCAATGCCGTTGACGACACCATCGTCGCCTGTGCTCCCTGACCAACCGCCGTAGCATTACTCGCGGTCGCTGATGCCGACGCACCTAGTGCTATCGTCTCTGTCCCGGTTGCCATCGCACCATTGCCCAGAGCCGAGGCATCGTTCCTGGTAGCAACCGAGGCAGCGCCAACGGCAGTCGCGTTTCCGCCGGTCGCGTTTGCACTGGCTCCGCATGCTAAGCGGGCGCTCGAACCAGACAGGGCGCCGCCATCGGTGTCTGATGCGTCGGGCACACCGTTATTGTTGGTGTCGAGCAGACATTCGTTTGCCGCACTGGGCGTAGCGAGGACGGCAAACAGGCTGACGGTCGCGGCAAGAATGAATTTGCGTGCGGCTAAATCGGACATTACAAAATTTCCCCCCAAACATGGTGAGGCGTGCGGGAAAGATGCTGGTCGTTGCCAGCCCCGCCAGCCGGATGTGCGACCCGCTGACGAGGCTGACCTATAGCCAAACAGCCGATTCGGCCCGGATCAATTTGGGACAGCAAAGGTAACTGCGTGGTCGGGGCAGAACGCCTTGTTTGCGTGCGAATATCTACCGTGGCGTGAGCGCGGTGGGCTCTGTCCGGGGATCAAGGAGCCATCCAGGGCTACGCATGATGCACTGGCATTGCTCGCGGTACGCCATCGATACGCAATCCGCGCGGGCGGCCACTTTCCCAAGTAGCGAGGTCCGACAAAAACGATCCAAAAAATTCTGAAATTTAGTGCGTGGCGGGGATATGGAAAAAGGACGACGCGCCGGGTGCCCCCGGAGGGGTGGGGTCCGGTCGGCAGAGGGCAGGCAGGGCATGAAGCATGGTCTGCGCCGCGCAACTGGTGGAACCGTGACCATTGCACACGAACAAAACCATATCATCGTTCTAATAACCACCTTGGACCACCCAATAGTTCCATATCTGGCCCGTCCGATTTGGTGACCAACACGACATATAAATAAATTCGATCGCAGTAATGTGACAGAAATACGGTATTAGCAGCGTTGAAAGTGTTGAAACGATAATCTTCAACGACTTTACGATATTGCAAGTCCAATCGAACCGTATGACAAAGTAAGCCTTCCAACAAGGAAAGGACTCGATATGACGGTCATCTCTTCTTCTCACTCACCCCGATAGTGCCCCGTCCACGCTGCGCGAGGCCAGCCTTCGCGCTGAGCGCGGTGCCTCTCAGTGTGCTGCGGCCGGGAACGACATCGGCACTATGATGAGGCTGGCATGTGAAGGTGCGCACCGCAGCGTGCGCCGAGAAGCGGCGGCATGGCTCTGGGCTATATCTAGAGTTCGCGCGCTCCCGGCGTAGCTCTTGCCAGCCGCAGCGATCCAAAAAGGGCAGTCTTTGACTGTGCCCTTTTTCGTGTTCGAATGATGCGGCCTCGCTCGAATGCGACCGGCGTCAGTGGGCCCGAAAGTGGGGCCGACCGCCCGCTGTCGGCGAAAGATGATTACTTTCAGCAACTTGAGCGGCGATATTGGCGGAGACGGAGGGAGCCACACTGCGACACTTATCCTTTTGATAGTAAATAGAAATATTGGTCTTGTTATATTTCCGTGCCCCCTATCGTGCCCCCGGAAAATGCCTCGCAAATCGTTCGTCGATTAGAGATCTTTGTTCTTCTACCTCGCTGCGTCGTTCCACAATGCCCGAGTTGATCATACCTGTGCAGCGACCTGACCCTGGCTCCCATAACGGGCGACCAGAAAAAGTGCGAAGGCAGCGAAGGCGGCCCCGGTCAGGAATGTCGCGTCCGGCCCTGCACGATCCCACACCAGACCTGCCACGACGCTGGCGAACAGCAAGGCGATGCCGCTCGCAAGATTGAACAAGCCGAAGGCCGAGCCACGCAGCTCAGGCTGCGCATGATCCGCGATGAGTTTCGCGAGCAAGCCCTGGGTCAGCGCCATGTGAGCGCCCCACAGCGCGACGCCGAAGAAGGAGCCGAGGAGGCCATGGATCAGGGCGAGCGCCAGATCGGCGGCTATCAGACAGATAAGGCCGCAGATGAAGAGGGTTCGCGGCCGCACCCGGTCGGAGAGGGCGCCCGCCGGGTAGGCGCCGAGCGCGTAGATCAGATTCATCACGACCAGGACCAATGGCGCAAGGGCCAGCGGAAGACCCTCTCGGTTCGCCTTGAGGATCAGGAACGCCTCGCTGAAGCGGGCCAGGGTGAAGACGACGCCGATGGCAACGGTCGCCCAGAACGCTCGCGGCAAGCGCCGGAGATCCGCCATTCGCAACGGTTGTCGCGCTAACGCCGTGGATCCGGTGTGCGGTGCATCCTCGACGCCGACCATGACGAACAACACCGCCAAAGCTCCGGGAATGACGGCAATCCAGAAAACCATGCGCATGTCGTTCGCGAACATCGTCATCAGCCCGATCGCGAGCAACGGGCCGGCAAAAGCGCCGACGGTGTCGAGTGATTGGCGTAGGCCGAACGCACGCCCCCTGATCTCCGGCGGGGTCACGTCGGCGACGAGCGCGTCACGAGGAGCGCCCCGGAGCCCCTTGCCGATCCGGTCCGCGAAACGGGCGCCGAGGACGGCTGCCGCGCTGCCCGCGAGCGGGAAGAACGGCTTCGATAGGGCGCCAAGGCCGTAACCCAGAAGGATCAGGGGCTTACGGCGTCCAATCCGATCGGACAGGTAGCCGGAAAAGACCTTGGTTATCGATGCCGTCGATTCCGCGAAGCCGTCGATCACGCCTACCAACGCGACGCTCGCGCCGAGGGTCACTGTCAAAAACAACGGGAGGAGCGCGTGCACGATCTCCGACGAGAGATCCATGAAGAGGCTGACGAAGCCCAGCGCCCAGACGGTTCGGGGAATTCTCATGCGCGAGCGATCCGTCGGAGTAGGTAACGGGTCCATGAGCAACGCTAACAGGCGAGCAACTGATCGTCACGACACCCGGCCGGATTGCCGGCGATCAATCGATGCGCTCCGTCGCGGCGACGAGGGATCAGCGCGACGCCTGCGTATATTGTGCCGGTACCACGCCAGATCGAGGGTTATGATGCGACTGCTTATTCCGCTGCTCTGCCTGTCATTTACGGCACCATTCCTATCGCTGCCCGCTTCTGCACAGGTTGCCCACCAGCCTGACCCTGTTCAATCGTTGGTGCCGAACGCGGGGCGTAGCGCGGCAGCGGTCGTCGAGGCTTTTCACCGATCGCTCAAGGTCGGAAATATCGAAGCAGCTTCCGCTCTTCTGGCCAGCAATGCGCTGATCTACGAAAGCGGCGAGGTCGAACACAGCAAGGCGGAATACGCCTCGCACCATCTTCCCGCCGACGCCGCGTTCGCCAAAGTGACGACGCGAAAGGTGACGCGACAATCCGGCAACGCCGACGCCGATATGGCCTGGATCGCCACGGAATCACGGACGACCGGCAGCTACAAGGGCCGGGCAATCGATAGCGCTTCGACAGAAACGATGGTCCTGCGACGGGACGGCAACGCGTGGAAGATCGTCCACATCCACTGGTCGTCGTGGAAATAGCGCTTCGGCTACGAGGTCGAGACCTTTCCAACCAAGTCATCGATGATTGGACAGTCGGGGCGATCGTCGCCGTGGCACCGCCCGGCGAGATCGAGAAGAGCGCGGCGCATCGCTTCGAGCCCCGCCGCCTTACGGCCGAGTTCGTCGGCACGTGCGGTGGCAAGCAGCTTCACGTCGGCGCTCGACCGGGCGGCATCGCTCCACAGCCCGAGCAGCGTCCTGATCTTCTCGATCGGGAAACCGAGATCGCGCGCATTGGCGATAAACCGCAACCGGTGAACGTCGGCGTCGGAATAATCCCTATAGCCGCTGTCGCGGCGCGGTGCCGACGGGATCAGGCCGATCTTCTCATAGTGGCGGATCATGCGCTGCGAGACGCCGCTCCGGTCCGATGCCGGCCCGATCTTCACAGCCTCGTCGCATTCAGCCGTAGCGCATTGGTCACCACCGTGAAGCTCGATAGCGCCATCGCCGCACCGGCGATCATGGGCGATAGCAGTATGCCGGCTACGGGAAAGAGCACACCCGCCGCGATCGGTACGCCGATGCCATTGAACAGAAACGAGAAGAACAGGTTCTGCCGAATGTTGCGCATCGTTGCCTTGGCCAACCGGCGGGCGCGCACCATGGCCGCGAGATCGCCCTTGGTCAGCGTCATCCCCGCGCTTTCGATCGCCACGTCGGTGCCGGTGCCCATCGCCACGCCGACGTCGGCTGCGGCGAGTGCCGGCGCGTCATTGATGCCGTCACCCGCCATTGCGACCTTGGCGCCTTTCACCTTCAATTCGCCGATGATCCGCGCCTTGTCCTCGGGCTTCAGGCCGGCGTGGACCTCGTCGATGCCGCCGATCGCCTTGGCAACGGCATCCGCCGTCCCTTGCGCGTCGCCGGTCAACATGACGATCCGCAGCCCCTCCTTGCGCAGCGCGGCAATCGCGTCACGCGCAGATGCCTTTATCGGATCGGCGACGGCGAGAAGCCCGGCAAATCGCCCGTCGATCGCGACGAACATAGCGCCAGCACCTTCGCTGCGATGGCGGTCCGCAGTCTTCGTCAGCGCCGACACATCCGCGCCGACCCGTACCATCTGAGCGGCGTTGCCGACGGATATCACGCGGCCATCGACTCGCCCGCTGACACCGAGGCCGGTCTGGGAGTCGAAGTCCTCCACGGGCGCAATCTTCAGCCCTTCCTTCTGAGCGGCAGTCACGACCGCATGGGCGAGCGGGTGCTCCGACTGCGCTTCGACCGCCGCAGCGGCGGAGAGCACGTCGTTCCGCACGAACTCGCCGGCGGTCTCGACCGCGACGAGCGTGGGGCGGCCTTCGGTCAGCGTGCCGGTCTTGTCGATCACGAGCGTGTCGACATCGGCCATCATCTGCAGCGCTTCGGCATCCTTGATCAGCACGCCCGCGCGCGCGCCGCGTCCGGTGCCGACCATGATAGACATCGGTGTCGCGAGCCCGAGTGCACAAGGGCAGGCGATGATCAGCACGGCGATCGCGTTGAGGAGGGCGTGGCCGAACCGCGGTTCCGGACCCACCAGGTTCCAGACGACGAACGTCACGATCGCGATGATGACGACGAGCGGGACGAACCAGCCCGACACGCGGTCCGCCACCGCCTGGATCGGCGCGCGACTACGCTGCGCTTCGGCGACCATTTTCACGATACGCGCGAGCACCGTGTCGGACCCGACCGCGCGCGCCTCGATCACCAGCGCGCCGGTGCCGTTGACGGTGCCGCCCGTGACGGTAGCGCCGTCTTCCTTCAGCACCGGCACCGGCTCGCCGGTCAGCATCGACTCATCGACCGACGAGCGACCTTCGACCACCACGCCATCGACCGGCACCGCTTCGCCAGGCCGCACACGAAGACGGTCACCTGCGACTACGTCGGCCAGTTCGACCTCAGCTTCCTCCCCGTCCGCGCCGATGCGCCGGGCGGTCTTGGGTGCGAGATTGAGCAGCGCCCGGATGGCGCGACCGGTCGCGGCGCGGGCACGCAGTTCGAGCACCTGGCCGAGCAGCACGAGCGTCACGACGACGCCAGCCGCTTCGTAATAGACCGGCACCATGCCGTGCATTTGGAACGACGGCGGGAACAACCCGGGCGCAACGGTTGCGACCACACTATAGGCGAACGCGGCGCCGACGCCGATCAAGACCAGCGTGAACATGTTGAGGTGGCGGGTGACGATCGAGGTCCAGCCACGCTGGAAGAAGGGCCAGCCGGCCCACAGCACGATCGGCGTGGTCAGCGCCAGTTGCAGCCACGGGTTTATCGCGGGTGGGACGAAGTGAACGCTGAGCATCTCCGCGACCATCGAGATCGCAAGCAGCGGCACAGTTAGCGCGGCGGCAACCCAAGTGCGGCGGGTGAAATCGACCAGCTCCGGGTTGGGCGCGTCGCCGAGCGACGGTTCCTCCGGCTCGAGCGCCATTCCGCAGATCGGACACGTTCCAGGCCCTTCCCGGCGGATTTGCGGGTGCATCGGGCAGGTCCACATTGCGCCCGGCGCTGCTGTCGGACCCGGATCAGGCTTGCCGGTCAGATAGTGATCGGGGTCCGCGACGAACTTCGTGCGGCAGCCGGCCGAGCAGAAATGATAGTCGTGCCCTTCGTGCGTCGCATGATGCGCCGTCGCGGCCGGATCGACGTCCATGCCGCAGACAACATCCTTGACCTTTGCATGAGCACCCTCGTTTCCGGTCGCGCTATTCGCTGAACAGCAGCCGCCCGCCGCGTGATCGTGTTCATCCTCGTGCGCCTGTTTCGTCATGTCGATTCTCCAGAGCGCACTGATATGAGGTTTGACACCATGTCAGGGTCAAGGGCCGAAATCGGGGCGGTTCGCAATCATGAACTGCCTGCCGCCGAAGCGATAGGTTCAAGGGTTCCCAGCCAAGCGACGATTCCCAGTACAGCCACGGCGCACGCCGTCTCCAAGCCAAGGCTGCGCCGCAGCGCGCCAATGGCGCGAGCGTGGTTTCCTTGATCAATCGCCGCCTCAAGCGCGGGGGTCAGCAGGTAGCGATTTACCGACGCCAACCCGATCATCGCGACGAAGACCATCACCTTGGCGACGAGCAACTGGCCATAGAGACTATCGCCGATCACGCGCATTCCTGCGAGCCCGACCAGCAGCCAGGAATTGATGAGCCCGGAAACGACGATCACTACCACCATGACGGTCCCCGTGATTGAGAAACCTTCCAACGCACGGTGCGATAGCGCCAGGTGCGATGCGTCGATGCGCGATGCGCGGCGCATCACCAGCATCGACAGTCCCAGCAGCGCACCGATCCATACCCCCGCGGCGATCAGGTGCGCGATGTCGGCACACAGATGCAGCCAGCCAATCGCGCCATCGTCCATCTCGCCGTGTCCCGTCCACGCCAGCGTGGCGATGGCAACACCGCCAGCCAAGGCGATGACGGACAAAGCCCAGCCGGGCCGCTTCCACCCCATCATCGGCACGAGCACGACCAGCGCGAGCGCCGCCATTCGCACTATCCAGGCGGCTCCCGCCGCCGTCTCCGTCACCAGCATCGTGACCGTCCCGCGGTCGATCGCCGTCAGCGGCACGCCCGCCATCGCCGCCGCCATCACCAACAGCCCGAGTACCGACAGGACGATGCCAAGCGCGCCTGCGTCAACCATCACCGGTCGGAGCGGCAGAGCCGTGCCGCGTTCGGAGCCGCGCAGGCTCAGCACGCCGAACGCGGCGAGCCCGAACGCCGCCATCAGATCCAAATAGAGCGCGAACCTGATGGCGACGCCGAGCGCGTCCAAAGTCACTTCACCTTGAACGCATAGCTGCCCTGGACGCGATGAGTGTCGGTCGAGACGACGTGCCAGTCGAGCTTATAGGTGCCGCGCGGCAGCGGCTTGGCGAGCGCGAGCACCAACGTCTTGCCGTCGGGGGCGACCGATGCCTTGAGCGCCATCTTCATCGGCGATTTCATCTTCATCCCCGGCATGTCGGTCATCGACAGGTCGGCACCCGAGAATTGCGCGACCAGCCCTTCCGAGAACGATAGCTGGAGACGCGTGGGTGCTGCGACGACCGCGTTCGCGGCGGGGTTGGCCGACAGCAGCTTGGGATGGGCGAAGGTCGGGGCGCTCGCGAGAGCGGCGGCGGCCAGTGCCGCGACAAGGGACAGGGAACGCATGATCGTAAACTCCATCGACCGGCACCATTCGCCGGTATCGGTGGATACGCGCTTTGGAGGCGCAGCCCTCGCGGGTCTCCACCATTGCTTCGCCGATCTCTTGAATACGAACGCCGCGTGCGGGATGTTCGAGGGGAGAAGGCTGCGTGCGCGTATCGAGGATATGGAGACGAACATGACGACCGATATCGATGCTGCCCTCCGTCGCCTCGCGAGTGAAGAACACCCGGGTCTTGCCACGATCGACGGGACCGTGATGGCGCGCATTCACGAGCGCCGCCACTCCGAGGCCGCGTTTGGCGCTCCGCTGATGGTTATGGCGGCTCTCGGGGCGATCGCCTTGGGCGTAACCGCCGGAATGCTTCCAGCGGCCCCGGCCGCTGCGGCATCGCTGTCGCCGTTCGGTCCATCGAATCCGCTCGCGCCCTCGACGCTGCTGGCCTCGGATCGCTGATGGTCAACCGTCGCACGTTGTTCGTTGCGTTGATCGCCTTCCTTGCGGCGATTGTCGGTGTCAGTGTCGGCCGTGTGCTGATCCCTACGCATGCTGCGAAGGGGTCCGAATTGCACGAACTTCTCCATCACGATCTGAAGCTCGACGCCAACCAGCAGGCCAAGCTCGACGCGCTCGAACAGCGCTTCGCAGTTCGGCGGCAGGCGCTCGAACTGGAGATGCGTGCGGACAACGTCAGGCTCGCCGACGCGATCGAGGCCGAGCATGGCAACGGTCCGCGCGTCTCCGCCGCGGTCGATGCCTCGCACCGGGCGATGGGCGAGCTGCAGAAGGAGACGCTCGCCCACATCTTCGCGATGAGGCAGATCCTGCGGACGGACCAGGCCGCCGTCTTCGATCGTGCGGTGGTGAAGGCGCTGACGACCGACGCCCGTTGACTCGGGATCCGGTGAGATTGGACTTGTCGACGCTGTCCGACGGCGATCTGGCGTCGCTGAGTCTGGTCGGCCGCGAAGCGGCGTTCACCGAGATCGTGCGCCGCCATCGCAGCGTCCTCTATCGTCTCGCGCTCGGCAATATCGGCGATGCCGACGAGGCGCTCGACATCGTGCAGGAGACATTCGTTTCCGCGCATCTCGCGCTGAAGCGTTATGACCCCGCTCGACCGATGCGCGCGTGGCTGGCGGCCATCGCGATCAACAAGTGCCGCGACTGGGGACGCCGCCGCGCGGTGCGACGGCTCTTCTCGTTCGCGCTGCCGATCGAGGGCGTGGTCGAGAACGTCGCCGACGATCGACCCGGCCACGACGTTGCGGCATCCGACCGTCAGGAGCTGGCGCGGTTGCGCCGCGTGATCGCGGACCTCCCCACGGCGTTGCGCGAGCCGCTCGTCCTGCACACCATCGAAGGCATGAGCCAGGCGGAGACGGCATCGATCCTCGCAATCACTGAGAAGGCCGTTGAGACTCGCTTGAGGCGCGCGCGGATCAGGCTTGCCGAGCTTCTCGACCGACGGTGAACACGCCTTGGAGAAGCCGGCGACCGGTCGATGCTACCAATATTTGGAGATCGCGCGAAACTGCTCGATCGCCTGCTGCGGCCCTTCGCCTTCCTCGGCATGGACGAGGCAATGGTCAATATGATCGTTGATCAGCGCGCGTTTCGCGCTCGCGATGGCGTTCTCGACCGCCTGTAGCTGCTGGGCAACATCGACACAGGGGCGTTCCGCCTCGATCATCTCGACGATGCTGCGCAAATGGCCGCCAGCGCGGTTCAAGCGCTTGACGATCGCGGGGTGGCTGGTGTGAGCGGTGTGGGCCATCGGCGCTTCCTTCCACGGTCGCGGCACTCTGTCGAGAGCGGTTGACATATCCCCCCTTGGGGATACGAGAGCGTCATGCTGGCTGTCCTTGCAAATCGCACCTACCGACACCTGTTCCTGGCGCAGATCATCGCGCTGATCGGGACCGGCCTTGCGACCGTCGCGCTCGGGTTGCTCGCCTACGACATCGCCGGAGGCAATGCCGGCGCGGTCCTCGGCACGGCACTGGCGATCAAGATGATCGCCTATATCGGCGTCGCGCCTATCGCCGGCGCGTTAGCCAACCGCGTGCCGCGCCGGGCCTTGCTCGTCACGATGGACGCGATCCGCGCGGGCGTCGCACTCTGCCTGCCGTTCGTCGACCAGATATGGCAGGTATATGTCCTGATCTTCGTCCTGCAATCCGCATCGGCGGCCTTTACCCCGACGTTTCAGGCGACGATCCCCGACGTGCTGCCCGACGAGCGCGACTATACGCGCGCTCTGTCGCTGTCGCGGTTGGCCTATGACATGGAGAGCCTGACCAGTCCGATCCTCGCCGCGGGATTGCTGACGGTCATCAGCTACCACTGGCTGTTCTCGGGCACCGCGATCGGGTTTGTTGCCTCCGCGATGCTGGTCGTCACGGCCGTCCTGCCGCGCCCCGAGCAATCGAGGGACGGCGGCGGGATCTACGACAAGACGACGCGCGGCATCCGCATCTATTTGAAGACGCCGCGGTTGCGCGGGCTGCTCGCGTTGACCCTCGCGGCGGCCGCGGCGAGCGCAATGGTGATCGTCAACACCGTCGTCATCGTCCGCGGCCTTGGTCTCAGCCAGCGCGACGTCGCACTGACACTGGCGGCGTTCGGCGGCGGGTCGATCACCGCCGCGCTCACTCTGCCGCGGATCCTCGACCGTGTCGCGGACCGAACGGTGATGATGGTCGCGGCAGCGGTCATGACGCTCGCGCTGGCGGCTTTGGCTGCGGTGGCGGCGACGATGACGCCGGGCGTCGGCTATTGGCACGTTCTGCTGGTCGGCTGGCTGGTGATGGGCATTGCCTATTCGGCGAGCGTGACGCCTTCGGGGCGGCTGCTCAAGCGGTCGGCCAACGCCGACGATCGCCCCGCACTGTTCGCTGCGCAGTTCGCGCTGAGCCATGTGTGCTGGCTGGTCTGCTATCCCCTGGTCGGCCAACTTGGCGCGCGCGTGAGCATGGCCGCAGCGTTCGCAGCCATGGCAGTGCTCGCCGCGATCGGCACGACGGCGGCGTGTCTCTTGTGGCCGGCGAACGATCCAGATGTCGTCGCGCATAGTCACGGCGACCTTGCCGACGATGACGATCACGCCCGCGTTCACGCCCAGGGCGATCACCCGTTCGTCATCGATCGACGCCATCCCGACTGGCCGAAGGCGTGACGTCGCTACATCCTTGCTGCGACGCGGCCTGTCGCATAGGCTGGCGATCGTGACCTCACGCCGACCCCGATCGATGGTTATTGCGACCTTGCTGGCGTTTATCGCCGTGCTTGGGATGGTCGCGCTGTCCGGCTGGCATGGCGCGACCATCCACGACGACGATCCCGTTCACGCGGCGTCCGTGGAACACAGCCACGCCGACAAGGATCAGGAAGATCCGGACGGTGCGATCCATCTGGCCGCGCACGCCGTTGGCCAGAGCCTCGCGGTCCCGGCGCATATCGAACCGTCGCATCTGGTCACGGAATTGGCGTCGATCTGGCCAAGCGGCGAACCCGCCGGCCTTCGAGGTCTCGATCCAACGTCACTATTGCGTCCACCACGAGCCTGATCCCGCGCGCGATGCGGTGCGCAGTGGTTCACTCGTGCAGGATGATCGAACATGGACGGCTTCAACCGCCGGTGGCGCGCTTACGCGCTCGCCGGCACGCTCGCGGGCTTTAGCCTGGCGGGTTCGGCGTGGGCGGAGCCCGCGCCGCCCTTCGCGCAACTTCTGCGGCAGACCGGGGACTCACCGCGGATCGCTGTGCTCAATGCCGAGATCGCGCAGGCCGAAGGTCTGGCCGAGCAGGCGCGGGCACGACCCAATCCGACGATCACCGTCTATGGCGAGAATTTCGGCGGGACTTCGCCTTATGGTGGGTTCGGGCGGACCGAGACGACGCTGCAATACAACCAGCCGTTCGAACTCGGCGGCAAAAGGTCCGCCCGGATGGCGGCGGGGCGCGCAGGCGTCACTGCGGCAGAGGCGCGCGGTCTCGCCGGTCGCCAGGCCTATGCTTATGAGCTCGCGCGCGCTTACGCCGCCGCCGAGATCGCTGATCGGCGGATCGGGCTGGCCGAAGATGAGGTTGAGGAAGCGACCGCCGATCTGAAGGTCGCCCGCGCGCTGGTCGGTGCCGGAAAGGAAGCTCGGCTTCGCCAGCTCCAAGCCGAGACCGAACTCAACACGCTGACCGCCGAACTCGAAGGTGTGAAGGCGGGGCGTACCGCAGCGTTCGCACGCCTCTCTGCGCTGGCCGGCGTCGAGATGCCTTATACGAGCCTGTCGGCATCGCTGCTCGATCGGCTCGCCGCACAGCCCGCGTCTGGACCAATCGACCCGCTCCAGAGCGCCGGGTTCCGCGCAGCGGAGGCCGAACGCGAGGCGGCGTCACGCCGCGTCACGGTCGAGCGCAAGCGCGCCATTCCCGACGTCACCGCACAGATCGGCGTCCGGCGGCTGGAGGCGGATAACGCGACCGCGCTCGTCGCCGGGGTGTCGTTGCCGCTTCACATCTTCGATCGGAACAAGGGCAACATCGCCGCCGCTCAGGCCGAGCTGCGCGGTGCCGAGGCGCGTGCGGCGTCGGCGCGACTGGAAGCACTAGCGGGCGTGCAGTCGGGCCAGGCGCTGGTTGCCGCCGCCGATAGGCGCGCGCAGGCCGCAGCGCGCACCATGGCGACGGCGGAGGAAACCTATCGCCTCGCCCGCATCGCCTATGAAGCAGGCAAGTCACCGCTGATCGAACTGCTCGCCGCGCGCCACGGCCTCGGTGTCGCACGCGGTGTCGTCCTCGACGCCGCCGCCGCGCGCCTCGACGCCCGCGCCAGCCTCGCCCGCCTGTCGGGCCTCACCATCACCGGAGAACCGGTCCAATGAACGACAAGAACCGCCTATATGCCGGCGCCGCGATTGGCCTGGCCGCAGCCGCCGCGCTCGGCTTCGGCGCCGCGCGCCTGACCGCGCCGGCCCCGTCCGAACCCCAATCCGCGGAAACATCGGCGGCGCCGACCGACGCGGTCGCGATCGACGACACGGGCATCCGGACGTCCGAGATCGTCGTCGCCCCCGCCGCGTCGGGCGAAATCGACGCAGCGATCCCAGCCTCGGCGACGGTCGAGGCGACACCCGATGCCGAAGCGGTCCTGACCGCGCGCGCGGCCGGCACCGTCACCCGCATCCTCAAGCGAATCGGCGATCCAGTGCGTGTCGGCGAGACCGTGGCGCTGGTCGAGAGTCGCGACGCCTCCGCGATCGTGGCCGACCGCTCGGTGGCCTCTGCGCGGGTAACGCTCGCCAGCCGCCAGCTCGCGCGCGAGCGCTCGCTGCTGGCGCAGGGCGTCAGTCCTCGCGCCGACTACGAGACCGCGCAGGCCAACCTCGCGGTGGCGCAGGCCGATGCTCGCCGCGCGAACGCCGCCGCCGGTGCCGTGCGGGTCGCCGGCGATGGTCGCTCGGTCGCCGTGGTCACCCCGATCGGCGGGCGCATCACCGCCGCGCCCGCCAACCTCGGGCAGTATGTCGCGGCCGAGACCGAGCTGTTCCGGGTCGCCGATCCGCGCCGGTTGCAGATCACCGCCAGTCTGCCGCCCGCAGACGCGAGCCGCGTCCGGGCGGGTGATCGCGTCGAATTGACGACGAGCGACGGCCTGACCCTCGAAGGTCGCGTTCGATCGGCAACCGGTGTCGTCGATCCGGAGACGCGCGCAGCGACGGTCATCGTGACACCGACCGCGGGCGGATCGACCCTCGTCCCCGGCCAACTCGTCCAGGCGCGTGTGTTCGCGAGCGGCGGCGCCACGCGCGACGGCGTGATGGTGCCGCAGGACGCGGTGCAGACGATCGGCAGTCGCACCGTCGTGTTCGTCCGCACGCCCGGCGGCTTCAAGGCGCAGAGCGTGCAGATCGGCAGCCGCAGCGGCGGCCTCGTCGCGATCGCCTCGGGGCTGAAGGCGGGCACGCCGATCGCCACCACCAACGCGTTCCTCCTCAAGGCCGAACTCGGCAAGGAGTCGGCGGAATGATCGCGCGCATTCTGGGTTTCTCGGTCCGCGCGCGGTGGGTGGTCGCGTTCCTGACGCTGCTCGTCGTCGCGTTCGGGACGTGGCAGATCACCATGCTGCCGATCGACGCGGTGCCAGACGTCACCAACCGCCAGGTCCAGATCAACGCCTTCGTGCCGACGCTCGGCCCTGTCGATATGGAGAAGCAGGTCACCTTCCCGGTCGAGACCGCGCTGTCGGGCATCCCCGGCCTCCAGATGACGCGCTCGCTAACCCGCAACGGATTCAGCCAGGTCACGGCGGTGTTCGAGGATTCGACCAGCATATACTTCGCACGCCAGCAGGTGACCAAACGGCTTGCCCAAGCCGCCGACAGCCTGCCCGCCGGGGTTCAGCCGCAGCTCGCGCCGCTGACCACCGGGCTTGGCGAGATCTTCATGTACTCGGTCGCGTTTCGGCATCCCGACGGCAAGGGCGGCGAGCATCGCGCCGGCCAGCCCGGGTGGCAGCCCGATGGCAGCTATCTGACGCCCGAAGGCGAACGCCTGACGACCGAACTCGCCAAGGCCGCCTACCTGCGCACCGTGCAGGACTGGATCATCCGGCCGCAGATGCGCGGCGTCACCGGCGTCGCCGGGGTCGATTCCAACGGCGGCTATGTGAAGCAATACGTCGTCGAGCCGAACCTCAATTCGCTTGCCGCCTACGGCCTGTCGGTCACGGAACTGGCGGACGCGCTGGAGCGGTCGAACCTCTCCGCCGGGTCCAACTATGTCCGTCGCGCAGGCGAGAGCTTCCTGGTCCGCGCCGACGCGCGGCTGCGATCGATCGCCGACATCGAGGAGGCGGTCGTCGCCACCCGGAACGGCGTGCCGGTGCGCGTGCGTGACGTCGGGCAGGTCGTGATCGGCGGCGCGGTGCGCACCGGTTCGGGCAGCCTGATGGGGTCGGAGGCGGTAATCTCGACCATCCTCATGCTGACCGGTGAAAACAGCCGCATCGTCGCGACCCGCGTCGCCGACAAACTCGTACAGATCAACCGCACGCTGCCGCCGGACGTGGTGGCCGCGCCGGTCTATAACCGGTCGAAATTGGTCAATGCGACGATCGCAACGGTTGAGAAGAACCTGATCGAAGGCGCGTTACTCGTCATCGTCGTGCTGTTCCTGCTGCTCGGCAACATCCGCGCGGCGCTGATCACCGCGGCGGTGATCCCGATCACAATGCTGATGACCGCGGCGGGGATGAACGGCCTTGGCGTATCGGGTAATCTGATGAGTCTGGGTGCGCTCGACTTCGGGCTGATCGTCGATGGCGCGGTCATCATTATCGAGAATGCGCTGCGGCGCCTGGCCGAACGGCAGGAACATCAAGGTCGCCTGCTCACCCGCCTCGAGCGGCTGACCGAAACCGCCGAAGCCGCGCGCGAAATGGTGAAGCCTACCGTCTACGGCCAAGCGATCATCTTCCTCGTGTTCGTGCCCTTGCTCACTTTCCAGGGCGTCGAGGGCAAGACCTTCGCGCCGATGGCGACGACGCTTATGGTCGCGCTGGCCAGCGCGTTCGTGCTGTCGATTACCTTCGTTCCGGCGATGATCGCGATCGTCATCACCGGCAAGGTCAGCGAGACCGAGGTGCCGCCGATCCGCTGGTTCAAGGAGCGATATGCCCCGCTGCTCGCGAAGGCGGTGGCGCGGCCGCTGCCGTTCATCGCCGGCGGCGCGGGCGTGTTCCTGGCGGCGGTGCTGATGTTCGGCGCGCTAGGCGAGGAGTTCATGCCCCAGCTCGACGAGAAGGACATCACGGTAACGAACTTCCGCATCCCGTCAGCATCGATCGACCAATCGACCCAGATGCAGCTCAGGATCGAGGATGCGCTGAAGTCGCTGCCCGAGGTGGCGCTGGTGTTCTCGAAAAACGGCAACGCCGATCTCGGCACCGACCCGATGCCGCCCAACGCGTCCGACACCTACGTCATTCCCAAGCCCGAGAGCGAATGGCCCGAAGGCGTCAACAGCAAGGCCGATATCCTCAAGCGGATCGAAGCGAAGATGAAGCCGCTGATCGGCAACCGCACCGAGATCCAGCAGCCGATCCAGATGCGCTTCAACGAGTTGATCGCGGGCGTCCGATCGGACGTTGCGGTCAAGCTCTACGGCGATGATCTCGACGCGATGACCGAGCAGGGCGCGAAGATCGCGGCTGCGTTACGCACGATTCCGGGCGCGGCAGACGTGCAGGCGGAACAGACCTCCGGCGCACCGACGTTCGACATCCAAGTCGATCGGCAGGCGGCGGGCCGATACGGCCTGTCGGTCGAGGAGGTGGCGAACACCGTCGCCGCCGCGCTCGGCGGACGCGAGGCGGGGCTGCTGTATGAAGGCGACCGGCGCTTCGACGTGGTCGTCCGGCTGCCCGACGCGCAGCGCGACGACATCGAGACGCTGGGCGCGATCCCCGTGATGCTCGCATCAGCGGAAGGTCAGTCGGCGCGCTCGATCCCGCTGCGCGAGGTCGCGCGGTTCCGCTATACCGAGGGGCTGAACCAGATCAGCCGCGAGAACGGCAAGCGGATGGTCGTGATCCAGACCAATGTACGCGGTCGCGACCTCGGCGGCTTCGTCAATGAAGCACAGGCCAAGATCGCCGGCATGACGCTGCCGTCCGGAATGTATACCGACTGGGGCGGCACGTTCGAGAGCCTGCAGTCGGCGCGGCTGCGGCTGATGATCGTGGTGCCGATCTGCTTCCTCGCCATCTACGCCCTGCTCTACCTGGCGCTGGGCGGGTTCGTGCCGGCGGCGATCGTGTTCAGCGCGGTGCCGATGGCGCTGGCGGGCGGGGTGTTCGCGCTGCTGCTGCGCGGCATCCCGTTCTCGATCACCGCGGCGGTCGGATTCATCGCTCTTTCCGGAGTCGCGGTGCTCAACGGACTCGTGATGATGAGCTCGATCAGCAAGCGGCGCGACGACGGCGAGGCCGCCGACGACGCGATCATCGGCGGTGCAATGGAGCGTGTCCGTCCGGTGATGATGACCGCGCTGGTGGCGAGTCTCGGCTTCGTGCCGATGGCGCTGGCGACCGGGACCGGGGCCGAGGTCCAGCGGCCGTTGGCGACGGTGGTGATTGGCGGGTTGATCACCTCGACCGCGCTGACGTTGCTGGTTCTGCCGGCGATCGCCGCGTTCGTCGCGCGCAGCGTCTGGCCGAAAGGTTACCGCCCCGAAGAGAATGCCGGGACGATATCAACCTGAAGAAACGGGATCGGAATTCTTGCTGACTGCGGCTTGACCCTAACACCATGTCAAACACCATGTCCTCAAAATCATGGAGGATGCGCGAGGGCTGAAGGATTGCGCCGCGTATCCAACGGTAACAGCGCAACTATCCGTTCGACAGGATGATCATGAATCACGTTTTCGACCGCCGCCAACTCCTGCGCGGCGCTGGCGCCGCCGGCGGCGGCCTAGCGCTGGCCGCATGGATGCCGGCCTGGGCGCAATCGGTGTCGCCGGGGCTGGTCGCACCGCTTCCCACCGTGTCGGGTGACGACATTACGCTTCGGATCGCGCGCCAGACGATGATGATCGATGGCCGCGTCTCGAAGGCGATCGGCATCAACGGCACCGTGCCCGCGCCGCTTATACGGCTGCGCGAGGGCCAGAACGTGCGGCTGAAGGTCATCAACGACCTCGACGAGGACAGCTCGATTCACTGGCATGGCCTGCTCGTGCCCCCGCAGCACGACGGTGTTCCCGGCATCTCGTTTCCCGGGATCAAGCCCCGGTCGAGTTACCTCTACGAATTTCCGATCAAACAGAACGGCACCTACTGGTATCACAGCCATTCCGGCATGCAGGAACAACTCGGCCATTACGGGCCGATCGTCATCGATCCGGCCGGGGCCGATCCAGTCAGGTTCGACCGCGAGCATGTCATCGTGCTGTCCGACCACAGCCAGATGTCGCCCGAAGCCATCTTCCGCGCGATGAAGATCAATCCCGGCAACTTCAATTTCCAGCGCCAGACGCTCGCCGGCCTGCTTCCCGGTCGCGACCAGCCGCTCAAGGATCGCATGGACTGGGGCAAGATGCGGATGGACCCGGCCGACATCTCGGACGCGACCGGCGCGGCCTACACCTATCTCGTCAACGGTCACGGGCCACGGGACAATTGGACCGCGCTGTTCACGCCGGGTCAGCGGGTCCGGCTGCGGGTCATCAACGCATCGGCGATGACGACCTTCAATGTCCGCATCCCCGGCCTCCGGCTCACCATCGTCCAGGCCGACGGGCAGAACGTGATGCCGGTCGAAGTCGACGAGTTCCAGATCGGCGTCGCCGAAACCTATGACGCCGTCGTCACCCCGACCGAGGACCGCGCCTACACGCTTGTTGGAGAATCGATCGACCGCTCGGGCATGGCGCGGGCGACGCTGGCGCCCCGCGCCGGAATGGCTGCCGAGGTGCCGCCCTTACGCAAGCGGCCGCTCGCGACCATGAAGGACATGGGGATGGACATGGCGAACATGCCCGGCATGGAGGGCATGGACATGTCGGGCGGCGACATGACGCGCGGCGTCGATCCGACCGCCGAGCAGAACACGTCCGCCAAGCTGGCAACCGCCGCCGGTGCGGCGATGGCGATGGGCAAGCCGGGCGCCGCGATGCCCGGCATGGATCACGGGGCAATGGCGGACATGGACCATTCGGGCATGGCCGGGATGGATCACGGATCGACGGCTGGGATGGCGGGTCACGACATGGCCGGGATGGACATGGGGTCCATGAAGATGCGCGACTTCTCCTATGCCCCCGAAGTGAAGAAGGGACCCGGCGTCCAGACCATCTCGCCGATGCCGATGGATCGTACCGGCGAGCCAGGCCAGGGGCTGGAGGACGTCGGCCACAAGGTGCTCGTCTATAAGGACCTTATGGCGCTTACGCCCAACCCGGACGTCCGCGCGCCGTCCCGCAGCATCGACATCCACCTGACCGGCAACATGGAGCGGTTCATGTGGTCGTTCGACGGCGAGAAGATGTCCGACGTCCACATGCCGATCCCTTTCATCGAGGGCGAACGCGTCCGCGTGAACCTGATCAACGACAGCATGATGGGACACCCGATCCACATCCACGGCCATTTCTTCGAGCTGGTTACGGGACATGGCGACCACGCGCCGCGCAAGCACACCGTGATCGTGCAACCGGGCGGCAAGGTGACATGGGACTTTACCGCCGACGCGGTCGGCGACTGGGCGTTCCACTGTCACATGCTCTATCACATGATGGCGGGGATGATGCGGACCGTCAGCGTCCGTCCGAAGGGGGCAGCGGTATGAGCCTCGCCGCCGTACTCGCGGTCACCGCCGCCATCGCCGTCGCCGCACCGGCGGCCGCGCAGGATCACTCGATGCACAACATGCCCGGCATGACGATGCCGGCTCCCGCTAAGAAGCCGACTCCTAAGATGCCTGCTGCCCGTAAGGTCGGGGCCACGCCCGCGCGCCGCGCGCCGGCAAATGCCGCACCTAAGCCCTCAGCCGACGGCGCCATGCCGGGCATGGCAATGCCATCGACCAAGCGGTCTCAGCCCGCGAAGGCCCAGGACGCGATGCCGGGTATGGACATGGGCACGCCGAGTGGTGGCTCGTCGATGCAGTCGATGCCCGGAATGGACATGTCGGGTGGAGCCAAGAACTCGGGCGCAATGCCTGGCATGGCGATGACCGGCACCGCGCTTCCCGCTGGCGACGCCCCGGCTCCACCGCCGCCGATGGACCATTATGCCGACCGGCAGTTTCCAGCATCCGAGATGGCGCGCGCCCGTAACGACATGATGCGCGATTCGGGGGGACGCAGTTTCTCGCAGATCATGTTCAATCTCGCCGAGGTACAGATCCGCAACGGCCGCGACGGATATCGCTGGGACGGCGAGGGTTGGTTCGGCGGCGACATCAATCGCCTCACCGTAAAGACCGAAGGCGAAGGCGTGTTCCGTGAAGGCGTCGTGTCCGCCGAGATCCAGGCACTCTATAGCCGGGCGATCGGCCCCTATTTCAACCTCCAGGCTGGCGTGCGTCATGACTTCCAGCCGTCGCCGACGCGAACCTACGCGACCGTCGGGTTCGAGGGACTCGCTCCCTATTGGTTCGAGGTGGAGGGCGCGCTGTTCCTGTCGAACAAGGGCGATGTGCTCGGTCGGCTTGAGGGTTATTACGACCAGCGCATTACGCAGCGAATGATCCTTCAGCCACGCGTCGAATTAAACCTCTCGGCGCAGGACGTGCCGGAGAATCGCCTAGGCGCGGGTCTGACCAACGCCGAGATCGGGCTTAGGCTGCGTTACGAGATCAGCCGTCAATTCGCTCCGTATGTCGGCATCTCCTACGACGCCAAGACCGGGCGCACCGCCGACTTCGCGCGTGCCGACGGCGACAAGGCGACATCGACGAGCTTGGTTGGCGGGGTGAGATTCTGGTTCTGATACCGAACGACGATCAGTCCTGATCCCGTGGAAGCGATTTCGGAAACATGGGCGGCGGGGCGTCGATCAAGGGAGAAACAGGATGCAGGGCGGCGATGAAAAGATGGGCACCCACATCAACATGTCACTGGCGCCGGCGGCGGCGTGACGACAGCGCGGTGTGCCTCTCTGTCGTTTTGAAGGCGGTGCTTCCGGCTGGTTCTGCCGGAAAGCGGCTTCGCTGGGCGTAGCTATCCCATGGCGGCCCGTCGTTCGTGGAAGATCAGGCGGTCGATGTTGTAGGCGAGGTTGGCGAGGGTGATCTTCGCCTCGGCTCGCACGATGCCGATGGTGCGGATGAACAGCCCCATCTGGTTTTTCTGCCGAGCGAACACATGCTCGATGCGGGCACGCACGGCAGACCTGGCCGCGTTGGCACGTGCGGTGCGTGCCGGCATCGGCTTACCCTTGGGCTTCTTGCGATGGATGCGGCTGACCCGCCCGATCGTCTTCAGCCAGGCCTCGTTGGATCGGCTGCGATACGCGGTATCCGCCCATACATCGGAGGCGGTGTTGTCGTTGGTCACCACGTCGCGCAGCATGCGACCGTCGAAGCGAGCGCCATCGGTGACCTTGCCGCGGCGGATGAAGCCGTAGCGTCGGCAGATTGCGATGCTGCTTTTGTAGCCGAAGCTGGGGATGGCGATGTCGATCCCTGGCCTGCCGCCAGGCAGCGGCCTGGCTTTGGCGAACTTCACCGTCCAGCGCGCATCGACATCCTTCTGCGCCGCTTTGGCCGGCTGATCCGGCCAGATCTCGGCCGCGCTCTTGCCCTCCTTGATTGCGTCCTTCTCGGGCGCGGTGTTGCGCTGCTTGGGCGCCGCGACCAGCGTCGCGTCCACGATCTGACCCCCCATCGGCAGATAGCCGCGCTCCCGCAGTTGCCGGTCAAAGGCGGCGAACAGCGCATCGATCGCGCCGGCGCGGGTCAGCTTCTCGCGGAACAGCCGGATCGTGTTCTCGTCGGGCGTGACCGCACCCAGGTCAAAGCACAGGAAGCGCAGCCAGCTCAGCCGGTCGCGGATCAGGAACTCCATGCGCGCATCGCTCACCGTGTTCTGGGCTGCCAGGATCAGCACCTTGAACATCGCCACTGGATCGTACGGCGGCCGACCGCCCTTGGCGCCGTCGCCATAGGCCAGCGCCTTCTCCAGCGCCGGGCGGAATACCTCGAAGTCCACCACCCGCCCCATCGTCTCCAGCGGATCGCCGCAGTCCGACAACCGCTTCAGCTGATCCGAAAGCCCGAACAATCCCGCCTGACGCATCTGCCGCCTCCCTCGTCAGGCGCAGTGAATCACCTTCGACCAGATCACGCCAGGGTTATTGGGGGTGCCCAGATGAAAATGGGTTACGGCCGGTTCGCGGCGATGATCGCGACTTCGACAGTTGTCATGTTTGGGCTCATGTACCTCAACACCTATGCTCTGGGTCACGTGTTCTACAGTCAGACGCGCACGTGGATGGCGGTCTACATGGGCGCGGTGATGGCGATCATCATGCTCGGCTTCATGTGGTCGATGTATTCGAACCGGCGCGTCAACTTGGCAATCATTGCGGGCAGCATCGTAGTCTTCGCCGGGGCGCTGTGGCTGGTTCGAAGCCAGGAGACCGTCGACGATGTTTCTTGGATGAAGGCGATGATTCCGCACCACTCGATCGCGATCATGACCAGCGAACGCGCCCACATCAAGGATCCGGAGGTTCGCGAGCTGGCTGACGGCATTATCGACGCGCAGGTGCGCGAAATTGCCGAGATGAAGGCGATGATCGCACGGCTGGAGGCTAGGCCCACGCCGAATGGCGCGCCTGATCTGCCGCCTTACCGCGACAAGGGCGTTGCTCCACCAGTGCCCCGACCGACGAAAGCGCCGGCATCAACACGTTGCAGCCGATCGAATAAGTGTCCGAGGTCTGAGGTAATCGGGAATGCTCACCGGTGCCCCCATCCTCAATCGCACCGTGCCCCCGAAATGCCCCCAAGGCGACCTGACTAGCATGCTTAACTTATTTAAATTCAATGACTTGCCAACACTAGCCTTATTATTAAGTCATTGATAAATAAGGATTGTTTTTATTGGCGGAGACGGAGAGATTCGAACTCTCGGTACCGTTTAACGGGTACGACGCTTTAGCAAAGCGTTGGTTTCAGCCACTCACCCACGTCTCCACGCGCGTTTGGCAGATGGTGCCTATAACCGGGGGCTTGCGCCGCCGCAATCTCCCTGATTCAGTGTAGCGACAGGTGCGGTGCGCTTTCGTGACCGCATGGGAGGGCTTGGTGATGCGTAAGTTCGGACAGGCGATCGCGGCGGCGTTGCTGATGTGGGGCACGACCGCGCCCGCGCAAATGCAAACGGTCGATCCCGACAAGGCGGCGCAAACCGACACCACGCTCCAACCCGGCGAGCGAGGCTATGCGGTCAATCAGACCGAGCCAGCCCCGCCGCCACCGCCCGCGAACGACATTCCGCCGACCAACGCGCAGGGCCAAGTGCTGCCGCCGGCGTCCGGGACCAAGCCTGCGACGTATCAAAAGAACGACGTGATCGGCGCGGCCGAAGGCGTATTTGGCCGCGGCGCCGAAGGGCTGGGCGGAATCATCGAAAAAATTCTGAAGGATCAGGGCGAACCCGTCGCCTATATCGCCGGACGCGAGGCATCGGGTGCGATCGGCATTGGGCTGCGTTACGGGTCGGGTACGATGACGCACAAGATCGAGGGGCAGCGGCCGGTTTACTGGACCGGGCCGTCGATCGGGTTCGATCTGGGCGGCGATGCGACGAAGGTGTTCACACTCGTCTACAACCTCGACGATACGGCCGACCTGTATCGCCGCTATCCGCAGGTCGAAGGTCGCGCATATTTTATCGGCGGCTTTTCGGCCACGTATCTGCGCCGGGGCAACGTCGTGCTGATCCCGGTGCGTGCGGGCGTCGGCATGCGACTGGGCGCGAATATCGGCTATATGAAGTTCAGCGAAAAGAGCCGGATTCTTCCGTTCTAGCCCGAGCGCGGCACGCCGTAGCGGCGCAGCGGCGAGACTCGCGCCGGGCCGGCCGGCGGGCAGTCGGCCCGTCCGACGACATCGGATTTTACTCCGATGTCGGCCTGACCACGCGCCAAGTCAGCGTTTCACCGGCGTGGAACGGGATGTAGCCGTCAATCTCGGCGGGTACTGACAGTTCGGTGCGTTCGAGGGTCAGTGTGCCATCATTCAGCGGCAGCCCGTAAAACCGCGCGCCGTGTTCGCCGGCAAACCCTTCGAACCTGTCCAACGCGCCCTCTTCGTCGAACACGGTGACATAACTTTCCAGCGCGAAAGGCGCGTTGAAAATGCCCGCGCAACCACAGCTCGATTCCTTGGCCCCGCGCAGATGCGGCGCGCTGTCGGTGCCGAGAAAGAATTTGGCACTGCCCGAGACGGCGGCGGCGCGAACGGCGCGGCGGTGTTCCTCGCCCTTGAGCACCGGCAGGCAATAGGCATGCGGGCGCAGGCCCCCGTCGAAGATCGCATTGCGGTTGAGGTGGAGGTGCTGCGGCGTGATCGTCGCGGCGACGTTGGGGCCGCTCGCCGTCACGAAATCGACCGCCTGGCGCGTGGTGATATGTTCGAAGACGATCTTCAATTCGGGCAGCCGCGCGACCAGCGGCGCGAGCGTGCGGTCGATGAATACCGCCTCGCGGTCGAAAATATCCACGTCGCGGTCGGTGACTTCGCCGTGGACGCACAGCGGCATGCCGACTGCCGCCATCGCCTCCAATGCGGGCATGATGCGATCGATGGCGGTCACCCCCGCTGCCGAATTGGTCGTGGCGTGCGCCGGATAAAGCTTGGCGGCGGTGACGACGCCAGTCGATTTGCCTTCGCGGATCGTCTCCGGCGGCATGCCGTCGGTCAGATACAGCGTCATCAGCGGCGTGAAGTCCGCGCCCGTCGGCAACGCCGCCATGATCCGCTCGCGATAGGCCGCGACATCCGCGACGCGGGTCAGCGGCGGGGTCAGATTGGGCATGATAATCGCGCGCGCAAATTGCGCGGCGGTGTGGCCCGCCACCGCCTTCAACGCATCGCCATCGCGCAAGTGAACGTGCCAGTCGTCGGGCGTGCGGATCGTGATCTCATCCATAAAACGCCCTTTGCGGCAATTTGCCGTTCAGGTCCAAATCGCTATGGGATTGGTGGATGTTGACCCAGCGCTCCCGTTACGCCCTTCGCGCGATGCTGCTGCTCGCTGGAGAGAAAGCGGGCGCGGCACCCGTGCCGATGAGCCGCATCGCTGCCGAGGCGGACATTCCGCGCAAGTTCCTCGAAATCATTCTGGGCGAAATGCGTCAGGCGGGATTCGTTGTGTCGACGCGCGGCAAACAGGGCGGGTTTCACCTCGCGCGCGCGCCGCATCTGATCTCGTTCGGCGATATCATCCGCCAGATCGAAGGGCCGCTGGCGTTGGTGCCTTGCGTCAGCCGCACCGCCTATCGCCGTTGCGACGATTGCCGCAGCGAGGCGGCGTGCGCGATCCGCCGGGCGATGCTGTTGGTGCGCGACAAGACAGCGACGATTTTGGACGGCACCAGCCTGGCGGACGCGACCGCCGAGGATTTGCTCGTCGCTTGAGGCGCAAAGCCCGTCACCCTGACGAAAGTCAGGGTCCATTCTTCGTCCGTTTCAGACGGAGAGCCAATGGACCCCGGGTCAAGTCCGGGGTGACGATTGGATGTTCGCTAAACCTTAGGGCGCGCCTTCAGCTCGTCCCTGATTTCACGCAGCAACAGGACATCCGCCGGTGTCGCATCGTCGTCGTGCCGCTTGAGCACACGGTTGGCGGTCTTGACGATCAGGAAGATGATCCAGGCGAGGATCAGGAAATTGATCACCTCGGTGATGAAGTGGCCGTACGCAAACACCGGTACGCCGGCTGCTTTTGCCGCCGCGAGCGTGTGTGGCGCGCCGTCGGGCATCGCGCGCAACGGCGCGAACATGTTCGTGAAATCGAACCCGCCGGTCAGCAAGCTGAGGATCGGAGTGATGAAATCGTCGGTCAGCGCGGTGACGATCTTGCCGAACGCCGCGCCGATGATCACGCCGACCGCGAGGTCGAGCACGTTGCCGCGGTTTACGAAGGCCTTGAACTCGGCGACGATCGAAATGTGCGGTGCTCCCACTTGAACGCAACCATCATGCTCCCCACGATTGCGATTGCAACCCCGCGGCGGGGCAGTGTATTAGCCGTGCATAACAGAATGGAGTTCATGTCGATGAAGAGCCTTCGCACCGTCGCCTTTCTCGCACCGCTGGCGCTCGCCGGATGCGGCGTGAATTCCGTCCCGACCGCGGAAGAAAATGCCAAGGCGCGCTGGGCTGACGTCCAGAACCAGTATCAACGCCGTGCCGATCTGATCCCCAACCTCGTCGCGACCGTGAAGGGCGCGGGCGCGCAGGAAAAAGACATTCTGGTGCAGGTGACCAACGCCCGTGCCTCGGCCAACCAGATCAAGGTGTCGGGCGACGAATTGACCGATCCGGCCAAGATGCAGGCCTATCAGACCGCACAGAATGGGCTGAGCTTGTCGCTGCAGCGGCTGCAGGAGGCCTATCCCGAACTGAAGAGCCAGGCGAATTACACCACGCTGATGAGCCAGCTCGAAGGGACCGAGAACCGCGTGACCATCGCGCGCAACGACTACAACACGGCGGTGCAGCAGTATAACACGCGCATCCGCACCTTCCCCGACGCGATCGGTGCCAAGATCTTCTATGGTGCCAAGCCGATGGTTCCGTTCCAGGCGACCACGCCGGGTTCGGAAGCCGCTCCGAAAGTGAGCTTCTGACGCCGTGACATTCTGGCGGGCGCTGCTCGCCGCCTGGCTGGCTTTGCTGGCTACGGCGGCGACGGCGCAAAATTTCCCGAAGTTCACCGGGTTGGTCGTCGATGACGCGAACGTGTTGTCGCCGCAGACCGAGGCGGATCTGACCGCGAAGCTGCAGGCCTTGCAGCGCGATACCAAGCGGCAGGTCGTCGTCGCGACGATCGCCGACCTGCAGGGTTATCCGCTCGAGGATTACGGCTATAAATTGGGCCGTGCCTGGGGCGTCGGGCTGAAGGATGTCGACAATGGCGTCATCCTGTTCATCGCCCCCAACAACCCTCAAGGCCAACGCGGCCCGCGGATCGAAGTCGGGCGTGGGCTCGAGCCGATCATGACCGACGCCTTGTCGTCGGTGATCATCAACCAATCGATGATGCCGCGCCTGAAGGCGGGCGATGTGGACGGCGCGATGACCGCGGGCACCGACCAGATCGTCGCCCAACTGCGTGCGTCGCCGGAGGAGGCTCAGGCGCGCCTCGATGCTGCGACGCAGGCGTTTGATCGGGCGCACCAGCGATCCTCGGGCGGAGGCGGCGTGTCGCTCAATTTCATCTTCGTCATTCTCGTCATTCTGTTCGGTTTCGTTTTTCCGATGATCGGGCGCGTTGCCGGCGGGCGGCGCTATAGTCGCGGCGCGGGATCGGGGATCGGCAACATCATCTTGTGGAGCGCGATCAACGGCGCGCTCAACAGCGGGCGTTCTTCGGGTGGCGGCGGCATGTTTGGCGGTGACGGCGGCGGCGGCTCCAGCGGCGGCTGGGGCGGCGGCGGTTTTTCGGGCGGTGGCGGCGGCGGTTTCGGTGGCGGCGGAGCGTCGGGCTCATGGTAGGGCTCGACGATGCCGGACGCGCCCTGGTGTCGCAGGCGGTCAGCGACGCGGAGGGCACGACCTCGGGCGAAATCCTGACTGTCGTCACCGAACAATCCGATCCGTATCATGATGCGGCGATCCAATATGCGGTGTTGGTGATGTTCCTTGCGCTCGCCGCCTTTGCGAGCTTTCCGGCGCTTTACGAACGGCTGATCGGGTTGGTCTCGGGCGGCTGGGGCGATCTCGATTTCCGCAACCTGATGATCGTGATCATGATCGCGCTGGCGCTCAAATATTTCGGGACCCGGCTGATCCTCGCCTGGATGCCGCTGCGCATCGCGCTGGTGCCCAAATCGACCAAACGCCGCCGCGTCCGCCGCCGCGCCCTCGAACTGTTCAAGGTCGGCGCCGAAGCCCGCACCACCGGGCGCACCGGCATCCTCATTTACCTGTCGATGCGCGAACATATGGCAGAAATCATCGCGGACGAGGCAATCCATGCGAAAGTGCCCGAGGAACGCTGGGGCGACGCGATGGTCGCGTTGGTCGCCGAAGTGCGCCATGGCCGCGTCGCCGAAGGCATGGCCGCGGCCGTAACGCAGGTCGGTTCGATCCTGCGCGAAGGCCTGCCGCGCCTCGACGGCGATGTGAACGAATTGCCCGACCGCCTGATCGAACTGTGAGCCGCGAAACCGTCTGGCAGGGCCGTTACATCGCGGCGATGCGCGACGGGTCATGGGAATGGGCAGCGCGAGCGCGAAATATCGGCGCGGCGGTGATCTTGGCGGTCGATGATGGGCACGTCCTGCTGGTCGAACAGTTTCGCGTGCCGCTTAACGCGCGGACCATCGAATTGCCTGCGGGGCTGGTCGGCGACGAGACCGCTGGCGAAACTATCGAGTCCGCGGCGATTAAGGAATTGCGCGAGGAGACCGGCTGGATTGCCGGAAACGTCGAGCGGTTGGGGACGTTCGCGTCATCACCCGGGATGGTCAGCGAGACGTTCGAACTGCTGCGCGCGACAGGGTTGCAAGACAGCGGCGATGCGCCCGAGGACGGGATAGTGCTGCACCGCGTGGCATTGGCGGATGTGCCGGCGTTTCTTTCGCGCAAGCGGGACGAAGGTTTGGTCGTGGACGTAAAGTTGCTGGCTTTGCTGACGTTCGTCTGAGGCGACTTAGTGAACGAACCTGGCGACAACCTCTCGATACGACCGCGACACCTTCACCTGCGCCCCTGAATCGAGAAGCAGGAAACATTCGCCATTGGTGTGCGGCTTGACCTGTTTGACGTGGTCGAGATTGACGATCTGCGAGCGGTGGATGCGTTGGAACCGACGCGGGTCGAGGCGGCGTTCCAGATCCTTCATCGTTTCGCGCAGGATCAGGGAGTTTTCCGCCGTGTAGATGCACATGTAATCGCCCGCGGCTTCGACACGTTCGATCGTGTCGACCTCGACGCGGAAAATCTGGTTGCGATCCTTGATATTGATGATCTTTTCGTAGCGGTCGGCAGCCGGTCCCGCTTCGTCGGTCGCGATGGCAAGTTCCTCGGCAGCTTCGGGCGCATGCTCGGTCAGCACCTCCATAAGCCGCTCGGCGTCGACTGCGCCTTTCTTTTCCAGCAGCCGCGCGCGGACGCGTTCGAGCGTGTCGGCGAGGCGCGCTTCCTCGACCGGTTTCATGAGGTAATCGAGCGCGTCGGCCTCGAACGCGCGCAGCGCGTGATCCGAATAAGCGGTGACGAACACGAACAGCGGCGGCTCGATGTCCATCAACCCCTGAACCACCGAAAACCCGTCGAACCCCGGCATTTGAATGTCGAGGAACACCAAGTCTGGTTTTTCGGTCTTGATCTGGCGGATCGCCTCGCGCCCGTTGTTGCAGGTCGCGACGATTTCAACATCGTCGAACGCGGCGAGGCGGTGCTGCAGCCCCTGAATGGCCAGTGTTTCATCGTCGACGAGAATGGTGCGTATGGTCATGCGGCCTCTTGCAACTGCGCGTCGGTCACGAAGGGAATGTCGATCGTCACGAGGAACCCGCCTTCTGGCCGGTTCGTCATGTCGAACGTCTGATCCTCCCCGAAGGCCTGGCCCAACCGATCACGGATGTTGGGCAAGCCGACGCCGGTTGAGAAGCTGGGACGAACGCTGACATCGTTCAAGCCGGGGCCGGTGTCGGAGACGACAATTCGCACCCGATCCCCGACGAGCCGTGCATCGACTGCGATCTCCGCCCCCTCTTCCTGCGGCGTCACCGCGTATTTGATTGCGTTTTCGATCAGCGGCTGGAGCAGGAGCGAAGGGATGCGTGCCTGCGACGCGGCGGGATCGAGCTCGAACGTGGCACGGAGGCGTTCTTCGAAGCGCATCTTTTCGATCTCGAGATAGAGCTTCAGCGTCTCGAACTCTTGTGCGAGGCTGACTTGCGCTTCGGGTTCGTTGACCAGTGTGTAGCGCAGAAACGACGCCAAGCGGCTGAGCATCGCATTGGCGCGGTCGGTTTGCTTGAGCAGCACCAGTGTCGAGATGGAATTGAGCGTGTTGAACAGGAAATGCGGGTTGAGCTGATAGCGCAGCATCGCCAGCTGCGCCGAACTCGCCTGACCTTCGAGCTTCGCCAGTTGCACGCGCTGTTCCTCGGCGATCAGGAAGAAATTGATGCTGAAATACAGCGCCGACCAGGCGGCCAGGAGCAGCCCGTCGAGCAACACCGAAGCCAGCAGCAATGCCCCTTCGAAGGCGCCGCCCCGGTTGATCAGCGAAAACACGAACGCGTCGATGATCGAATAAGCCGACACCGCGATGACCAGCGAAATGACGCTGCCGATCCACAATAGCACCGGGCGCTGGCGGATCAGGAAGCGATAAACCGCCGCCATCACCAACGTCAGCGAATAGCCGGTGGCGGCGGACACCAGCACCGGGATGAAGAAGCTGATGCTCATCCCGTTGGCGACGCCCTGTGCCGCGCGGAGCATCAGATAGCCGGTCCAGCCCGCACCCTGGAGCATCCAGAACGCGCGGTCCTTGTCTTCGAAGAACGTCTTGGGGGTGGGCGGAGCAGCCATTGCGGGCGGGACTAGCAGAGCTTGGCGCCCCGTTCCAATCTGCTTCCAATCGGCGTAGGTTCCACGTCGAGGAGACTGGTCATGGCCGATTACGAAGCACCGCAGCAGCGGGCCAAGTTTCGAAATTTCGAAGAAGGCACGCAAGAAGACTGGTCGCTGATCGCGACGCACTTCATGCAATTTGCCGGCGGCGTCGCGGACCGCGTGCTGACCCATCTCAAATTGCTCGACGGCGATTATGGCGGCTTTCCGATCGACCGGCTGCAGCATTGCCTGCAAACCGCGACTCGCGCGCACCGCGACGGGCGCGGGGAGAGCTATGTCGTGATGGCGCTGCTCCACGACATTGGCGACACGATCGGGACGTATAATCATCCCGATATCGGTGCGGCGATCGTCAAGCCGTTCGTCACGCCCGAGGAACATTGGATTTGCAAGCAGCACGGCGCTTTTCAGGGTTATTATTACTTCCACTTCCTGGGGATGAACCGCAACGCGCGCGACGCCTTTATCGGCAACCCGTATTTCGATGCGTGCGCGGAGTTTTGCGAGAAATACGACCAGGCGGCGTTCGATCCTGACTATGACACGCTGCCGCTCGAATATTTCGAACCGATGGTTCACCGCGTTATGTCGCGCCCGCGCGCGTCGGCGGGGCCGATCGAGGGTGCCGCGACTTAAGTTATGGAAGACTAACCGTTAACCAGCGCGGGCAACCGGGTGTTGACCGGGGTCGCCGTAATCCGCTGGCATGTCCCGCCCGATCATTGCAGCGTTGTTCGCACTAGCCGCGACCATTCCGTCGGTGGGACGGAGCGAGGCGAGCTACACGATCGCGATCCGTGGCGAAGTGCCGCTCGCCTGCCGCGTCGCGTTGAACGGCGGCAAGCTTCACGAGTTTTGCAATTCGGGAACCGGCTACCGCGTTTATGCCGCGCCTTCACCCGAACTGGTCGGGGCGACTTTGGTCGTGGATGGCGTTCGCAAACTGCTGACGGGACAAGAAGTACAAGTGTCGTCTTCAACTTCGCCGGGGATTGTCGACCGGGCGGTGGCGCTGGAGGATGCGCCAAGCGGGGGTAGCTTATCGCTGCGGATCGAAGCCATTTGATATTGCGAACAAGTTGCAAAGATAGTTCCCGGCGCTAGGTTGCCGCATTAACCATTCGCGCCTAATGCGCCCTCCGTTTCCAGTAGAAGCGGGGATGGTTTCGTTCATGGCACGCAAGAAGATCGCGCTGATCGGCGCGGGTAATATCGGCGGCACGCTCGCCCACCTCGCAGCATTGAAAGGACTGGGCGACATCGTCCTGTTCGACGTCGCCGAAGGCATCCCGCAGGGCAAGGCGCTGGACCTGAGCCAGTGTGCCGCAGTCGAGGGCTTCGACGCGAAGATCACCGGCAGCAATGACTATGCCGATGTCGCCGGCGCCGACGTGGTGATCGTCACCGCGGGCGTGGCGCGCAAGCCGGGCATGAGCCGCGACGACCTGCTCGGTATCAATCTGAAGGTGATGAAAGCGGTCGGCGAGGGCATCAAGAACAACGCCCCCGACGCGTTCGTTATCTGCATCACCAACCCGCTCGACGCGATGGTGTGGGCGTTGCGCGAATTTTCGGGCCTGCCGCACAACAAGGTCGTCGGCATGGCCGGCGTGCTCGACTCGGCGCGCTTCTCGCATTTCCTCGCCGAGGAATTCCAGGTTTCGGCGAAGGACGTGACCACCTTCGTGCTCGGCGGGCACGGCGACACGATGGTCCCGGTGGTCCAATATTCGACCGTCGCGGGCATCCCGGTACCCGACCTCATCAAGATGGGCCGTTCGACCAAGGAAAAGATCGACGCGATCGTCAAGCGCACGCGCGGCGGCGGCGGCGAGATCGTCGCCTTGCTCAAGACAGGCTCGGCCTATTACGCTCCGGCGACCAGCGGCATCGCGATGGCCGAAGCCTATCTCGGCGACCAGAAGCGCCTGCTGCCTTGCGCGGCTTATGTCGAGGGCCAGTATGGCCTCGACGGACTATACGTCGGCGTGCCGGTGGTGATCGGCGCGGGCGGCGTGGAGCAGATCGTCGAGATCGAACTGGACGAGGAAGCCAAGGGCAACCTTCAGGTCAGCGTCGATGCGGTCAAGGAGTTGCTTGAGGCGTGTAAGGGCATCGATAGCTCGCTGGCGTGATCGGCGCGGCGAGCCTTTTGATGATAATGGACATCAGTGCGTCGGATTTGCCCGATGCCGAGGTCGATTACGTGGTCAGCCGGTTTCGTGAGGCCTGCATGCATGGTCAGGCGACATTCGGGCCCGGCCAGGTCAAGGCGATCCAGCCCAAGGATTTGCACAGCGATGTGCGTTGGTCCTACGGGCATATTGACGACGCAAAATATTATCAGCTGACCTTGTCAAAGCCCGCTTACTTAGTGGTGTGGGATCACAAGCCGCAGGGCGAGTATTACACCAAGGGCTGCGCGGTTGTTGCTCAGGGGCTGCCGTTTGCGCCAACTTGGGAGAAGGTACTCAATACGCGTTTTTCGGCAACCCAGCGGAGCCGGTTTATCGAAGTCGAGACGCGCTATGGGCAGGTCGAGTTCCCGCTGCCCGAGGAAGGCAAGAAGCTTTATGTTGGTCGCATAGGCACGTTCGTCAAACTGCAGGTAGCGACGATGAGCAAGGAAGAGACCGGCGACTGGAAACTGCGTCAGTCGATCAAGCGCAACCCCGTGAATAGCCGCAAATAGATGCACGCATCCAACACAAATGATCAAACGCTTGCGGGCCTTCGCGGCACTGCATCCAAGGAGTTACGATGAGCATCCTCGTCAACAAGCATACCAAGGTCATCACGCAGGGGATGACCGGCAATACCGGCACGTTCCACACCGAACAGGCGCTGGCTTATGGCACGCAAATGGTCGGCGGCGTGACGCCGGGCAAGGGTGGCCAGACGCATATCGGGCTGCCGATGTTCAACACGGTGGCAGAGGCTGTCGCGATGACCGGCGCCGATGCCAGCGTGGTGTACGTGCCGCCGCCCTTCGCCGCGGACTCGATCCTCGAGGCGATCGACGCCGAAGTGCCACTGATCGTGTGCATTACCGAGGGCATTCCGGTGCTCGACATGGTCAAGGTCAAGCGCGCGCTGAGTGGCTCGAAGTCGCGGCTGATCGGGCCGAACTGTCCCGGCGTGCTGACCCCCGGCGAGTGCAAGATCGGCATCATGCCGGGGTCGATTTTCTCCAAGGGTTCGGTCGGCGTCGTGTCGCGTTCGGGCACACTGACGTATGAAGCGGTGTTCCAGACGACCAATGAGGGCCTCGGCCAGACCACCGCGGTCGGCATTGGCGGCGATCCGGTCAACGGCACGAACTTTATCGACGTGCTCGAACTGTTCCTGGCGGACGAGGCGACGCAGTCGATCATCATGATCGGCGAGATCGGCGGCGACGCGGAAGAGCAGGCGGCGCAGTTCCTGATCGACGAGGCCAAGCGCGGGCGGAAGAAGCCGATGGCCGGCTTCATCGCCGGGCGCACCGCGCCCCCGGGACGGCGCATGGGCCATGCCGGGGCAATCGTGTCAGGCGGCAAGGGCGATGCCGAGAGCAAGATCGCGGCAATGGAGGCGGCGGGCATCCGCGTGTCGCTGTCGCCGAGCGAATTGGGCACGACGTTGAAGGCCGTTCTGAACGGCTAAACCGCGAGGAGCGGGTCGATGGGTTACGAAACGAACGAATTCAACGCCGAACACGAAGCCGGGCCGTCATGGGCGAACCCGGCATGGCCGGTGCTCGACAGCGACGATCTGACGGCCGCGCTCGACCCGACGCAGATGGAGGTGGCGGTCAAGGCGGCGGCGAAGTCGGCGGGCGCGCCGGTCGATGAAACATCGGTGAAGCAGGCGGCGGCAGACGCGATCAAGGCGATGCTGATCATCCGCACCTATCGCGTGCGTGGGCATCTGGCGGCCAATCTCGATCCGTTGGGCCTCAGCAACCGGACGTTACCCGACGATCTGAAATCCGAATTCTTCGACGTGTCCGAGGCTGATCTCGACCGTAAGGTGTGGCTGGGCGGGGCACTGGGGCTCGATCGCGCGAGTTTCCGCGAGATCATCGACATTCTGCGGCGCAATTACTGCGGCAATGTGGGCCTCGAATATATGCACATCGGCGATGTCGAGGAGCGCCGCTTCCTGCAACAGCGCATGGAGGGCAAGGACGCCGCCATCTCGTTTTCGCCCGAGGGCAAGCAGGCGATCCTGGCCAAGGTGATCGAGGCCGAGCAGTGGGAAAAATTCCTCGGCCGCAAATATGTCGGCACCAAGCGGTTCGGGCTGGACGGTGGCGAGGCGATGATCCCGGCAATGGAGGCCGTGATCAAATATGGCGGCCAGTTCGGCGTGCGCGAGATCGTTTACGGCATGGCGCATCGGGGGCGGCTCAACATGCTCGCCAACGTCATGGCCAAGCCGTTCCGCGTGATCTTCCACGAATTTTCGGGCGGCAGCGCCAATCCCGACGATGTCGGCGGATCGGGCGATGTGAAATACCATCTGGGCACCTCGACCGACCGCGAGTTCGACGGGATCAAGGTGCACATGTCGCTCGTGCCCAACCCGTCGCACCTCGAGGCGGCGGACCCGGTGGTACTGGGCAAGGCGCGCGCGATCCAGACCGATCGCAACGATCTTGAGGAGCATAAGCAGGTTCTGCCGGTGCTGATCCACGGCGACGCGGCATTCGCGGGGCAGGGCATCGTCTGGGAATGTCTCGGCTTCTCCGGCGTGCGCGGTTATAACACGGGTGGTTGTATTCACTTCGTGATCAATAACCAGATCGGTTTCACGACCAGTCCGCAATATGCGCGGTCGTCGCCTTATCCGTCGGATGTGGCCAAGGGCGTCCAGGCGCCGATCTTCCACGTCAACGGCGACGATCCCGAGGCGGTGACCTTTGCCTGCAAGATGGCGATCGAGTTCCGCCAGCGGTTCCACCGCGACATCGTGATCGACATGTGGTGCTATCGCCGGTTCGGGCACAATGAGGGCGACGAGCCCATGTTCACCCAGCCTTTAATGTACAAGACGATCAAGCAGCACCCGCCGGTCAGCGCGGTGTTCGCCGCCAAGCTGGAAGGCGAAGGCGTGATTGACGGCAAGTGGGTCGCGGACAAGACCGACAGCTTCGTCGCGATGCTGGAGGACGAATTCACTGCGGGCGCGAATTACAAGGCGAACGAGGCCGACTGGTTCGGTGGACGCTGGTCGGGGTTGTCCAAACCCGCCGATCCCGAAACCGCACGACGCAATGTCGACACCGGCCTGTCGCAGAAATTGTTCGACGCGCTGGGCCGGACGCTGACGACGGTGCCCGACGATCTGACGGTGCACCCGACATTGAAGCGCGTGCTCGATGCCAAGGCGGCGATGTTCAAGACGGGTGAGAATTTCGACTGGGCGACGGGCGAGGCGCTGGCGTTCGGATCCTTGCTGTCGGAGGGTTATCAAGTCCGCCTGTCGGGGCAGGACTCGGGGCGCGGCACGTTCAGCCAGCGCCATGCGGTGTGGGTCGATCAGAATGACGAACGCCGCTACATTCCGTTGTGCACGGTGCCGCACGGGCGGTTCGAAGTGCTCGATTCGACGCTCAGCGAGTTCGGTGTGCTCGGCTTCGAATATGGCTTTGCTTCGGCAGACCCGAAAGCATTGGTGTTGTGGGAAGGCCAGTTCGGCGATTTCGCCAATGGCGCGCAGGTGATGATCGACCAGTTCATCGCATCGGGCGAGGCTAAGTGGCTGCGGGCAAACGGGCTGACGATGCTGCTGCCGCATGGGTATGAAGGGCAGGGGCCGGAGCATTCGTCGGCGCGGCTCGAACGTTATCTGCAATTGTGCGCCGAGGATAATATCCAGGTCGCGAACTGCACCACGCCGGCGAACTACTTCCACATTTTGCGGCGGCAGATGCACCGGCCGTTCCGCAAGCCGCTGATCCTGATGACGCCCAAATCGCTGCTGCGGCACAAGCGCGCGGTTTCGAAGGCCGAAGATTTCGGTTCGGGCAGCCATTTCCGCCGCATCCTCAGCGATCCGCGCGAGCTGGCCGACGACAAGGTCGAGCGGCTGGTGCTGTGCACCGGCAAGGTGGCTTACGATCTGTTCGATGCGCGCGATGCCGACGATGACGGTGTAACGTCGGTGCTGCGCGTCGAGCAGATTTACCCGTTCCCGTCCGAGCCGTTGGCGCTGCGTCTGTCGCGCATGCCCAATTTGAAGGAAGTGGTGTGGGCCCAGGAAGAGCCGAAGAATAACGGTGCGTGGTTCTTCGTCGAGCCCTTTATCGAGGAGTGCCTGGCCGAGACCGGGCATGCCGACAAACGCGCGCGCTATGCCGGGCGCAAGGCGGCGGCATCGCCCGCGACGGGGCTGATGAAGCGGCATCAGGCCGAGCAGGCGGCGCTCGTCGCCGATGCGCTGGGCCACAGCGTGCGTGAAGAAATTCGCCGTGTCCGCGACAACCAGAAACCGGTTGTCGGCAAGGCATCGGCATAAGAGGAACTGACGATGTCGACCGAAATCAAGGTGCCGGTGCTGGGTGAATCAATCACCGAAGCGACGCTGGGTGAATGGCTCAAAAAGCCGGGTGAAGCGGTTGCCCAGGATGAGGCGGTCGCGAGTCTGGAGACCGACAAGGTGTCGATCGAGGTCGGCGCGCCGGTTGCCGGCGTGATGGGCGCGTATGGCGTGCAGATCGGCGATACGGTTTCGGTCGGTGGTGTCATCGGATCGATCGAGGCTGGTTCGGGCGCTCCCGCTGCGGCACCGGCCAAGGTCGAGGATGTGCGTCAGTCTCCGCCGGTGACGCCTGTGGCGGCGAGCGACGATCAGCGTGGCGGCGCGCCGACGCTTTCGCCTTCGGTGCGCAAGCTGGTGCTGGAAAAGGGCGTCGATCCGACGACGATCAAGGGCACCGGCAAGGACGGGCGCCTGACGCGTGAAGACGTGCTCGGCGCGCCTGCTCAAGCGGCTGCGCCCGAGGCGGCTCCCGCGGCTGCCGCACCTGCCGCGGCCCCCGCGGCCGACCGCCGCGAGGAGCGCGTCCGCATGACGCGGCTGCGCCAGACGGTCGCCAAGCGGCTGAAGGACGCGCAGAACACGGCGGCGCTGCTGACCACGTTCAACGATTGCGACATGACCGAAGTCATGGCGGCGCGCGCGCGCTTCAAGGATGCGTTCGAGAACAAGCATGGCGTGCGGCTCGGGCTGATGAGCTTCTTCACCAAGGCGGCGATCCTCGCGGCGAAGACCATCCCCAGCGCCAATGCGCAGATCCAGGGCGATGAGATCGTCTATTTCGACTATATGGATGTCTCTGTGGCGGTCAGCGCACCAAATGGGTTGGTCGTACCCGTCGTGCGCGATGCTGACCGGATGGGCTTTGCCGACATCGAAAAGGCGATCGCCGCTTTGGGTGCGAAGGCCAAGGCCGGCACGCTGACGATGGCGGACATGCAGGGCGGTACGTTCACGATCAGCAATGGTGGCGTGTTCGGCGGGCTGATGTCCACGCCGATCATCAACCCGCCGCAATCGGCGGTGCTGGGCCTCCACCGCATTGAGGACCGGCCGGTGGTGCGCGACGGGCAGATCGTGATCCGCCCGATGATGTATCTGGCACTGAGTTACGACCACCGCCTGATCGACGGGCGCGAGGCGGTGACGTTCCTCAAGACGATCAAGGAAGCGATCGAGGATCCGACGCGGTTGCTGATCGATCTTTAGGATTGTGGAGCCGCTCTTTTCCTACGGCACGCTGCAATATGCCGCCGTGCAGCGGGAACAGTTCGGGCGGTTGCTGACAGGTACCGCCGACACGTTGAGCGGGTTTCGCGTCGGGCGGATCGCGATCAGCGACCCGGAGGTGGTGCGGCAAAGTGGCGAGAGCCATCACCCCGCGCTGGTTGCTTCGGACGATCCGGCGCACCAGATTGCGGGGACGATATTCGAGTTGAGCGGTGGCGAACTGGCTGCCGCAGATGACTATGAAGCGGCGGACTATGTGCGGACGCGCGTGACGCTGGAATCGGGACGGGAGGCATGGGTTTATGTCGCCGCACCCGGGGTGCAGGTGGAGTAGATAATGGCCGAATTCGACTATGACGTGATCGTGATTGGCGCCGGCCCCGGCGGCTATGTTGCGGCGATCCGCGCGGCGCAATTGGGCTTGCGCACCGCGTGCGTCGAAGGGCGCGAGACGCTGGGCGGGACGTGCCTCAATGTCGGCTGCATCCCGTCCAAGGCGCTGCTGCACGCGTCCGAATTGTACGAAGAGGCGATGGGCGGGCATCTGACCAAGTTCGGGGTCGAGTTCTCGGGTGTGAAGCTCAACCTTGACCAGATGCACGCGGAAAAAGCCAAGGCGGTCAAGGAGCTGACCGGCGGGATCGAATTCCTGTTCAAGAAGAACAAGGTCACCTGGCTCAAGGGCAATGGCCGTTTCACCGGCCCGAACACGCTCGACGTCGCCGGGCAGAGCGTCACCGCCAAGGACATCGTCATCGCCACGGGCTCGGTGGTCACGCCGTTGCCGGGCGTCGAAATCGACCAGAAGGTCGTCGTCGACAGCACCGGAGCTTTGGCTTTGCTGAAGGTGCCCGAGGACCTCGTCGTCATCGGCGGGGGTGTGATCGGGTTGGAATTGGGCAGCGTGTGGCGGCGGCTGGGCGCGCGCGTCACCGTCGTCGAATATCTCGACCAGATCCTGCCGGGCATGGACGGCGAGGTCCGCAAGGAAGCGGCGAAGCTCTTCAAGAAGCAGGGCTTCGAGTATAAGTTATCGACCAAGGTCACCGGCGTCACCGTCAAGGGCGGCAAGGCCACGTTGACCATGGAACCGGCGGCAGGTGGTGCAGCGGAAACGCTCGAGGCCGATGCGGTGCTCGTGGCGATTGGCCGCAAGCCGAACACCGACACGCTGGGCCTCGATGCCATCGGGCTGAAGGTCAACGCGCGCGGGCAGGTCGAGATCGACCATGATTTCCGCACCAGCGTTCCCGGCGTGTGGGCGATCGGCGACGTCGCGCCGGGTCTGATGCTGGCGCACAAGGCCGAGGACGAAGGCGTCGCGGTGGCCGACAATATCGCCGGGCACACCGGCATCGTGAACCACGATGTGATCCCCAGCGTGGTCTACACCATGCCCGAGATCGCCGGCGTCGGGCTGACCGAGGAAGCCGCCAAAGAACGCGGCGAAATCAAGGTCGGCAAGTTCCCGATGATGGCCAACAGCCGCGCCAAGACCAACCGCGACACCGACGGCTTCGTAAAAATCATCGCCGACGCGCAGACCGACAAGGTGCTCGGTGTGTGGATCGTCGCCAGCCTTGCCGGCACGATGATCGCTGAGGTTGCGCTGGCCATGGAATTCGGCGCGACGAGCGAAGATATCGCCCTGACCTGCCACGCCCACCCAACGCATTCGGAAGCGATCAAGGAAGCCGCCATGGCGGTGACAGGCAAGCCAATCCATATTTAGGTCGGACAATCGTCAGCGGGCGAAGGTTCGCGCCAGTCCGTGATATAGTTTTTCGCGGCAGACCAATGTGCTGGCCCAATCGGCGACGAACGCGGCGGCGAACATGGGCAGGATGAGACCGCGGCTGGCAGTCGTTTCGCTAAGGATGATCACCGCCGTCAACGGTGCGCGGACCACGCCGGTGAAATAGGCGACCATGCCGAGGATCACGACTGCGCTGGCGGGATCGTCGCTGAACGCCATGCGCAGCACATTGCCGAAGCCGGCACCGATCGACAGGCTTGGTGCGAAAATGCCGCCAGGAAGCCCGGCAATCGCCGTCGACAGCGTCGCGACGAATTTGGCTGGGCCGTACCACCATGGCGCATCGACCCCGACGATCATCGCACGCGCGGGAGCGTAACCCGCGCCCCAGGTCAGCTGCGTCGTGCAACCGATCGCGGCGACAATCAGCCCGCACAGCAAAGCAAAAACCAGCGGACGCGCCCGGATCAGTTTCACCACAGGCCCTGTCCCTGTCGCAAAAAACAGCATCAGGCGGGAAAACAATCCGCCCGCCAAACCCCCCAGCATGCCGGCCACGGGCACGAACAGCAGCGCGGATGACAGCGGCATATGCGCGCCGATCGCGCCGAAATAGAGATAGTCCCCGGCAACGCCCTGCGCCACGATCCCGGCGATGACGATTAGGAACAGGACCAGCAACGTCACCCGCTGTTCGTAAGCGGAGGCCAGCTCCTCGATCGCGAAGAGGACCCCCGCGAGCGGCGTGTTGAACGCGGCTGCAACGCCGGCGGCACCACCGGCGATGACCACCGACGCGCGCATCGGCACGCGCATCAGCCGGTGGCTGAGCGCCATGATCGCCGCGGCGAGCTGCACCGTCGGTCCTTCTCGTCCGACGCTTGCACCCGTCAGCAGCGCGCCGAGAGTCAGCCCGGCCTTGGCCGTGGCAGTCCGGGGCGAGATCAGGTCGCTTTGGCCGAGATCGGGTCGGCTCTGCGCCGCCATGACCTGCGGGATGCCTGATCCACGCGCCAGCGGGGCGAAGCGCCGCGTCAGCCATACCAAAGCGACAAAACCGAGCGGGGTGACGATCAACGGTGCCCAGCGCCAACCCGCCGCGAACGTCGTGAATGCCTGACCGGCGGCGTCGGATGCCCGGGCAAACACCACGGCGGCGAGGCCGACCGCGACCGCCCCCGCCAGCACCGCGACACGCCGCCGGAAAATCAGCGACCGTGGCCCGCGAGAGCGCAAGAGTGCGCGCCATCGACCCATCGTCCAAGGCCGTGATTTGGGAGTGAGGGCGGACATGCTCGGGACTCACTTAATGCCACTTGGCCATGGCGTCAGCCGGAAAGGCGCGATTCCGCTGGCATATTTGGATCGCTGTGCGCTTGGCCTAAAGGCGGGGCGATGAACCCGCCGACCGTCCTAATGACGCAATTTCTGCCGTTGCTCGACCTGTTCGGCATTGCCGTGTTCGCCGCCTCGGGTGCGCTGGCGGCGGCGCGGGCGGGGCAGACTTTGGTGACGTTCAGTTTCTTTGCGCTGGTCACGGGCGTGGGCGGTGGCACAGTGCGCGATTTGTTGATCGGTGTGCCGGTGTTCTGGGTGCATGACTGGCGCGTGCCGGCGGTGTGTTTGGGGACGGCATGGCTGGTGTGGCTGACCCCGGCGCGGTGGTGGCGCGGGCGTGCGCTCGACTGGTTCGATGCTGTCGGGCTGGCGGTCTATGCGAGCTTCGGCGCGGCCAAGGCGCTGAGCGCGGGGGTGCCAGTGCTTCCGGCGATGATGATGGGCGTGATCACCGCGTGCGTCGGCGGTATCATCCGCGATTTGCTGGCGGGGACGCCGTCGATCCTGCTCAAGCCGGAGATTTATGTGACCGCGGCGGCCTTGTCGGCGGCGTGTTTCGTGGCGCTGAATGTGGCCGGTGTGCGGCTCGATATCGCGTTTCTTGCGGCGGTGGTGGCGGGCTTCACGCTGCGCGCGCTGGCGATTGCGCGGGGGCTGTCGATCCCTTCCTATCGGCGCTAGCAACGCGTCACTGCATCACCCCACAGGCGTTCGATCCGCGCCGACCAGCGCGCGCAGCGTGTCGGGCGCGACGGGTTTGTGGAGCAGCGGCACCCCGGCTGCCTCCGCCGCGGCGAGCAAGGCGGGGTCGAAATCGGCGGTGATCAGGACGCGCGCGGCTGCAGGCAGGATGACCGCGAGAGCGGAGAGCAGAGTCAGTCCGTCGGTCGCGCCAGGAAGCCGCTGGTCGCACATCACAAGGGCATAGTCGTTGCCGGCCGCTAACCGTCGCGCCTCTTCGGCATCGCCCGCCAGATCGTGTGCGACGTCCCAGCGCCGGAGCAGTTCGCCGAGCGCGGCGCGAACGTCCGCGTCGTCGTCGATGACCAGCACGCGCCCGCGCGCGACCGGTGGCGCGGCGACATGGAGCGTGACGGTGGCGACGCTCGCTTCGCAGAGGGGCTGGCAGAAACTGAAGCGCGAGCCGCGTCCCGGCTTCGACGCGACGGCGATCCGCGCGCCCAGCAACTCGGCGGCGCGACGGGCGATCGACAGGCCGAGGCCCAGCCCCTTGCGCCGGTCGCGCTCGGGATTGCCGAGTTGGACGAACTCTTCGAAAATGCGCGCGCGGTCGGGTTCGGCGATGCCGATGCCGGTGTCCCAGACCTCGAACCGCAATTGTCCCTCGCGGTGGCGCACGGCGATCAGGACGCCGCCGTCATCGGCACAGCGGATGGCGTTGGCGACGAGATTGGACAGCACCTGTTCCAGCAAGACGGGGTCGCTCAGCACCCATTCGCCATCACTGCGGAGACGCAAATCGAGCCCCTTGGCGAGCGCGATCGGGCGGTGATAGCCGCTCAGCCGGTCGAACAGCGCATCGACGTCGACCGGCTCGAGATGTGCGACGACCGCCCCGGCTTCGAGTTTGGAAATGTCGAGCAGTCCGTCGAACAACCGCTCCATCGCGCCGATGCTGCCGCCGATCCGCGCCACGGTCTCGCGCCCCGCGGCGTCGAGCTTGAGCTCTTTGAGCGACGCCGAGAACAGCCCCAGCGCATAGAGTGGCTGGCGCAGATCGTGGCTGGCGGCGGCGAGGAATTGCGACTTGGCGAGGCTGGCGCTTTCGGCCTTGGCGCGGGCAGCGTCGGCTTCGCCTTTTTCGCGCGCGAGGGCGGCGAGCAATTGTTCGTTTTCGAAGCGGATGCGGAAACTTTCGGCGATCGCGCCCGCTTGCACCCGGCAGAAGCCGATCATGATCAGGGCGAATCCGGCGCTGGCAAAACCGAGCACTGCATAATCGAAATCGCCGATCGCCAGCAGCCGCGCGAGGACGATGGCGAAGATCGTGCCGACGAATGCGTACAGTCCGGTGGGGTTGTACGCATTGCCCGGTACGCTGCCGCCCGAGATGCCGTAAAGCCCGCACAGCGTCAGCGCGACGGTGATCGGCTGGGCGGGATGCGCAAACAATATGATCGTGCCGCCCCAGATCGCGCCGGCCACGCCCATGTATATCGCGGAGCGGCGCGCCCACGGCTCGAGCTCTTCATCGTGGCGCGCCCGTGCGGAAAAGCTGCGGCGCAACGCTTCGCGACCGACTTGGCTCAGCAATTGCACGGCAAGCCAGCCGAGCACTTCGTCGTGCGGCGAAAAAGCCCAGGCGGTCGCCGCCATGTACACGGTGACGATCATCGCCGCCGCCGTCGCATTGCGCATCTGCAGATAAAGCGTCCGGATCGATTCTGCCCGGACGCGCGGGTCCATCAGTCGCACAGTCCGAGAGTGCGTGCGCGTAGTACCGCCTGTACCCGGCTGTGCGCTCCGAGTGCCCCGAACAATTCGGTCAAATGCGCGCGGACCGTCCTTTCGGCGATGCCCAGCCGGTGACGAATTTCCTTATTGCCGTGCCCTTCGCAGAGCAAAGCGAGCACCTGCCTCTGCCGCTCGGTCAGCACGGGCGCCTTGCCATCGCCCGCATCCCAGCCTTCGCCGCCTGCCGCGATCGCTTCGATGCGCGCGATCATCGCGGCGGGTTCGGACGCCTTGGCGATATAGCCCTTGGCCCCGGCAACGCGTGCGCGTTCGCGGGCGGCGGCGTCCTCCCGGCCCGACACGATGGCGCAGGGGAGGAGCGGCGCGGCGTCGGCGATGCGGGCCAATGTCTGGAAGCCATCGGCCCCGGGGAGCTGCAGGTCGATCAACGCGATGTCGAACCGTTCGCGCCGTGCGGCGGCTTCGGCATCCTCGCCGCAACCGACCGGCGTGCATTGCCAATCCGGGCGCGCCTCCGCAATCATCGCCGCAAATCCTTGGCGAAACAGCGGATGGTCGTCGATCAGCAGCAGCCGCATGGGCATCCCCCGCCCGGCACTCTGGCCGCGCGGGGGTTCCTGATCAAGCGGTTACGAGCGTGCGGCGACGACGCATCGTCCCGCCGAGCAAGCCGAACCCGCTGAGCATCAGCGCCCAGCTCGCCGGCTCCGGCACCGCGCCGCTGCTGACAAAGCTGAAGCCGCCATTGCCGAGACCGCCGGGCGCGTTGAACGTCAGGCTGTTGCCATATTGGCCAAGCTGCGAATTGTAATTGACCGTCGGATCGATCCACGCCGTCGCGTCGCCCGGGTAGGTGTTGGGGTAACCGCCGGGATAACCCGCTTCGGTCGACGCATTTAACGAGAAGGTCGCGTAAAACGTGTTTCGATCGCCGCCGGTGAATTCGGTACCACGCGTGAACGCGAGACTCATCGACCAGGGGTTCGCCGCCGGATTTGCGTCACAGGTCGGGGAATTGTTGTAATAATAGCCGCAATTGGCACCGAAACTGTAGCCGGCGTTGTTACCAGAGCTCGAGGCGCTGACCAGCGCGCGGCCCGACCCCGACCCACTGAGTGAGTAGCTTCCGGAGAGGCTGGCGAGCGGCGCGTGCGCGAGGATCGCCGCGACTGCATCACCGACCGTGTCGCTACCCGCAGTGAAGCTCAGGCCGTAATATAGAGCGGCGCCGACGTCGTTGCGGCCGTATTCGTCGCCAATATGCGAAATCGCCGTGGCCCGGGCATTCGCAGCGTCGGCAATCAGCGTCACCTGTGTGGTCCCGTCACCTTGGCTGAAAGGTGTGTCGGTCAAGACTGTGCCGCCAGGACCATGGTTGAAAATGTAGATCGTTGGTACCCCGTTGGGGTAATAGGTCTGGCCCTGCAGGACGTCTCCGCCCGGAGCGACAAAGAAGAACCCGGCACGGGCTACGCCGACACCTGGCGGGGGCGGAGGCGGCGGCGGTGGGGTCGGCGTGCTGCATTCGCCACCCGATTCGCAGTCGGGACTGAACGCCAACGCCCCTGAAGAGGTCATGCAGGCGATGGCGACAGATGCCGCTGCGATCAGCAAACGATGGTTCATTGGGTAGCTCCCTGAAACGACTGCCGTTTGCGACCTTATCCGGCGTTATTGAGGCCCTAGTGACCGCGCGGGGTGTGCGAACCAATTGCCTAAATAGGCAGGTCGGCGGCGTGGGACGTGCACTTGTCCCGGAACGGGACGAGCACCGGCAACTGCCTCTTTAGGCAATTGGCGCGGCTGACCGGTGTTTGCAGGGACGGCGCAATCACCGGGGAGTATCATCATGTTGCGCCGACTGACTGCATTTATGGCCGTCCTTGCCGCTTTTGCTTCGCCCGCCGCGGCGGCGAACATCGAATGGACGACAACAACCCAATATTCGACAACGCCGATGCAAAACACCTCAAGCGGCACCGACGCTGGCGTCCACCTCGATGCGCGGTCCTATGGACAAGCCTATGTCGCGTTGCAGCCGTCGCCCTATCCCGCAATCGTGGCGAGCGCGTTCGTGAACCCGACCGGGTATACCTATGAATCCGGCCTTGCGGTGGCTCAGGGAACGCTGCGTTACGACTATACGTATACGGCAGCGAGTTTGGCCGAACGCAGCGCGATCATCGATTACGCCCAATCGCTCTGCGTGGGCCAGCCGGGCTGTAACCTGTTCAATGCGCCGTTGGTCACGATCAGCGGACGAGAGTTTACCTCGTCGGGTCCCAATGGCCACGCCGAGGTCGACATCTATACGGGCGCGATCGGCCCCGGGGCCAATCTGGAATGCATCCGCGGCAACGGTGGTTGCGGTCTGCGGCAATTCACCATTAACGGGGCGCTGATGGCCACGAGCGGGCTCGACTTTCGCGGGACGCTGGAGTTGACCGCCTTTGCGCGGGCCGATGGCGGATCCTATTATTGCTATTATCCGCAGACCCCCGGCGCGTGCGATCGCGCCGAGGCGTGGGTCGATCCTGTAATTTCACTCAATTCGGGCTTTGCGTGGAGCAGCCCGCTGGTGCTGACCCCTGGCTTTGCCAATGCCGCAGGCCCAGCGGGTGGACCGGTGATCGGCGCGGGCGGGGTGCCCGAGCAGGCGCAATGGGCGATGATGATCGGCGGGTTCGGATTTGCAGGCGCGACCCGGCGTTCGATGCGCAGACGCGCTGCGGCTCTAGCTTAAGGCTTCGGCGATCAGTTTGCGGGTGTTTGCGACGCCATAGAGCGCGATGAAGCTGCCCATGCGCGGTCCCTGCGACGACCCAAGCAGGGTTTCGTACAGCGCGCGGAACCAGTCGCGCAGGGACTCGAACCCGCCTTCGTTGCCGATGGTGTAGACCAGTGTCTGGATGTCGGTTGGATCGGCCCCGGCGACGCCTGCCAGTTCGCGGTCCAGCCGTTCGAGCGCGGCGATCTCGACGCCTGCGGGCTTGCGGCGCTTGAGCGTCGGCGCGACGAAATCGCGGTTGTAGGCGAGGGCGTGGCCGATCAACGCGTCGAGTTCGGCGGTGATGTCGCCTTCGACATAGTTCGCCAGATAGGCCCGCATGCCATCGGGCGTGGCTTCGGGCCCGAGCACGCCGGCGAGGTTCAGGAGTAGCCCAAACGTCACCGGCGGCACGGCGTCCGGCACCGCGCCGTTGTGGATATGGTGCGCGGGGTTGCCGAGCTGCTGTTCGACCTTTTGCGCCGGGTAGCTGGTGACGAACTTGTAATAATCGTCGACCGCCGGCGCGATCACGCCCGGATGCAGCTGCTTGGCGGATTTGGGCTCGCGATAGGCGAACAGCGCGAGGCTTTCCTGCGTGCCGTAGCGCAGCCATTCGTCGAGCGTCAGGCCATTGCCCTTGGACTTCGAGATCTTCTCGCCATGTTCGTCGAGCATCATTTCGTAGATCATGCCTTCAGGCTTTTTGCTGCCGAGAATGCTGGCGATCTTGCCCGACTGGATGCCGCTGTCGGTCAGGTCCTTGCCGTACATTTCGTAATCGACGCCGAGTGCAACCCAGCGCATGGCCCAGTCGACCTTCCATTGCAGCTTGGCCGCGCCGCCGAGGATCGACTGTTCGACTATCTCACCGTCGTCCTCGAAACGGATCACGCCAGTGTCCGCATCGACTACGGTGACGGGAACCTGCAGTACCACGCCGCTCCTCGCCGAAACGGGCAGCACCGGCGAATAGGTCGCGCGGCGCTCGGCGCGCAGCGTCGGCAGCATCACGTCCATGATCGCGTCGAAATGGCGCAGGACGTTCTTCAACGCGTCATCGAACGCGCCGGATGTGTAGCGCTCGGTCGCCGAGACGAAATCATAATCGAAGCCGAAGCGATCGAGGAAGTCGCGGAGCATTGCATTGTTGTGCGCAGCGAAACTGTCATGCGTGCCGAACGGATCGGGGATCGCCGACAAGGGCTTGCCGAGATGTGCGGTCAGCATCGCCTGGTTGGGGACGTTGTCGGGCACTTTGCGCAGTCCGTCCATGTCGTCGCTGAACGCGATCAGCCTGGTCGGCTGATCGCTCATCGTGGCGAAGGCGCGGCGGACCATTGTGGTGCGCAAGACTTCGTTGAACGTGCCGATATGCGGCAGGCCTGACGGGCCATAGCCGGTTTCGAAGACGATCGATGCGCCACCCGGCTTGCCGTCGCGCCAGCGCTTCAGGACCTTGCGCGCTTCTTCGAAGGGCCAGGCTTTAGAAATCAGGGCGGCGTCGCGGAGGTCGGTCATGATGCGCGCGCGTTACGGGCTGAGCGCGAATTTCGCCACCCCAGGGCGGGAACGCGAATGCAATCTTGTCGTTTCAGCGACATGGCCTTCACCCAGCTTGATCCGCCGCTGCCCATGACCGTCGAGGACCGCGGCGACGGCTATGCTGTCGCGGTGATCGATTATGGACAGGAGTTCGACTTGCTCTGGGTCGTGGCGCTCGACGCCAGCGGTGAAATCTGGTGCGCGCCAAATCCCAAGGTGCGGATGCAGGGCAATTGGTCGATGGGCCGCGCGCGCCCGAATCTGGGCAAGTCGTCGCCGAAGATCGCCTCGATCGCTTAACGCACTGCAGGGCAGCGACCCGTGCCGGGGCCAAGCACAACGCGCCCGGGCGTCGCGTTGGTGTGTTCGCCGTCTTTCAGCACTTGAACGCCGTTGACGAAGACATGACGCATACCGACCGCATATTGCTGCGGTTGAGCAAAGGTCGCGCGGTCGCCGATCGTTTTGGGATTGAAGATTGCGACGTCGGCGTAATTGCCTGTTTTGAGGCTGCCGCGATCGGCAATGCCGAGGTTTTTGGCAGGGAAGCTGGACAGGCGGCGAATGGCATCGGCGAGCGAGGTGGTGTGTTCGTCGCGGACGTATTCGCCGAGGAAGCGGGCGAAATTGCCATAGGTGCGGGGGTGTGCACTGGAGTTGAGAAAAACGCCCTCGGGCGCCTGGCTGGCGGCGTCGGAGCCGAACGCCACCCAGGGCAAAGCCGTTTGTCGCGCGACGTTCTTCTCATCCATCAGGAAGTATGCGGTGCCGACGCGGCTGCCGTCCTCGATCACGAGGTCGATTGCCGTTTCCTCGGGCGAGAGGTGGCGCATCGCGGCGACTTCGGCGAGCGTTTTGCCGGCAAGCGGCTTGAGCGCTGGATTTTTGAATTCGAGGAACAGCACGTTCTCCGGCTTACCTGCCTGGAGCAGCAAGTTTTCCCATCCCTTGCCGGGCTGGCGCATCTCGGCGGCGACTCTGGTGCGCGTCTGCGGGTCCTTAAGCCGCGCAATCCATTGTTCGAGCCCGCCCGCTTGGACCCATGTCGGCATTGCGGCGTCTAGGCCGGTCGCACCGGCAGGATAGGTATACATGTCGGCGGTGATGCGGATGCCTTTGGCACGGGCGCCTTCAATCTGCGCAATTACGGCGGGGAGCTTGCCCCAATTGGCCGCCCCGGCCTGTTTCAGGTGATAGATTTCGCCACCCTTGGCGCCGGACTCGTGAACGATGCGGATGACCTCATCGATCGCGCCTCCGATGTCGTCGCTCTCGTTGCGCATGTGGCTGATGTACATGCCGCCACAGGGCGCGGCGGCCTTCATCAAGGCGATCAGTTCGGGTGTTTCGGCATACGTCGCGGGGGCGTAAATCAGGCTGGAGCCGACACCCATCGCGCCCTGGTTCATTGCCTGCCGCACCAGCGCCTGCATCCGTGCAAGCTGGGCGGGGGTCGGGTCGACATCGCCTTCGCCGAGTTCGTGGATGCGGACGGTGGTCGCGCCGACAAAGCTGGCGATGTTGGGCGTGATGCCGCGCCGGGTGATCCAGTTCTGATAATCGGCCAGCGTCGTCCATTGGATCGGATATTTAATGTCGCCTTGACGCTTCGCTGCGTCAGCTTTCATCTTGGGGTTGAGCGGACCTTCGGACCAGCCTTCGCCCATGACCTCCAGCGTCACACCCTGTTTGATGTCGCTCATCGAGCGCGGGTCGGCGATCAGGCTTTGGTTCGCCCAGCTGAGCATGTTGATAAAGCCCGGCGCGACCGCGAGGCTGTGTGCGTCGATGATACGTTTCGCCCCACCGGTGACGCGCCCGACGGCGACGATGCGGTCGCTGGCGATCGCGACATCGCCGACAAAGGGGGTGCCGCCCGATCCGTCGTAGATCGTGCCGCCCTTGATGATGGTGTCATAGGCCGGAGGTGCCGCGCCGAGGGTCAGGGCCGCCGTCAGGATCAGAACGCGCTTCATGCTTATTTTCCTTTGGTCAAGCGCTCTTCGGCGGCGCTGAATGCGGAATGTTTTCCCTTTTGCCCATCGGGCACCGCCGTAGCGAAAAAGGCAATTCCCTTGTCGCCGCTCAGCCACAGGCCCGAGCGCACGCCATAAGCCTCGCCGGCATGGCCGCGCCATTCGTGGCCGTTCCCGAACAGATCGTCGCGGCAGCCTTGAGGGAAGCTGGGCAGCGATTGCCAGGCGAGGCCGTATTGGCAGTAAAAGCCATTCTCCGTTTCGCCAGTGATGAATGCGGTGCCGGGTTCGCCGACTTCGAGCATGTTGACCGTTTCGGGTTTGAGGAAACTGCCGTCGTTTTGGAGCACCATCTGGCCGATGCGCGCCAGATCGCGCGCCGAAATGCGCAGCCCCCCTTGCGGGCTGAACAATGCGCCGTTGTTGCCGGGGCGGTAAGCGGCGAGGTCGCAGCCGTCGGGCGCGAGGACAGGGCAGGCGGGGCGCTGACCGTGGAGATCGTCGCGCAGCACCGCACCTTTGTCATCATACAGCAGGACCGCGCGGGCCAGCTTCGCGTCGCTGCAGGTCGTCCAGTTGAAGCAGGCGTCGAGTTGAAGCGGCTGGAACACGAGGCGCGCCATGAGGGTGTCGAAACGTTCGCCAGTGACGGATTCCATCACGCTGGCGACCACCGGGAAATTGAGGTTGGTGTAGCGAAACCAGCTGCCCGGTGCATGGGCGGCATTCCACGCTTTTGGATTGGCGAGGGTGTCGTGGAGCGTCTTGCCGAGCGGGATGGCGTAATCGGCTTCGTCGGTCAGGCTCGAGCGATGCGACAGCAGCAGGCGCAGCGTCACCGGGGCGTCGGGGAAAGCGGGGTTGCGAACGCGCCAACCGAGATAATCCGACACGTCGCGGTCGAGGTCGAGCTTGCCCGCTTCGACCAGCCGCATGACGCCGAGCGCAGTGACCATTTTCGAAATGCTTGCCACGCGCACCGGATCATCGGCGGTGACGCGGCGGTGCGTTGCGCGATCGGCATAGCCGCTCGCGTGGATCGACGTCACACTTCCCGCGTCGAATGCCACGCGCACTTCCGCCGGGCGGGTGGCGCAGGCGGAGAGGAGGAGGAGGGGCAGGAGGGCGCGCATTTATATGAAAGCTAACGGCTTCATCCAAGCCTGTCGCCCCTGCGCAGGCAGGGGCCTAGATGAACTCTCAAATTGAGGCGAAACCGCTAGTGGCAAGCCTGTCTAGGCCCCTGCCTGCGCAGGGGCGACAGTATGGGGATGGGCCGCTACAGCCACCCGATGCAAGCTCCCGTCGCGCTCCGTCGCCCCGTTTCATCCACCCATCACGGCGTCGAACTGACCGACGATTACGCTTGGCTCCGCGATCCCGACTATCCCGAGGTCAAGGATCAGGCGATCCTCGCGCATCTTGCGGCCGAAAACCGCTGGTTCGAGGCATGGAAGGAGACGCAGCAGCCGCTGATCGACAAGCTTTATGCCGAGCTGCGCGGACGCATCAAGGAAGCGGACGAGAGCGTGCCGGTGAAGGACGGCGACTGGCTATACTGGCGGTCGTTCTACGAAGGCGGCGAGTATCGCAAATGGTGGCGCAGGCCGGTTGCGGGCGGCGCGGACGAACTGATCGTCGATGAGCCGGCGCTGGCCAAGGGGCATGAGTATTTCCGGCTGGGCGCGATCCATGTGAGCGAGGACGGGCGATTGCTCGCCTATGCGACCGATACCGACGGTTCGGAGCGGTACACGCTCAAGGTCCGCGATCTGAACACTGGTGCGGATCTGCCTGATACGATCCCCGGCACGATGGGCGATGTGGTGTTTTCGGCGGACGGCGGCACGCTGGTTTACGGGCTGGTCAACGATCAATGGCGCATCGACCGGATCATGGCGCATCGGCTGGGCGACGATCCGGCGAAGGCGGAGCTTCTGTATCACGAGGCCGATCCGGGGTTTCAGTGTGGCGTCGGCATGGTGTCGAGCCGCGCATGGATCGTACTGGCGACGGGCGACAATACCACCAGCGAAGTGCGGCTGCTGCCCGCGAGCGATCCGTTCGCCGAACAGATCCTGGTGCGCGCGCGGCAGGCTGGGCTGGAATACGACCTCGACGAGCATGACGGCACGCTGTTCATCACGACCAACGACACCAGCCCGCAATTTCGGTTGGTCACCGCGCCGCTGGCCACGCCCGGGGAATGGACCGAACTGATTGCGCCGAAGGACAATTTCTACCTCAACGATGTGACCTGTTTCGCGGGCTTTTTCACCGTCGAGGGCCGCGAAGATGGTTTGGATCAGGTCGAGCTGCACGATTATGCGGGCGGTCTGCGCGAGCGCATCGTCTGGCCCGAGACGAGCTATGCTGCGGGATTGGGCGACAATCCCGAATATGATGTCGACACGCTGCGGTTCGACTATGAATCGATGGTTACGCCCGCGCGGGTGCTGGAACGCGCGGTGGCGGGCGGTGCCATGGCGGTGCTCAAGGAACAGGAAATTCCTTCGGGCTATGAAGGCGCGCGCTACACCACGACGCGGCTGACGATCCCGGCGCGCGACGGCACAGGCATTCCTGTGTCGGTCGTCCACGGCAGGGACTTTCCGCTCGATGGCAGCCGGCCGCTCTACCTTTACGGCTATGGCGCGTACGGCATTGCTATCCCGCCTGGTTTTTCGACGGGGCGGATCAGCCTGGTCGATCGCGGCTTCGCCTTTGCCATCGCCCATATCCGCGGCGGCGACGACCTGGGGCAGCAATGGCAGCTCGACGGCAAGCTGACCAAGCGGTGGAATGCGTTCACCGATTTCATCGATGTAGCGCGGGGGATGATCGCGCTCGGCTATTCGTCGGCGGGCAGGATTTGCGCGGCGGGCGGTTCGGCGGGCGGCGAGCTGATGGGCGTCGTCGCCAACGAGGCGCCCGAATTATGGGGCGCGATCGCGGCGCATGTGCCGTTCGTCGATGTGCTCAACACCATGCTCGATCCCGATCTGCCGCTGACGCCGGGCGAATGGCCCGAATGGGGTAATCCGATCGAGGACGAGGCCGCGTTCGACCTGATCCGTGCTTATTCGCCATACGACAATGTTCGCGCGCAGGCCTATCCGCCGATGCTGGTGACGGCGGGGTTGACCGATCCGCGCGTGACCTATTGGGAACCAGCCAAATGGGTCGCGAAGCTGCGTGAAGTCGGCACGGGAAACGCGCCCTTGCTGCTCAAGACGAATATGGGCGCGGGGCATGGCGGCAAATCGGGGCGGTTCGAAAGCCTGTACGAAACCGCGGAGGAGTTTGCCTTTTTCCTCGACTGCATGGGCTGCGCGTGAGCTTCACCGAAACCTTCATGCCGCAGCCGGGCGACATCGACGAGCTGGGTCATGTCAACAATGCGGTGTGGGTCAGATGGATTCAGGAGATTGCGGTCAATCACTGGCGCGCGGTTGCGGCACCCGATCATGTCGACGCGTATATCTGGGTCGTGGTGCGCCACGAGATCGATTATGTCGGGAATATGGGGCCGGGCGAGTGTGCCGAAGGGCGGACCTGGGTCGGTGATGCGCCGCGCGGGGCGCGTTTCGACCGCAATGTGGAATTCAGCCGCGACGGGCGTGTGCTGGTTCGCGCCAGGACGACCTGGGCGATCGTCGACAAGGCGACGGGCAGGATCAAGCGGGTGCCGCCTGACGTGGCGGCACCCTTCCTGACTTAAACCGACTTAACGGTTGTAGCGGCAGCGACGCGTCGAACGGCTGCGCTCGACTTCGCGGCCTGCAAGCGCACCACCGGCTGCGCCGATGAGCGTGGCCGCGGTGCCACCCAGCGCGCTGCCGACCAAGGCACCGCCGGCGCCACCGATCAACGCACCAGTCGTGCCGCCGCGACGGGCACAGCGATAACGGCCGTCCGAACCGCGATAGGCGGGGTAGTAACGTGCCGACCGCGCCGATGCCGACGTGGCGGGCAGAACGGTCGCGACGGGCAGGGCAACGCTGAGCGCGCTGAGTGCCATGATGAATTTACGCATGTTGGTGCTCCCTTGAATTAACATGGAGAAAGCGCGCGTCGGCAAGAATCGTTGCATGAACGAAACACAACGTTTCGATGTGCGAGGTTCAGGTGCTTTTTTGCGGTGGGGTTGGCCGCCGCAGCAAAGCCGCGTCGTCGGTCCTGCGTTGCGCGGCCGGCCGTTCCTTCGCGAGTCGTAATTGGGCCGCGCTCGCTGCGCTCCGCTGTCCTAATCACCGCTCGCCGCGGAAAAGTGGGGAGCTTCTGTTGCCCGGGGCTCCCCAGCCCGCTGGAATCCGATTCTGTTGCCCGGTTCGGTCCGACCGCGCTTAAGCTTTATAACCTAACCCCGAAGGGATCAGTTACGCAGCAATCGCGAGCGCCTGGTTATCGTTGGCACTTATCGTTTTGAACGGTTTTACGGCGCATTCAGGCCGGGCAAAAACATCGTCTTTGAATACACGTCGATCCTAGTTCGGCCCCGTCAAAGGCCCCGCGAACGGGGACTATGGTGGAGCCGCCGGGTACCGCCCCCGGGTCCGCTGCATCTATTACACGGCATCATTCATCGCCATCTCCGGACAAGCCGGCGCCCCTGATATAGGCGATGTTCGACGCGCGTCCAAGGGCTTGCTACGCATGACGCATGGCTGACGCTCCGATGACCTATGCGCGCTACCTCGATCTCGACACGCTGCTGTCGGCACAGCACACCAAGTCCGACCTCGATGACGAGATGCTGTTCATCGTCATCCACCAGACCAAGGAATTGTGGCTCAAACAGGCCATTGCAGAAGTGCAGATGGCGATTGCGCAGGTGCGCACGGATCGGTTGGTGCCGGCCTATAAATATCTGGCGCGGGTCAGCCGCATTCAGGCCGTGATGACGCTCAGCTGGGACGTGCTGGCGACCATGACGCCCAGCGAATATACCCAATTTCGTCACGTCCTCGGCCCGTCGAGCGGGTTTCAGTCGGACCAGTTCCGCACGCTCGAATTCCTGTTGGGCGTGAAGGACGGATCGCATTTGCGGTTTCAGGAGGACCGGCCGGAAGCGCAGGCCGCGATGCGCGCGGCGTTGAACGCGCCGAGCCTGTGGGACGAAGCGATTGCGGCGCTGGCGCGCGCGGGCTTTGCCGTCCCACCCGACGCATTGTCGCGCGACTGGACGCAAGCGTATGAGCCCGATGCAGCGGTCGAGGCGGCCTGGCTTGAGGTGTATCGCGATCCCGAGCGCTGGTGGGATTTGTACCAGCTCGCGGAGAAACTGGTCGATGTCGACGACGCGATGGCGACGTGGCGGCACAAGCACGTCCTGACGGTCAGTCGCATCATCGGCGGCAAGCGCGGCACCGGCGGCACGGCGGGCGTGCCATACCTCCAGTCGACGTTGGGCAAGCGGGCATTCCCCGAATTATGGACGCTCAGGACCCAATTGTGAGTTTCGCGCGGCGACCGTGCCTACCGCCTGATTCCCCGCCTTTCGTTCGTCACAAGCCGCCGCTATCGCTGACGCATTGCCGGGCCTGTTGAGGAGTAAGCCACGTGATCCAGATCGACCGCCGCGCAATGATCCAGACGGGGATGTTCGGACTGGGCAGCCTGATGCTGCCGGGCGGGCGACTCGCGGCACAGGCACTGCTCGGGCTGACCGGCTTCACGCACGACGTTGCGTCGGGTGAGCCGGCGCAGGATTCGGTGCTGTTGTGGACCCGTTTCAAGCCGCAGACCGGCGGTCCGGCGCGCGTTGCGGCCGAAATATCGCTGACCACCGATTTCGCCAGGCCCGTCGGCGGCGCGGCGATGACCACGGGGCCATGGCGCGACCATACGGTCAAGCTGACCATCGACGGCCTCCAGCCCGGCACGCGTTATTTCTATCGCTTCATCGCCCCCGATGGCGCGATATCGCCGATCGGGCGGACCAAGACTTTACCGGCGGGCAAGGTCGGCGCATTTCGGCTGGCGACGTTTTCATGTTCCAACATCGGCTATGGCGAACTCAACGCTTATGGCCACGCCGCTGCGCGCGACGATGTCGATGCGGTGCTCCACCTCGGCGATTATTTCTATGAATATGGCCGCGGCGGCTATGATCTCGGTCCCGAATTCTCGGCGCGCATTTTCCCCGCAGGAGAATTGCTCAACCTCGTCGATTATCGCCTGCGCTACGCCGCCTATCGCACCGATCCGCAGTTGTTGGCGCTGCACCGCGCGCACCCCTGGCTGGCATCGACCGACGATCACGAAGTGTCGAACGACAGCTGGGAAGGCGGTGCCCAAAATCATCAGCCCGACGAGGGCGATTTCACCATGCGCAAACTCGCGGCGATTCAGGCATGGCATGAATGGCTGCCCGTGGGCGAGGCGCCGTGGAAGACGTATCAGATCGGCGATCTGGCAACCTATTACCGCACCAACACGCGCGAGATCGCGCGGTCGCGGCAGGACGATTACAAGGATATCGAACGTGGCAACGACATCCCCAAGGCGCTGGCGGAATTCCGCGACGGGCCGTGGCGCGATGCGGCGCGGACGATGTTCGGAACCGAGCAGGAGAGCTGGCTGAGCCACGCGTTCAAGCGCGACACGGCGACGTGGCAGTTGCTCGGCGTCGGCACCAATGTCGGCTATAATGCGCCGACCGACGCGCTGATGGCGCTGATGCCCGTCGATGCTTCGGAGCGCGGACGGTCGTACATCCGCGAGGGCATTGCCGCCGGGAAAGCGGGCCTGCCCTATAATCTCGACAATTGGGGCGGCTATCCGGCGGCCAAGGCGCGCTTGCTCGGCGCGGCGCAGGCGGCGGACAGCAATTTGTGCGTGCTGACCGGCGACAGCCACAATGCCTGGGCATTCGACCTGAAAAACGATGGCCGCGCGGCGGGTGTCGAATTCGGCGGGACCAGCGTGACCTCGTCGGGCATGGAACAAAGCTTCAAGGGCGTCGATCCGGCGACCGTCCAGCGCACGATCCTCGCGGGCAGCACCGCCGAGCTCCGGTGGTGCGACACGTCGAACCGTGGTTACATGCACACCACCGTCACGGCCGAAGCGGTGACCAACGAATATGTGTTCATGGACACGGTCAAGCGCGTGTCGCTCGACACCAAACCGTCGCACCGTGTCGGCGTGCGGCGCGGGCGCAATGTGCTCGACACCGTATGAGCGGCGGCGACTGGACGATTCCGCAGGACTGGTCGACCTATACGGCAGAAGAGCATGACGTATGGAACACGCTGTTCGCGCGTCAGTCAGAAATGCTGCCGGGGCGTGCGTCCGAAGCGTTTCTGCGCGGGCTCGACGTGTTGCGCCTGTCCAAGCCAGGCATTCCCGATTTCGAGGAATTGTCCGAACGCCTGCGCACGCTGACCGGCTGGTCGGTGGTCGCGGTGCCGGGACTGGTGCCCGACGACGTGTTTTTCGATCACATGGCCAATCGCCGCTTCGTTGCGGGCAATTTCATCCGCCGCGCCGACCAGCTTGATTATCTGCAGGAACCCGACGTGTTCCACGATGTTTTCGGGCATGTGCCGATGCTGGCCGACCCGGTGTTCGCGGATTACCTCGCGGCCTATGGGCGCGGCGGGCAGCGGGCGGGGAATCTGGGCGTGCTCAAAAAGCTCGCACGACTCTACTGGTACACGGTCGAATTCGGGTTGGTCGAGGAAGCCGGGGCGTTACGGATCTATGGCTCGGGCATCGTCTCGAGCCGCGCTGAAAGTGTGTTCGCGCTCGATGACCCCAGCCCCAATCGCATCGCCTTCGACCTCAAACGCGTGATGCAGACCGATTACCGCATCGACGATTTCCAGCAGACCTATTTCGTCATTCCGTCGTTCGAGGAATTGCTGCGCATCACCGTCGAAACGGATTTCGCGCCGATTTACGACGAGCTGGAGGGACAACCGGATCTGGCGGTGGAGACCGTGTTGCCAGCGGATCGCCTGTTTACGCGCGGGACGCAGGCTTATGCGCGGGAGAAGGCGGCGGCTTAGTGCCGCGGCAAAGCCGCGTCGTCGGTCGGGCTATTGCCCGCCGGCCGCGCTGCCGGAGTCGGCGATAAGCGGCACTCGCTACGCTCCGTTTGGCTTACCGCCCGCTCCTTGCTCAGTGCCGGTGCACTGAGCGCAGCGTATACCGTCCCGGCTCGAACGCTTCGAACAGCCCGTCGATCGCCGGATGGTCGATCTCCTCATCGCTGTCGTCGCGCAGCAAGTTCTGCTGGCTGACATAAGCGACGTAATTGCTGTCCGAATTTTCGGCTAGGAGGTGGTAGAACGGCTGATCCTTGCGCGGGCGGATGCCCTCGGGGATCGCCGCATACCATTCGTCGCTATTGGCAAACACCGGATCGACGTCGAACACCACACCGCGAAAGTCGAAATGGCGGTGACGCACGACATCGCCGATGTCGAAGCGCGCACTGGCAACTGGAGGTGCCTTGGGGTTTTCAGGAATCGCGGTGCGGAGGTCCATGGACTGAATCTAGGGTGCGTGCCGCCAAACGCAAGCACCGGCTTGGCAATCGCCCACGACCCCGCTATGCGCGCCGCTCTTCGCGGAGAGGTGGCTGAGAGGTCGAAAGCACCGCACTCGAAATGCGGCGTGCCGGTAACGGTACCGTGGGTTCGAATCCCACCCTCTCCGCCATGGACCCCCAGCACAGGTCTCCCGATCAGGGACCCCGCAAAGTCAGCGCGGGTTTGCGCCACTTTTGCGGGCTAAACCGCCGTGGTGTTGTCAGGTTAACTTTCGGGAGCGGCAATAGACCGTGATTCCGTCGTTTCATGCAGCGGCGGCGGACGCGGCGGTCCACTCCGCCATCGCGGAAGTTCGCAAGAGGCGCATCGTGTTTCGGGAGATCAGGTGACGCTGGATATTGAAGGTGTTGTAGATTGCGCTGTGGGTGGAAACGAAGCGTTGCGCCTGTCCCTGGGACTTGAACCGCTGCATTTTTCGCTCTCGTCGCCGGACCGGCAGGTGAGAGTTTTCGGCCCGGTTGTTGTCGCGTAATCGGCCGGGATTATGCCGGGCCAGGCATCCCAGAACCTTCATCGCCGCAGGATACGAGGCCAGGCCATCGGTCACGATCGCCTCGGGCATGGCGCCCTGGTTCTTCAGCAGTTTTCGCAACAATTTCAATGCCGCCGCTTTGTTGCGGCGCTTCTGAACCAGGACGTCGAGGACCTCGCCCTCTTTGTCCACGGCACGCCACATGTACATCCGTTTGCCACTGATCCGCACCACCATCTCATCAAGATGCCAGACGCTGTCGGCACGCCCGCGGCGACGCCGAATGTTAGCTGCGATGGCCGGGCCAAACTTGATCGTCCAACATCTGACGGTCTCGTAGCTCACCTCGATCCCACGCGCGGCGAGCAGTTCCTCGACGTCACGAAAACTCAGGGTGAAGCGAAAATACAGCCACACCGCGAGCCGAATTGTGTCCGGCGGAAACCGGTGCCGCTTGTAGGAAATCGGTTGCATCATCGCCTCCTGACAGAGACAAGTTAGCATTAGCCTGACAATACCCTGGCGACTTGCCAGCCGGGATTGTTGCGCAGCAAATACCGGTACCCGCCTTCGGCAAAGCGCCGCTGCGACGGCGCGGCGCGGTCGGGATTGACGATCCACTTGCCCCAGTCGCCCGTGGAGGTCGGCGCGTATCCGGCGGCGACGATCGCCCGCACCAACGGGTCGGCGGGGCGATAATGGCAACGCTCGGGATCGAGCGCGACGTCGTTCGCGACGGTGCCTTTGGGACAGGTCGCCAACGCCGCGCGCTGCACCTTTGCCGGGTCGATCGGGAGCGATCGCTCGACTTGCTGTTGGAGCGCGGCAAAGCTGGCGTGCTGCCGCGTCCACAATGCGGCGGGCGATCCTGCGACGATCCCCTCCCAATCCTGGGGCCAGCGCATCGCCGCCATCAACGCCTGCCGCCCGCCGTTCGAACAGCCCGCGAAATAACGGTGGTGCGCGACGCGTCCGTAATAACGCCGGATCAAAATCCGCGCAGCGTCGCTGGTCGTCTTGATCGACTGATAGCCGTAATCGATTACCGCCTGCCGGTCGCCCTTTGCCCAGCCGGCGTCCATCGGATTGCCGCGATGTCCCGCGTCGGACATCGCCACGGCGTTACCCTTGGCCGCATCCCAGGCGAGCGAGTCCGGGAAAATCTGTCCGGCAAATCCGCCGGTGCCGATCTGGTAATACCGCCCGTTCCACGCATCGGGCAGCCACAGCTGAAACCCGACGCGGCCGGCGATCCGTCCCTCGACGCGGCAAATCTTGCCATCATGCGTCGCGCTGATCGTCGCTCCCGGGAGCGTCAGCGCGGCGCACAAGGCGGCGAATGCGCTCAGGCGGCCTTGTCCTGCCAGGCGAAGTTGAAGGCTTTGCGCCCCGGATCGACGCCGGCCAGTATCATCCCCTGGCCGCGCGAGCTATGGCGTTCCTCCAGCGGCTGATCGGCGGGATCGCGCAGTTGGATCAGCAACGTCGTCCGCGCCTCGTCCGACACGTTTACGCCCGACCCGTGCACCAACAGATAATGAAAGAACAACGCATCGCCCGCCTTGGCCGGGATCGGCGTCGCCCGCTCGATCGGATACAGTTCGGTCGACACGTGATGGTCGGACCCTTCGGCGGGCAACGGTCCCAATTTGTGCGTGCCGGGGTAGACGCAGACACAACCCTTTTCGACCGGCGCATCGTCGAAATGGAGGATCGCGGCGATCATCGAATGGTCGCGGTGCGGGAAGTACGGAAAATCCTGATGCATCGGAAAAGGCGAGCCCTTTTCCGGTGGCTTGATGAACATCTTGTTGTGGTGAAGCTGGACGTTGGGGCCAATGATATCCTGTGCCATGTCGGTCAGGCGCTGGTCGGTCAGCAACCGCGTGAACGCCGCATCCTTGAACTGGATATCGTGGCTGTGCTGGATCTTGGTGTCGCCCGAAACGCTGGCCCAGGTCGCGTCGGTTTCGCCTTGTTTGTCGGCAATCGCGTGAATCCGCGCGCGGTAATCGGCGGCTTCCTCCGGGCTGAACATCCCGGGGACCAATACATAGCCGTTCTCGTCATAGAATTCGCGCTGTTCGGGGGTCATCGTTTAGTCCTGTCCTGCCCAGGCGAGCCACATTGCCGCCGTCCAAGAGAAATCGTCGCCCCCACTGCCCGTACCGTCGACGGGCGAATAGGCCTCGAAAAAGCCCGTCTGGTTCATCATCGTGCGCGTATCGCCCTTGACGCGTTTGGCTCGAACATCGTGGCCGGCTTCGGCCAGCCCGATGCCGATCATCGTGTTGACCACGGCCCAGACCGGTCCACGCCAATAACGCACCATCTGGAACCCGGGGTCCTCTGGATCGAGGCTCGGCACCATATACTTCACGACTTTGCCGATGCGGTCGAAATGCGCGAGCGTCGCCGCGTCTTTCGTCGCGTCGCGAATGCCCGCGTAAAAACTCAGGAACGATGCACTGGTGACGAAACCCGACGACTTGCCGGAGATCAGGTCGCGCGAGCACCAGCTTTGCCGGTCGGCGTCCCACAGCCAGTCGATCCCGTCTTCGGCGCGCTCGATCAGGCGGTCGACGGCGCTGACGTCCTTGCCCAATAGAGTGCCCAGCGCGGCCAGATCGCGATTGGCGCGCATCATCATCATCGACATGCCGACATCGGCGACCTTGAACGGGCTGCCGACGGCGATCTTGTGATGCTCCCACCCTTGGGCGCGGCCATATTGCACCAGCGCGAGGTAGCGATCGTATTCCAGCTTGGTCGGGCGCATCTTGGCGTCGAGATGCCCGGTGTCGCGGCGGGTATAGGCGCCGACGCCCGACACATCGATCGGCTCGCCCGGCGCATCCCATTCGGGCGAATTGTCGCGGCCGGTTTCCCACGGATGCACCGCCACGACCACGCCGCGTCCTTCGGGATCGCGATGCGTCGCGAACCAGCGGTGCCAGGCGAGCAACTGGTCGAACAGTTTTTCCGCGCGCGGGCGGAATGTGTCCGCCTGGCCCGCCGCGACGGCTGAGTCCCACAGCATCCTCACCACCGTTGCCGCGACCGGCGGCTGGGTGATGCCCGACGTGCGGATGCCGTTTTCGCCTGCCGCCCACACGTCGGGACCGGGGAAATAGCCCGCATCGTCGACCCAGAAGATGATGTGCGGGACGAAGCCGTCGGACCATTGCGCCTCGAACAGCGTTTCGACTTCGGCCCACGCGCGGTCGCGGTCGAACGTGTCGAACCCGAGCGCGACGAATGCTGAATCCCAGTTCCACTGGAACGGGTAAACCTGCCCGTTGGGGACGGTATAGCCGCCCCGGTCGTTCGCGCGCAGCGTGGCGCGCGCGGCTTCGTTCAAGTCCACGCGCGCCTCGCCATGGTTAGAAGTTGAACGCGATGGTGCCGCTGATCCGGCGCGGCAGGACCGGACGACCGACGAAATACGCGCCCCCTGCCGTCTGGTTGTTGTCCTGGCGCGGCGAACCTTCGGTCACCGCATCGGTGTCGAACAGGTTGAACACGTTGACCCCGACACGTACGCTGGCTCGTCCGCCGACGGGGATTTTATAGCCGGCGTTGAGGTTCACGATATTGAACCCGTCGAGCAGGATCGCGTTGTTCGACGCGACGTAATTGTCGCCGGTGTAGTTGGTGAAGAACGATGCATCGAGGTGACCGTCGTCATAATAGAGCCCGGCATTGTACAGAATGTTCGGTTGGCGCTCCAACTCGTTGCCGATGATTGCCGGGTTCGGGATCGGATTGTTGTTCACGTCCAGCGCGGTGAACGTGGTGTATTTGGCATGCTGGAGCGTCAGATTGCCGCTCAGATGCAGCGACCGCGTCAGCTTCAGGTCCAGCGTGGATTCGATGCCGAAGCTCTCGGTGCCGATCAAATTGACCGCCTCGCGAAACCCGCCGACGCCGTCATTGACGAACAACACCTGACGCCTGTTCTTGAGGTTGGTGTAGAAACCTGCCGCAGTAAAGCTGAACCAAGGCTGCGCCACCTTTATCCCGGCTTCGGCCTGTTTGATGATTTCGCCGTCGAACGTCGCGGTGCCCGGGGACAGGCTGGCATTCGCCGCCGTGCCTGCGGATAGCGGACGGAAGGCGACGGCGCGGATTTCCGGGAAGAAATAACCGCGCGAACCGTTGGCATACAGGCTGACCCGGTCGGTAACCTTGTACAACGCGCCGAATGCCGCCGCCCATTCGGTCGTGCTGACCTTGCCGGTCAGATAGCCGTCATTGCCCCAGATAACGTTGCGCAATGCGGTCGACAGGTTCGGCGTCGTCGCATCGGTGATCGTCGTCGAAGTCCGTTCGCGGCGGATGTCGCCATTATAATGCTCGATGCGCCCGCCGATATCGAAGTTGAAGCGGCTGCCGATCTTCATCTGGTCGGCGAAATAGCCCGCATAACGTTCGGCCTTCGCACTGTTGTTTGTGTAACCGCTGCCCGCATCCAGCAGCCCGTTCTTCGAGATGATCGCGGTGCCGCCGCCCGGAGTCGTTACCGTCAGATTGACCAGTTGGGGCTGGTTGTTGAATGCCGCAAGATACGTCGTGGTAACGTTGAAATCGCTCGCCCGCGCATTGGCGTAGAACCCGCCGAGCGTCAGCGCATGATCGATGCCGCCGGTTGCGACATTGCCGGTCAGGTTCAATTCGGCGGTGTAGTCACGCATCGGGCGGTCGCGTTGGGTGAAGCGGTTGGCGAACAGCAACGCGTTGGCGGGGACCGCGGCGCCGCCGACATAAGTGAACACCGGGTTGGTCGCGCCGACCAGTTGCGGGATCGCCGCCCCGCGACCGGCGGCCGGATTTTGACCATTGGCAATGAAGCTGGTCAGTGTTTCGGGGACGTTGACCAAGCCGTCGCCGTCGGACCACAGAGCGAATTGATGGTGGTAACGCGAGTATTTCGCCTTGCCGTTAAGGCCCCAATTGCCGTCACCGAACTTCTTGTCGAACGTCAGCGCAACCTCGCCGCCGCGGCTCTTCACCCCGTCGGAAATTTCCGAGGGCGTATAAAGCCCGTCGGGCGTGTTGAACGCCAGGTTCGCGAAATTGAAGTTGTTCTGGACCGAGAACACCTCGTTGCCGTCATTGCCGGCAATGCGGTTGCGTGTTTTGCCGTCGAGCGGGACGGGCAGATAGAATTGCGTCTTGTCGTCGATATACTGGCCGTACAGCGTGATCGTCGTTTGATCGTCGGGCTGCCATTTCAAATTGCCGCGAACCTGATAGCCCTCGGTATCCAGGTTGGTTTTGATCGGGCCGTCATCCTTGCGATACCAGCCCGACACCGCGAAGAACAGGTCGTTCCCCAACGGTCCGCTGACCGCCGCATCGCCCTTGTAACGCCCGCGCTCGGCATATTCGGCCTGGACGGTGCCGCGCAGCTCGGGGCCGCCGGTGCGTGAGATATAGTTGATCAGGCCCGCCACCGAGCCCGGGCCGAACAAGTTCGACACGCCGCCGCGAACATATTCGAGCCGGTCGATGCCCAGGTCGTTGCGGTAATAGACGTCATAGGCCGACGAGTTCAGCCCGAACGTCGAAAGCACCGGAATGCCGTCGTACAGAAGTGGCGTGAACTGGAATTGTCCGCCCGAGGGCAGGCCGCGCACGAAAACGTTGGCCGCGACTTCACCGCCACCCGCATCGGCCTTGATCGTCGGGATCGAGTTGAGAATATCCGCCTGGCCGCTGGTGCCGAGGCGTGCGAGCGCCTGCGCACCGACCTGCGTCACCGCCAACGGGGTGTCGAGCGCGATCCGCGGACGTGCAGTTGCGGTGACGATGATTTCCTGACCGGCTGCGGGCGCCGCCGCGTCGGGCGCGGGCGCCGCAGGAATCGCGTCGGCAGGAGTCTGGGCATGCGCGGCAACGGGGACCAGCGCGAACAGCGCGGTCGCGGCCAACAGACGAGCGTTCGTCGAAATCATCTCATTCCTCCCCAATCGGCCCGCGCTGTGCCGCGCGTTCGTCCGATGAAAATCGCGCAAAGCCCCGCCGCACCATAGCCGCTAATGTTGCAACAATCTGTTGCGTGTGTCGCAACCAACGCTAGGTTGCGGCATGCTCGATCTCGGCGACCTCATGGTATTCGCGAAAGTCGTCGAAACCGAAAGCCTGACCAAAGCGGGTACGCAGCTCGGCTTGCCCAAATCCACGGTCAGCCGGCGGATCAGCAGATTGGAACAACATCTCGGTGTGCACCTGCTGAACCGTTCGACCCGCGCGGTGACCGTGACGCAGGACGGTGCCCTGTTCTTCGAATATTGTCTGAGGTCGATCGGCGTGTTGCGCGATGGCGAGCGCGCCCTGCAAAGCCGCCAGCACGAACCGCGCGGCGTCGTGCGTGTCGCCGTCCCGGCCATGCTGGGGCAGAGCCTGCTCGGCCCGTTGTTCGCGCGGTTTCTCGAGCAATATCCCGACGTGCGACTTGTCAGCGTGGTCAGCGACGATGCGGTGGCGCTACTCAAGGGTGGCTTCGACGTCGCCATCGGCATCGGCCCGCTGGCGGACTCCGGCCTCATCGCGGTCAAGCTGGGCACCACCGAAAGCGGCCTGTTCGGTGCGCCCGGCTATTTCGAACGCAAGGGCAATCCGCAAACCCATGTCGAACTGCCGCGCTTCGACCTGCTTGCCGCCGGTACCGTCGATCGTCGCCAGCGCTGGACGCTGCATGCGGACGATCAGGCAGTGACCGTGGAGTTCAGTCCCAAGCTGATTTGCAACGACCTGCTCCTGTTGCGCGATGCCGCGGTGAGCGAACTCGGCATCGCCAGTCTGCCCGCATTCCTGTGCAAGCACGACCTCGCCGCCGGACGGCTGCTCGAGGTCTTGCCGGGGTGGCAGACGCCCGAACTCAATTTCTTCGCTTTGTTCGCCGAACCGCGCGAAATGCCAGTGCGGGTGCGATCGTTGGTCGACTTTCTGGTCGAGAATTTGCGCCCGTCTTTATCCTGGGAAATCCACTGACGTTGCGCGTGACGGAACAATGCGTTCCGCAAATCGCGGCTTGGCGATCTGTGCCTGTCGCGTCAGCCTTGTTCGCGAACCGGCAAAGGCCGGCCGGGGAGGACGTGATCGCCGACATGGCTGCACCGACGACACGCGTTGTGCGCGACGATCTGCGCGTGTTGTTCGACGCCGCCGTCCACGCCGTTTCGGCCGAAGTGACGATGCTCAGGGCATTGCCGCTGGCGACGCACGGTCGCACGGTCGTCGTCGCGGTGGGCAAGGCCGCGGCGGCGATGATGGCCGTGGCACAGGCGCGCAGCCCGAAGCCGCTCGAAGGCGTCATCGTCACGCGCTACGGGCATCTTCCGCCCGAAGGAACCAGCTGGCCGGGGGTGGAGGTGATCGAGGCCGGTCATCCCTATCCCGATGAACGCAGCGTCGCGGCGGCGACCAAGGTGCTCGACATCGCGCACGGACTCGACGCGGGCGACCGGTTACTGTTGCTGCTGTCGGGCGGCGGCTCCGCGCTGCTCGCCGCCCCAGCGGCGGGTTTGACGCTCGATGACAAGCAGGGCGTTACCCGCGCTTTGCTTCAATCGGGCGCGACGATTGCTGAGATTAATTGCGTCCGCAAACATTTGTCGGCGATCAAGGGCGGGCGCCTGGCAGTGGCCGCAGGCGCGGCGCAAGTCACCACCTGGATCATCAGCGACGTGCCTGGCGACGATCCGTCCTTCGTGTCGTCGGGCCCAACCGTCGCCGACACCACCAGCCTGGCCGAGGCGCGCGACATCATTGCCGAATACGGTGTCCAGACCTCGCCACAGATTGCCGCCATACTCGCCGATCCGGCGAACGAGACGCCGGCCGCGGATTCGCTGGGTCTTGCCGGAGTCGAGACGCGCGTCATCGCTCGTGCCCGCGACGCGCTCGTCGCCGCCGCGTCGCAGGCCGGTGAGTTCGGCTATCAGGTCATGGATCTGGGCGACCAGCTTCAGGCCGAGGCGCGCCATCTCGGTGCAAGCCACGCCGCGCTGGCCCGCCGCCTGGCCAAGGACGGCACGCCCCGCGCGATCCTGTCCGGCGGCGAAACCACCGTGACCGTGGTCAACAAGACCGGACGCGGCGGGCGCAATCTCGAGTATCTCCTTGGCCTCGCCATCGCGCTCGATGGCGCTCCCAAAATCTCCGCATTAGCGTGCGACACCGATGGCATCGACGGCACCGAGGATGCGGCGGGGGCGGTCGTTACGCCCGACACGCTCATCCGCGCGGCCGCCCTCGGCCTCGACGCCCGCGCGCATCTCGATCGCAACAATGCCTACGACTTCTTCGAAAAACTGGGCGATCTGGTGGTTACCGGTCCGACGCTGACCAACGTCAACGATTTTCGCGCGATCCTTATCGAGGGTGATCGCGCATGACCGAACGGCAAGATCGCTATCCGTGGGTGTTGATCGGTCTGCTCTGGGTCGTCGCGTTCCTCAATGCCGCAGACCGCAATATTCTGCTCGCCGTGCTGCCGTCGTTAAAGGCCGAGTTCGGCCTGACCAATGCGCAGCTCGCGCTGCTCGGATCGCTGTTTTTCTGGATCTATGCCGTTGGCGCGTTCCTCGCCGGACGTCTAGGCGATAGCGTCCGGCGCAGCCGCGTGATCATCTTTGGCCTGGCGTTCTGGAGCATCGCCACCGGGGCATCCAGCCTTGCCAACGGCTTTGCCTTGCTGCTCGCGATGCGCGGCATCGTCGCGGTCGGGGAGAGTGCCTATTACCCCACCGCCACCGCATTGATCGGGGATTGGCATAAACCGACGATGCGCAGCCGCGCGCTGTCGCTGCATCAAACTGCGGTGTTTGCGGGGGCGGGGCTCGGTGCGGTCGCGACGGGATATATTGCCGACGCGATCAGCTGGCACGCGCCATTTTTGATCTTCGGCGGCATCGGCCTGGTCTGGGCGGTGGTGCTGTTCACGATGCTCAAGGATGCGCCGATCGCGCACACCGCGGCCGAGACCGGAAAGACGGCCGAACCGATCGGCATCGTTCTCGGTATTCCGCCGGCATTGATGCTGTGCGTGGTATTTGCGCTGGCCACCGGCGCATCGACCGGGGTGACGTTCTGGGCGCCCTTTTTCGTCAAGGAACAATTGGGCCTGAACCTCGCCAATTCGGCCTGGGTCGGGTCGGCGACGATCAATATTGCGGGCTTCATGTCGGTGCCGCTCGGCGGATTGCTGGCCGATACGCTGGCCAAGCGCAGCCCGCTCGGCCGCTTCACCACGCTGGCCATCGGGCTGGGGACGGCGGGGCTGCTGCTCCTGCCGCTGCTCGGTGCCAAGACCGCGGCCGAAATCGGCATCGTCCTGGTGGCGACCAGCGTCGCCAAGGGGCTGTTCGACGGCTGCATTTACGCCGCGATGCAGGACGTCGTTCCGCCGCATGCGCGCGCCACCGCGGTCGGCATGATGACGATGATCGGCTTTTTTGGCGCGGGCATTACCCCGCTGATGGTGTCGGGCATTGCCGACGCGGCGGGCATGGGCGCCGGGATCGTCGCGATGGCGGCGCTGTATTTCGTCGCGGTGGTGATCCTGTTGATGACGCGCACCAGCAGCCGCCGTGCCGTCCTCGCCAACGCGCAACCGGCATGAGGTCGCTGATCCTTACCGGCCCGCGCCAACTGGCGTTCGAGGACACGCCGGACGTTCCGCTGGCGCCGAACGAAGTGCGCATCCGCACGCTGTTTTCGGGGGTCAGCGCGGGCACCGAACTCACCCAATATCGCGGCACCAGCCCGTTCATGAACCGGCAGTGGGACGAAGCGCGCCGCCTTTTCGTCGAAGGTGAGGCGAGCTGGAACTATCCCGTCCGCAATTTGGGTTATGAGGAATCCGGCGAGATCGTCGAACGCGGCAGCGGGGTGACGAGCCTCGACATCGGCCAACGCGTTTACGGTGCGTGGCACCACCGCTCGCACCATGTCGCCGATCAGGAATGGGCGCGCGACCGTCTGATGCCCGACGGACTCGATCCGCGCGCGGGGATTTTCAGCCATATCGGCGCGGTGGCGCTCAACGGTGTGCACGATGCGCGCATTCGTATCGGGGATGTCGTCGCCGTCTTCGGCCTCGGCGTTCCCGGCCAGATCGTGGCGCAGGCGGCGCGCGCTTCGGGCGCGCATGTCATTGCGGTCGATCCCGATGCGGGGCGCCGCAGCCTCGCCACGCAACTCGGCGCGCATGAAGCTATCGGCCCCGAGCACGCCGCCGAAAGCATCAAGGCCATGACCAAAGGTCGCGGCGCCGATGTCTGCATCGAAGTCTCGGGCGCACCGCCGGCACTCGCCGAAGCCATCCGCGCCGTGGCCTATTCCTCGCGCGTCGTCGCGATGGGGTTTTTTCAGGGCGAACTGTCCGGCGTCCGGCTGGGCGAAGAATTCCACCACAACCGCGTCGAGCTGGTCTGCTCGCAAATCTCGGGCACTGCGCCGGAAGCGATGCACCGCTGGTCGAAGCCGCGGCTGTGGCGCACCGCAATCGATCTACAGGCGGCGCGGACCCTCGATCTCATCCCGCTGATCACCGACACCGTCGCGTTTGCCGACGCCCCGGCCTTGTTCGATCGCCTTGACCAAGGCGCGCCGGGCGTGATGCAGTCGGTCCTCGAATTCTGATGCGCGTCGGCATTCTCGGATGTGGCGGGATCGCCGTGCGCCATGCCAACGCGGCCAAGGCAGCGGGTCTCGAAATGGTCGCGGCGTGCAGTCGCAACATGGCCAAAGCCCAGGCATTCACCGCCGAACATGGCGGCATGCCGTATGACGATCTCGACCGGATGATCGACGCCGGGCTCGACCTGCTTGTCGTCACGACACCGCCGTTCGGTCGTCAAGGCGAGGCCGAACAGGCTGCGTCGCGCGGTGTGAACCTGCTGGTCGAAAAGCCTATCGCGCTCGACATAGCGGCCGCTACGCGGATGGCCGATGCGGCAGAAGCCTCCGGAGTCACCGCCGCGATCGGCTTTATGTATCGCCACGGATCGGCAGTGCGCGACTGGAAGGCGCGCGACACCGGCCCGGTCGGCCTTTATGCCGGCGCCTATCATTGCAACGCGCTCCACGCCGATTGGTGGCGCGACGAGGCGCAATCGGGCGGCCAAATCCTCGAACAGGTGATCCATCAGATCGACCTGATCCGCCATTTGATGGGCGAACCGGCCACGGTCTACGCCCGACGCGCCAATCTGTTTCACGGCGATACGCCCGGCTATTCGGTCGAGGACGTCTCGGCGATCGTCTTCGGTTGGGACGATGGCCGCATCGCGACGCTCAACGCCTCCAACATCGCGACGCCCGGCGTGTGGCACAAGGAATGGAACCTCTTTGCGCAAAAGCTGACGGGCCGCTTCACCAGCTGGAACGAGGCGGTGTTCACCCCGACGACAGTCGGCGCGACACCCGAGCCGGTGACAAGTCCCGCCAACCCCTTCGTCACGCAGATGGAGGATGTCGCGGCCGCGATCCGCCGCAAACGCACGCCACTGATCCCGTTGCGCGAAGGCGTCACGACACTGCGGCTGGCGCTCGCCGCGCGCCAATCGGCCGATGAACGCCGTGAAATCGATGTACGCTAACGGCGCCCTCAAGGTCGAAATCCTTGCCCCGCTGGTTGATGGCGAAGTGCCGCCGCACCGTGCCATCGGCGGCGGCTGGGCGCTGGATAGCGGCGGTCGTGTTCTGCTCGACGTTCAACTGGGGCGCTACACCGTCCGCGTCGAGGGCGTGGACCGCCCGCTCGACAGTCTCGGCCTGCGCCTGAGTTACAGCGGCGCGCGAAGCTATCTGCGCAACGGTTATCACAGCTGGGACGGCAGCTTTTTCGTCACCCCCGGCACCCCCGTGGGCGATGGCCCTCCCGGCAAAGCCCCCACGCTGGGTTTCGCGATGACCGCGTTGCTCCCCGAACAAGGCACCGGCGCGCTGGTTCTCGGATTCGAACGCCACGACCGTTTCCAGACCCGCTTCCGTTATGCCGACGGGACGATCGATGTCGAAACTCTGCTAGACCGCACCGGCGCGACCGCGGGCGAAACGCTCCTGCTATTCGATGGCGACGAGGTGGAAACCGCCTTGCGCCGCTGGAGCGCAGCGGTCGCCGCCGGCTCACCACGTGCTCCGCGCATCCCCGAACGCCGCATGACCGGTTGGTGTTCGTGGTACAATCTCTACGCCGCGATCGACGAAGCGGCGATCCTCGATCACCTCGCCGCCGCGCGCGGGTTTCGTGACGCGCATCACGTTCCGCTCAAAGTCTTCCAGATCGACGACGGCTTTACTCCCGAAATGGGCGACTGGCTCGACGTCAAACCGCAATTTCCGCGCGGCATGAAGCCACTGCTTGCCGATGTCGCCGCCGCGGGTTTCCGCCCCGGCCTGTGGATCGCGCCGTTCATGGTCGGCAATCGCAGCACGATGGCGCAAACGCATCCCGACTGGCTGGTCAAGGACGCAACCACCGGCGATCCGCTGGTCCAGATGCGGTTTTACGGCGAGTTCCGCTGGCACAAGCGGAGCGAGGAATATCACATCCTCGACGTCACCCACCCCGAGGCCGAAGCTTATATCCGCCGCGTCTTCCGGACTTGGGCAGAGGATTGGGGCGCGCGCTACTTCAAGACCGATTTCATGTTGTTCGGCAGCGAACACGGCCCCGACACCGCGCGCTGGCACACCCCCGGACTCAGCCGCATCGCCATCTGGCGGCGCATGGCGACGCTGATCCGCGAAGAAATCGGCGAGGATGCACTGTGGCTCGGCTGCGGCTGCCCGCTCTGGGCGTCGGTCGGCACCGTCGACGCGATGCGCATCGGCCGGGACATCGGCGTGACGTGGCACGGCGAGTATTCCGCCGAAAGCCTGCTGCGCGACCAGCTCACCCGCAATCACGCCGCGAACATCCTGTGGCAAGCCGACCCCGACTGTATCCTGCTGCGCGATCGCTATCACGATCTGAGCGATGAGCAGGTCCGCTCGTTGGCGCAGTTCGCGGCCAATGCCGGCGGCGTACTGATGACCAGCGATCATTTGGGCCAGTTGAGCGAGGCGCGGCAAAAGCTCTTCGCCGATGCCCTGCGCAACGACGTGACCGGCTGCGACTATCCGCACCTCGGCAATGGTGCCGCATTGATCGAACAGCGCGTTCGCCACGCCGATGGCCGCACCGAAAACTTCGCTTTCAACCCAACCGGCGAGAATAGCGCGGTCCCGCCTTACGCCTATCGCCCTGCATGACCGACAAGCCGCACCGCCGCCGCAACTTGCTGACCAACGAGTGGGTGCTCGTCTCCCCCCACCGCGCCGCGCGACCGTGGCAGGGTGCGGTTGAGACGATCAACGAAGCGCCCCTGCCGCACCACGATCCGGACTGTTATCTCTGCCCCGGCAACGCCCGCAGCGCCAGCGCGCGCAACCCCAATTACGCGGACACCTTCGTCTTCCCCAATGATTTCCCCGCGTTGCTGGGCGAGGGCGGCCCGACGCGCGAAGACCCATTCTTCCAGTCGCAACCCGCGACCGGCGAAGCACGCGTAGTCTGCTACAGTCCCGATCACGCCGCGACCTTCGCAACGCTTTCACCCGAAGCCGCGCGACAGGTGGTCCAGACATGGTGCCACCACTCCGCCGAACTCGGTCAGCGCTGGGCACACGTCCAGATCTTCGAGAATAAGGGTGCGGCGATGGGCTGCTCCAGCCCGCACCCCCACGGCCAGATCTGGGCCAGCGATTTCGTGCCGACGCTCGCTGCGCGCGAAGACGCGGCACAGCGCGAAAGACCGAACCTGCTCGCCGACTATGCCGAAGCCGAATTGAAATCGGGCGAGCGTGTCGTCGAATCCAACGATCACTGGTTGATCGTCGTGCCGTGGTGGGCGGGTTGGCCGTTCGAAACGCTGGTGATTGCGCGCGATCCAGCCGCCCGGCTCGAAGATTTGAGCGCAACCGCCCGCGAGGCACTGGCTGACATTCTGCTGCGACTCACCAAACGCTACGATGCGCTGTTTGCGACCAGCTTCCCCTATTCGATGGGATGGCACGGCGCGCCGCATGAATTCATCGATATTCAGCATTGGCGTCTCCACGCCCACTTCTATCCGCCGCTGCTGCGTTCGGCGACGGTGCGCAAATTCATGGTCGGCTTCGAATTGCTGGCCGAGGCGCAGCGCGATCTCACCCCCGAACAGGCTGCCCAGCGCCTTCGCGCCGCGCTTTGACCGATCTGGACACCCGCCTCCGCGCCGGGTTCGCCAAGGCCTATGGCGGTAATCCCGCGCGTGTGACTATCGCGCCGGGCCGCGTCAATCTGATCGGCGAGCACACCGATTACAATGACGGTTTTGCGCTACCCGTCCCGGTCGCCGCCGAGACGCGCGTCGCCACCCGACCACGCGCCGATCGGGAAATCCGCGCCATTGCGCTCGACTTTGCCGACGAAACCGACAGCTTCGACATCGGCGCGTCGCATAGCAGGACTGGCAGCTGGCGCGACTACCTGCGCGGGATCGTCGGCGAATTGGCATATCGCGGTATCCCGCTCGCCGGTGCGGACCTGGCAATTGCCGGGAATATCCCGCGGGGAACCGGGCTGTCGTCCTCCGCATCGCTTGAGATCGCGTTGATACAGGCGCTGTGCGCGACGGAGCTCGATCCGGTCGTGGCCGCGCTGACCGGTCAGGCGGCGGAAAATAATTTCGTCGGCGTCCGCTGTGGCAATCTCGATCAGCTTGCGGTCGCGGGCGCACAATCCGGCGCGGCACTGCTGATCGACTGCCGCAGCCTGGCGATCACGCAAGTTCCACTGCCCGCCGATTGCGCGATCGTCATCGTCCAATCGGGGATCGAGCGTGGCCTTGTCGATGGTGCGTACAATCAACGGCGCGTCGAATGCGAAGACGCCGCGCGCATCCTCGGCGTCGCTGCCCTGCGCGATGCGGACATGGCGATGCTCGACGCGGCGGCGATGCCCGACACTGTCTTTCGCCGCGCGCGGCACGTCATCTCGGAAAACGATCGCGTTCTTGCCGCGGCGGCGGCACTTTGCCGGGCCGACTACGCTAGGCTGGGGCAGCTGATGCGTGAGAGCCATGTATCGATGCGTGACGATTTCGAGATCACCGTGCCGATGACCGACGCGCTGGCCGATTTCATGAACACCCGGTTGGGCACCCGTGGCGGCGCACGTCAGACCGGCGGGGGGTTTGGTGGCGCGGTCGTCGCCCTGACCGACACGGCCGGCGCACGCGATCTGGAGCAGGACTTGGGGCAAAGCCATTTCGCCGGCGAAGTTGGACACCCAACGATCCTGTTGGCTTCGACAGGTCCGCGCTCGCGAACCTAGCGCCACAGTATCGAACCGCGTCGCTGTTCCCGCATTGATGCTCCGCGGCTATGCGCAGGGCATGCGACATGATGTCAAAGACGGGTAGGTCAGCGCCGAACCTCTCGACGCCTGGATCGGCCGCTCGATCGAGACCACCGAAGTCGCCGGCGAGGCGCCGTTGCGGCGGTTGGCGGCGACGATCGGCGAATGGTCCGTGCCCGGCGAACTCCCGCCGCTCGCGCACTGGATCTTCCATGTGCCGCAGGAGCCGCAGTCCGCGCTCGGACCCGACGGTCACCCGCGCAAGGGCGGCTTCCTGCCGCCGATCGAACAGCCGCGTCGGATGTGGGCCGGCGGTCGGGTCGAATGGCTCGCATCGATCCCTGTCGGTGCGACGATGCACAAGACGACGACCATCGCCTCGATCGAGGAAAAGCGCGCTGCGTCGGGCTCCATGACCCTTCTCACCCTGCGTCACGTTATCGCCGTGGACGGTCGGCAGGCGATCGTCGAGGAACAGGATATCGTATATCTGCCGATCGCGGCGCCCGCCGCAACGCGCCCGGTCGCGCGTCCGGTGCCCGCGTCGGAACGCGCCATGGTCGTCGACGAGCGGCTGCTGTTCCGGTTTTCGGCGCTGACGTTCAACGCCCATCGCATCCACTACGACCTGCCATTCGCGCGTGAGGTGGAACTGTATCCCGCACTCGTCGTCCACGGCCCGCTTCAAGCCATGCTGCTCGCGCGTGACGCGGCAATGCCGCTCGGCCGCTTTGCGTATCGAGGGCGCTCGCCGCTTTACGCCAACGAGCGTTTCTTCGTTCGCTGCGCGGCCGATGAATTGTGGATCGCGAAGGAGGATGGCACCGTCACCATGACGGCCACGGCAGAGTGATCCGACGATCCTGGCGCGCCGTCCCGATCGTTTTCAGATGCGTTCGATGATGATCGCCGGCGCCATGCCGCCCGCGGTGCACATCGTGATCAGGGCGTAGCGGCCGCCGGAGCGTTCGAGCTCGTCGAGCGCGGTGCCGATCAGGATCGATCCGGTCGCGCCGATCGGGTGGCCCAGCGCCATCGCGCCGCCATTGATGTTGACCTTGTCGCGGTCGAGATCGAGATCGCGAATGAACTTTTCGGCGACGACGGCGAACGCCTCGTTGATTTCGTAAACGTCGATGTCATCCTTGGTCAGCCCGGCCTTGGCGAGCACCTTTTTCGCTGCGGCGACCGGCGCATTGAGCATCAGCGTCGGACAATCGCCGATATTGGCATAAGCGACGATGCGCGCGCGGGGCTTCAGGCCGTGCGCCTCGGCGTAATCCTTGGATGCCAGCAAAAGCGCCGCTGCGCCATCGACCACGCCCGAGCTGTTGCCGGCATGGTGGACGCCTTCGAATTCCAGATAGGGATAGACGCGCTGAATTTGCTTCTTGAACGTCACGCCGCCGCCCAGATCGAAATCGGCCATCGCGCCGAAGCTCGCCTTGAGACCGGCCAGACCTTCGGCGGTGGTTTCGGGCCGCGGAAATTCTTCGCGGTCGAGCGCGACGCTGCCATCCTCGTTCATCACGGGCACGACCGATTTGGCGAAGCGGTTCTCGTCGATGGCGCGCTTGGCCTTCCGCTGCGATTCGAGCGCGAGCGCATCGACCGCTTCGCGCGAGATGCCCTCCTTGGCGGCGATCGCATCGCCGCACACGCCCTGATGCGATTGCGGGTGCAGCGCGTCGAGCGCCAAGTTGCCCGACCCCATGCCCATCGGCTTGATGCCGGCATTGGCTTCTTCGGCCCCGACCTGCGTTGTGTAGCTCATCATCTCGGTCCCGCCGGCGATGACCAGATCTTCCATGCCGCTCATGATCGACGCGGCGGCCATGTTCACCGACGTGATGCCGCCGCCGCAAAACCGGTCGAGCGTGACGCCTGAGGCCTTGGTGTCGTAACCCGCGGCCAGCGCGGCCATGCGACCGAGATCGCCGCCCTGCTTGCCCTTTTGCGTCGAGGTCGACCAGACGATGTCATCGACATCGGCGGTGTCGAGATGGTTGCGATCCTTCAGCGCTTTGAGCACCGTCGCGGCGAGGTGCTGCGGATGCAGATGCGACAGTGCACCCTTGCCGGGCTTGCCGATCCCGCGCGGCGTGCGGACGGCGTCGATGATATAAGCTTCGGCCATGGTGATCCTCGTCGGGCTGGAATTTGGTTAGGGGACGTCGGTGTCTACCGGTGCGTCAGGGCGCGATCGGCAGCATCACCGCACTGGCGTTCGCGCCGCCGCGCCAAATGCTCTGCGTCGCCTTCCGATAATCGCCCGGCTTGGCGTACATGATGTTGTCGACGAACGTCTGCGGGTTGCGGTCGTACAGCGGGAACAAGCTCGACTGCACTTCCACCATGATGCGGTGGCCGGGCAGGAACACATGATCGACGTTCGGCAAGGCCCATGTGTAATGCTCGACCTTGCCGCTTTTCAGCGCGCGGGGTTTGGCGAAGCTGGCGACATAGCGTCCGCGGAAAATCTCGATACCGATGGGCAGTTCATATCCCGCCATTGACGGCTTGCCGCCTTGTTCCGCGCCCTCGGGCACGTCGTTTGGATAGACGTCGATCAGCTTGACGACCCAGTCGCTGTCGGTGCCGCTGGTCGCGGCATATAAATCGACTTGCGGCGCGCCCATGATGTGCACCGCCTTGTCCAGAGTGTCGGTCTTCCACGATACGACATCGGGGCGGTCGGACACGAAGCGCTGGTCGTGGACCAGCCAGGGCTTCCACTGTTTCGCGTCGCTCATGTTGATCGGGCGCGGAATGAACGGGACGGGACGCGCGGGATCGCTGACATAATCGTCATGCCCGGCCGTTGCCGGTCGCTCGAAAGCCGCCTTGCCATCCGCAGCGAGATAAAGCGGCGTGGCAACCCCCATCGGCCAGCGCGGCGACTCGTTCCAGTGGTTTACGCCGGTCGCATAGGTCAGCACCGGCGGCGTGTGCGGGTCGGGCGTCCCGCGCAGCCAATGGTCGAAAAACGGCTTCACATAACGCGTCCGCCATTCGAGCGCGGTGTCGCCGGTGAAGTTGAGCGCACCCAGGTCATAGGCGGTGTGGTTGGCCCCCGAATGGCGCCACGGGCCGATCACCAGCGTGACCATGTCGTTGCGGGTGTCCTTGGGCTCCAGCGCGCGATAGGCGGCGGGCGCGCCATAACTGTCCTCCTGGTCCCATTGGCCCAGTTCGAGCATCGTCGGCACGGTCAGCGGGCGCGCGCCGAGCCATTTGTCCACCGCCTGCAACGACCAGAAATCGGTGTAGGCCGGATTTTCGAGGAATTTGCGGACGCCCGGGTATGTCTGGATGCCGAGCATCTTCGAAAAGTCCGCGACCGATCCGGCCTCCAGATAGCGCGTGTAATCGTCCCCGCTGCCCAGCGCGAACTCGCCACCGCCATCGGCCTTGTTGGTCGCCTGGCCCACCGCATAGTCGAGCGAACTCACCCGGAACGCGCCATTGTGGAACCAGTCGTCGCCCATCCAGCCATCGACCATCGGGCTCTCGGGCACCGCGGCTTTCAGGGCGGGGTGCGGATTGATCTCCGCTGCCAATGTGGTGAAGCCGAGATAGGACGACCCGATCACGCCGACCTTGCCGTTTGATTCCGGCACGTTCTTCACCAGCCAGTCGACCGTGTCATAGGCATCGGTCGATTCATCGATACCGGTGTCGTTCTGCGGCCCGACGATCGGGCGGTTCATGATGTACTGACCCTCCGACCGGTGCAGCCCGCGAATATCCTGATAGACGCGGATATAACCGTCGGTGACGAATTCGGCGTCCATCGCCTCCAGCACATCGACAATCCGCTGACTGGCGACGCGATGGGTCGACCCGTGCGCGTCATAGGGCGTGCGCGACAAGAGTATCGGACCGTTCCGTGTGCCCTTTTTCATGACGATCGCGGTGTACAGTTTCGTCCCGTCGCGCATCGGCACCATCGCTTCGCGGCGAATGAAGTCGGCGGACGGCAGCGTCTGTTCGTATTTGTCCACGACGTCGGGCGTCATCGGCGTGACGCGCGCGGAGTCCTGCGCGCCAACCGACGCGGCAGTGAGGAGGCTGGTGGCGAGAAGCGCCGTGCGCGTGAGCTGTTTGATCATGGCGGTCAGCCTATGACCGGCGCGGCGACCCGGCAAGCGCGACGAATAGCGCGCGCGTTAAGCTCGCGAAGTTACGCGTTTGTAACGATTTGGGACGTAAACCACAGCTCGCGCGTCGCCGGGAAAATGCCGTTCATGCTAAGGAGCATCCGTCGAGATCAGGTTCGGCTCGGGATGTATCTCCACGGGTTCGAAGGGTCGTGGCTGAACCACCCGTTCTGGCGGCGGCGGTTCTTGCTCGAAAAACCGGCCGACTTGACGGCCCTGCTCGACAGCGACGTCATCGGCGTGTTGATCGACACGACAAAGGGGCTGGACCTCGACATCGCGCCGCCCGCCGAGCCGCCCCGGGCCGAATATCGGCCGCCCGTGCGCGAAAAGCTTCGGCGTTACGCAGCGTCGCCGACCACACCGCTTCACGGCGAGGACATAGCCCGCGCCGAGGCCGTCCGGACGGTCAACGGCGCAAAACACGCCATTCGCGGGGTGCTGGACGGCGCTCGGCTGGGCAAGGCGGTGGAGACCAAAGCGGTGCTCGCGGTCGTCGACAATGTATCGGCCGCGGTCGAAAAGAACCGCGCGGCCTTGCTCAAGGTGCTGCGCCTCAAGACCAAGGACGAATATACCTATCTCCATTCGGTCGCGGTGTGCGCGCTGATGGTCGCACTCGCCCGCCAGCTCGACCTCGACGCGCAGACCACCGCCGATCTGGGCACCGCCGGATTGCTTCACGACATCGGCAAGATGGCGGTGCCGCTCGACGTGCTCAACAAGCCCGCGAAACTCACCGACGAAGAATTCGCGCTGATGCAGACGCATCCTGAAAAAGGCCATCGGTTGCTCGAACGCAGCGGCGACTTGCCGCCGATGGCGCTCGACGTGTGCCGTCATCATCACGAAAAGATCGACGGCACCGGCTATCCCCACCGCCTGCGCGGCACCGAGATCAGCCTGGCCGCGCGCATGGGCGCGATCTGCGATGTCTATGACGCGCTGACGTCGAACCGGGCTTATAAGGCGGCATGGTCGCCGGTCGAGGCCGTCACCCGGATGCGCGAATGGGACGGGCAGTTCGATCACGAATTGCTGTTCGCTTTCATGAAAGTCGTCGGCATCTTTCCGCCGGGCACGTTCGTCCGGCTGCGAACCAATCGGCTGGGTGTCGTCGTCGACAACGGGCCGCGATCCCCCCGTCCCAAAGTGCTGGCTTTCTATTCCACGATCGATCGCCGGATGATCGATCCGGTGGCAGTTTCTATCGGTGACGATCTAGCCCATGATGCGATTCTGGGCGAGGCAGACCCTGCCGAATGGGCGATCGACGCGACCGTCATCCACGAGATCGCCAGCCGCCACGCGAGGGGCTGACGCCGCCCGGGCGACCCTTGCCTCGACGCGCCATTTCGGGAAGGTTGGTCGTTTACGCTGTTGAGGACGCTCGTTTGGGACCTGTCGTCGAACCACCTGCCACCGGCACCGTGACGGTGACGCTGCCCGCCCGGCCCGAGCCGATCCGCGTCGATCCCGCCAGCACAGCGGTGATCGTGATCGATATGCAGAATGCCTATGCGACCCAGGGCGGTTACGTCGATCTGGCAGGCTTCGACATCGCCGGTTCGGCCGGCGTGATCGGGCGGATCGCGCAAGTGCTGGACACCGCGCGCGGGGCGGGGATGCCGGTGGTGTTCCTGCAAAACGGCTGGGATGCCGACTATGTCGAGGCGGGCGGGCCTGGGTCGCCCAATTGGCACAAGTCCAACGCGCTCAAGACGATGCGCGCGCGACCCGAACTGCACGGGCAATTGCTGGCGCGCGGCGGCTGGGATTACGAACTGGTCGACGCGCTCAAACCCCAGCCGGGCGACATCCGCGTGCACAAAACGCGCTACAGTGCGTTCTTCAATTCGCAGCTCGACAGCGTGCTGCGCGCGCGCGGCATCCGCACGTTGGTGTTCGTCGGGATCGCCAGCAATGTCTGCGTCGAAAGCACGCTGCGCGACGCGTTCCACCTCGAATATTTCGGGGTGATGCTGGAGGATGCGACGCATCATTTGGGGCCGGACTTCATCCAGGCCGCGACGGTCTACAACGTCGAGAAATTCTTCGGCTGGGTCAGCACCGTCGGCGATTTCTGCGGCAGCGTCGGGCAGCAGCCGAAGTGAAAGACCACCACCTCGTCACCCCGGACTTGATCCGGGGTCCATTCCTCCTCTGCATGAAGCGGAGAGCCAATGGATACCGGATCAAGTCCGGCATGACGGACTAAGGAGACTTTGATGCCGTTCGAACCGATCAACCCGCCGCAATTCCCGACGCCGATCGCACCTTATTCGGCCGGGGCGAAAGCGGGGAACACCGTCTACGTCTCGGGCGTGCTGGCGCTGGGCGAGGGCGGGGCGGTGCTTCATATCGGCGATGCTGCCGCGCAGACGCGGCATGTGCTGGAGGTGATCAAAACCACGCTCGAAGCTGCTGGCGCGACGATGGCGGACATCGCGATGAACCATATTTTCCTGAAGGACCTGGCCGACTACGCCGCCTTCAACACGGTCTATGCCGGGTATTTCCCCGGCGCGAAGCCAGCCCGTTATTGCATCAAATGCGAGTTGGTGAAGCCCGACTGCCTCGTCGAAATCGCGAGCGTTGCGCACCTTGCCTGAAGCGAACGGTCTTTTTTACCAAGAATTTGGCGAGAGCAGTGGCACGCCGCTAATCCTGTCCGCTGGATTGGGCGGATCCGGGGCGTATTGGGCGCCGAACATCGACCATCTGGCTAAGGGGTATCGCGGCGCTAACCGCGTCATCGTCTACGACCATCGCGGCACCGGGCGAAGCGACCGCGCGCTGCCCGATACGGTCACGGTCGAGGACATGGGCCGCGACATGCTCGCGCTGATGGACGCGCTGGAAATCGCCAAGGCAGTTATCATCGGCCATGCGGCGGGAGGTGTCGCGGGACTGGCGCTCGCGCTGATCGCACCCGAACGCGTCGAGCGGCTGATCGTCGTCAATGGTTGGGCCAAGGCCGATCCGCATTTCCTCAACGTCTTCCGCCTACGCAAGGCGATCCTCGATGGGGCGGGACCGGAGGCTTATGTCCGCGCGCAGCCGTTGTTTTTGTACCCGCCTTATTGGTTCTACGGCAAAGATCAGGTGGCGCTCGATGCCGACGCGGCGGGCCATCTCGCGCACTTCCCGGCGGTCGAAACGATGCACAAGCGCATCGACGCGCTCGCCGCGTCCGATGTCGCCGATCGGCTGCATGAGATCACCTGTCCGGTGCTACTGATTGCCGCTTATGACGATCTGCTGGTGCCTTGGCAGTGCACCCGGCGGCTGCATGACGGACTGCCCAACGCCACTTACGCTTTCATGCGGGCGGGCGCGCACGCCTGCAACGTCACCGATCCCGAGCGTTTCGAGGAAATTGTCCTCCTGTGGCTCGCCGACGAACCGATTACCGAGGAGTAGAGATCATGCAGGTCGGCGTTTTCGTGCCCATCAACAATAATGGCTGGCTGATTTCGGAGAACGCGCCGCAATACATGCCGTCGTTCGACATGAACAAACAGATCGCCCAGTCCGCCGAGAAGCATGGCCTCGATTTCCTGCTGTCGATGATCAAGCTGCGCGGGTTCGGCGGCAAGACCGAGTTTTGGGAATATGGGCTGGAGAGCTTCACGCTGATGGCCGGGCTCGCCGCGGTGACCGAGAAGATCAAGATTTATGCGACGTGCCCGACGCTCGTCATCCCGCCCGCCTTCGCGGCGCGGATGTGCAACACCATCGACAGCATCAGCCACGGCCGTTTCGGGCTCAATTTGATCACTGGCTGGCAGCGTCCCGAATACTCGCAAATGGGTCTGTGGCCGGGCGACGAGCATTTCCGCAACCGCTACCATATGCTCGACGAATATGCCCGCATCCTCCGCGAATTGTGGGAGAGGGGGCGCAGCGATTTCAAGGGCGAATACTATCAGATGGACGATTGCCTCGTCCGTCCGAAACCCGAAGGCGACATGAAGATCATCTGCGCGGGGTCGTCGGACGAGGGCTTGGCGTTCTCGGCAAAATGGGCGGACTACGCCTTCTGCCTGGGCAAAGGCGTCAACACGCCGACTGCCTTCGCCTCGAACAATACCCGCCTAGCGGAGGCCACCGCCAAGACCGGGCGCGACGTATCGGTGTTCGTGCTGGTCATGATCATCGCCGACGAAACCGACGAGGCGGCGATGGCCAAGTGGCAATCGTATAATGACGGCGTCGATCACGACGCGATCGCCTGGCTCAAGGATCAGGGTGCGGCGGACAAAGTCAATGCGACGACCAACGTCCGCCAGCTCGCCGCTCCCGAAGGCGCGGTGAACATCAACATGGGCACGCTGGTCGGCAGCTACGAAAGCGTCGCGCGGATGCTCGATGAAATGGCCGAAGTGCCGAACACCGGAGGCGTGCTGCTGACGTTCGACGATTTTATCGAGGGCGTGGAGAATTTCGGGACGCGCATCCAGCCGCTGATGAAAAGCCGGGCGAAAGCCTAGTTCTTTTCGAGCCCGATATCCGGCGCGTCCTCGGCCTTCATGCCGACGACGTGATAGCCGGCATCGACATGGTGCGTCTCGCCGGTTACGCCGCTCGCCAAGTCGCTAAGCAGGTATAGTCCCGCACCACCGACATCCTCGATTGTCACGTTGCGCTTCAATGGCGCGTTATATTCGTTCCACTTCATGATGTAGCGGAAGTCGCCGATGCCACTCGCCGCCAAGGTTTTGATGGGCCCCGCCGACACCGCGTTGACGCGGATATTGTCGCGCCCGAGGTCGACGGCGAGGTATTTAACCGCGGTTTCCAGCGCGGACTTGGCGACGCCCATCACATTGTAATGCGGAATGACGCGCTCGGCGCCGAGATAGGTGAGGGTGATCATGCTGCCGCCGCCGGTGCCCGTCTCCGCGTCATAGGCCGGCATCATCGCCGCCGCGCGCTGTGCCACCGCGACGAACGAATAGACGCTGATGTTCATCGTCATCAGAAAATTATCGAGGCTGGTGTCCACGAAACGCCCGCGCAGCTCGTTCTTGTCCGAAAAACCGATCGCATGGACGACGAAGTCGATCGTTTCCCAGCGATCCTTGAGCGTCGCGAACGCCGCGTCCAGCGCCGCCATGTCGGACACGTCGCAATCGATCAGGAAATCGCTGCCGACCTGAGCAGCGAGCGGGCGGACGCGCTTTTCAAGCGCATCGCCCTGATAACTGAACGCCAGCTCCGCACCATGTTCGTGCAGTTTTTGCGCGATGCCCCAGGCGAGCGACATATGGTTGGCGAGCCCCATGATCAGCCCGCGTTTGCCCGCCATCAATCCGCTCATATTGCCTCCGTAACCGTTTCGGGCGCGGGCTTTAGCGCCTTCGGGTCGGGTTCCGCCAGCGCCGCGTTGAGGTGCGCGCCGAACGTAAAGCCCAGCCCGATGAACCAGAAGAAGATGAGGCAGATGATCACGCCCGCCAGGCTGCCATAGGTCATGCTGTAATGACTCAACCCGAACAGGATGATCGGCAACGCATAGATCAATATGTACCACCACAAGGCGACGAACAGCGCCCCGGGCCATTTGGGATTTTTGGAATAGCGGTAACGGCTCGGCGTCAATGACCAGATCAGCGCGTAAAGCGCGAGGAACAGGAATACCGCGGGGATGAATTTGGACAAATTGAGGATCGCCAGCCACCGCTCGGCGAACGGGAACAGGTGATAGACGAACTGCTCCGCCGCCACGACCACGACCTGTGCGGCAAATGCCGCCATCAACAACACGACCGACGCGATGATGATGCCCATCGAAGTCAGGCGATATTGCCAGAACGGGTTGCTGAACGGCGTGCCGTAGGCACGGCGGAGAATATCGCGGATCGTCTCGATGAAACTGCCGACGGTCCACAGCCCGACAAGGCCGCCGAGCCACAACAGCGTCCCGCTCGACCGCGCGTGGAGCACGTCGGTGACCGGCTTTTCGACCACCACACGAATGCCCTTGGGCAACGTCGTCAGGAATCCCGCCAGCGCGGCAGCGGTGTCCGCGCTGCGCCCGAACAACGATGCCAGTGCCGCCATCAGGATGAAGAACGGAAACAGCGTGATCAGCGTCAGATAAGCGAGGTTGCCCGCGTGAATGAAGCCGTCGCTGTAGACCCCGACGATGGTGCGTTTGACCACTTCCCACACGCGCGATCCGGGGCCGAGGCGCGTCAGGCGATGTTCGATGACCTCGCGCACCCCCGCTTTCTCTTTTTCGCGGCGCTGTTCGGGCGCGACGGGGGAAACTTGCTGCACGAGGGCTATACGCCCAGGCGGGCTCTCGGGTTGCTTTCGGGAGCCGCCTCCGCCCAAGTTTTCAAGGCATCGTCACCCGCGGGCAGTTCGATCTCCAGCGTGACCAACTGATCCCCGCGTCCCGCCTTGCCGCCGAAACCGCGTCCTTTCAGGCGCAACACCTTGCCCGATGACGCGCCTGCCGGAATCGCCAGCATCACCGGGCCATCGACCGTCGGCACCTTGACCTTGCCGCCCAGCACCGCCTCTTTCAGCGATACCGGCAAATCGAGGCGGATATTGTCGCCGTCGCGCTTGTAGAAGCGGTGGTCGCCGATCTCGATGGTGATGATCGCATCGCCCGCGCCGCCGGGCCCGGGCTCGCCCTTGCCCGCGAGGCGCATCTGCGTGCCGCTCTCGACTCCCGCGGGCAGTTTCAGATCGACGGTCTTGCCGTCACCCAAAGTCACGCGCTGCGGATCGAGCCGCGCCGCATCCTCGAACGGCACGGCGAGGCGGTAGGCGAGGTTGGCGCCCTTCGCCGGCGCCTGCCGCCCGAACCCGCCACCACCACCAGCGCGCCCGCGTCCGAACAGCCCTTCGAAAATATCGCCGAAATCGCCGCCCCCGGCACCTCCGGCAAATCCGCCGGGTGCGCCGCGAAAGCCGCCCTGCTGCCCGCCGCCGAAACCGAACGGCGCGGCGGGGTTGCCCTCGCCGTCGATCTCGCCGCGATCGAAACGGCCGCGCTTGTCCTTGTCCGACAGCACATCATACGCGCTGGTGACCTGGCCGAACCGGTCGGCGGCGGCCTTGTTGTCCTTGTTGCGGTCGGGATGCAGCTCCTTGGCGAGTTTGCGATACGCCTTCTTGATGTCGGCTTCGCTCGCGCCACGGGCAACGCCGAGTGTTGTGTAGGGGTCTTGCGCCATCGCCGTGTCAGTTAGGTAACACGGAGGCGTCTAGCAATGGCGCATCGAGCAATGGCGCGACATCGACCGACACCGTCATCGACTGCGCGCCGTGCCCCAGGAAGATGCCGTCGACCGGCGCGATTTCCGAATAATCGCGGCCGATGGCCAGGACGATGTGATCGCTCGCCATCCAGATGCCGTTGGTCGGATCGACCCCGACCCAGCCGCTGTCCGGCCCGGTCCACACCAGCACCCAGGCATGCGTCGCATCGGCGCCGACCAGACGTTCCTCGCCCGGCGGCGGGTAGGTGCGGATATATCCGGAGACATAGGCCGCGGGCAGCGAGTGCGCGCGCAATCCCGCGATCATGATCTGCGCGAAATCCTGGCAGACCCCATGTCGCGCGCGGAACGCCTCGAGCGGCGGGGTCTCGGTCTTGGTCGCGTCGGTGATATAGTCGAATTCGGTCTGGATCCGCCGCGCCAGATCGATGGCGGCGTCGAGGATTCCGCGATCGTCGGCAAGGCTCGGGGCGCACCAGTCGGCGATCTCGGCGTCGAGCGAAATCATCGGCGAGGGAAACAGATACGCCGCCGGGCTGACCGCATCGATATCGCGGCTCTGACGGGCGAGGTCACGGACTTGCGCGACGGTCAGGTCGGCGGGGGAGGGCATGGGGATCGGCCGGTCTACCGCCACCGTCGCTTCGCTGACGATGGTCAATTCACGGACCGCCTCCGTCACCAAAAGGCGGCTGACATTGGCGAGTGCGGCGTCGGCGCGTGCCCAGCTGATTTCGCCGCCCGGCTCCACGCTCAGGCTGTGATCGAGCAACGATTGCCCCGACCAGGCGATCGGCTTGAGCCGCAGATTGCAGCGCGAAAAACGCACCGGCACGGCGTAGGTAAACCGCGTCTCGTGGCGCAGGCGGTACATCACGCCAACGTCATCCCTGCGGCGCGCACCGGTTCGTCACCACGCAGGAAATAGCGGCGCGCGATGGCATCGGCGAGCGACAACAGGCCGTTCTCGATCCCCAGCAATTGCCCCTCGTCGAGCCGCGCGGCGTCGAGCGCCAGCACGCGCGCCGCCAGTGCTTCGCCCGCCGCCTGTTGCGCTTCGGGCAGGCCGTCGTCGCCAAGGCGCGGCAGCCGGTCCAGATGCCGCCGCAGCGCCGCCACCTGATACGCCACCCCGCGCGGATTTGTCGGATCGAGCAGGATCAGGTCGAGCGCGGTCGCGGCGGTGACGCCCGCCGGATAACGCTGGCGATACGCGATGGCGTTGCTCGTCAGGCGGAGGAGCAGGTTGAGCGCATCGGCATCCCCGGCGAAGGCGCGCGCGAGGCGACAGACGCTGACCCCGCGTTCGATCCGCCGTCCGGCATCGAGGAACCGCCAGGCGGCGCTGCGGCCCATGGTTTCGGCGGTCATGCCGGCCAGGGCCGCCAGCCGCGTCTCCAGTGCCCCCAGCCGCGCATTGCGCCCCGCCGCCACATCGCTCGGGCGCAGCAGGCGCGTCATCTCGATCGGCAACCGGTCGCGCAAATCCTCGGCAATCGCCGAAGCGCGCGCGAACAGGGTGATCGCGCTCCCCGGCCGGTCGCGGTCGTCGAGCGCCATGGCAAAGGCGTCGCCCTTGGCCAACGCCGCACCGCTGGCGATCAATTGTCCCGCCAGCCGCGTGTGCAGCGGTCCGCCGAGCGCCGCGCTTCCCTCGCCATCGCTGTTGCGGCCCCATCCGGCCGACAGGATCGCCAGCACGCCCTCGGTTCGTTCGAGATAGCGACCCAGCCAGAACATATTGTCCGCGATGCGCGCCGGCAGCGTGCCGGGATTGCGGCGGATGCGCTGTGCCTCGGGTGCCGTCAGCAGGCTGACCGGCGCGACCGGGGCGTTGGCCAGAATGGCCACATCGGCCTCGTCCCCGCCGTCGAATCGGGCGATCCCGCCGGACATCACGCGCCAGACATTGTCGGTGTCGCGCGTCAGGAACACGCGCAGGGTGAAGGGGCGGGGGGTCAGCGCGCCACCGTGCAGCACCGGCATCGTCGCGCGCGCCACGCGTTCGCGCGCCACGCGGTCCAGCGCGCGGACGGCGGGACCTTCGAACGCCGTGATGTGATCGTAAGCCGGATCGGCGCACGGCCCGGCCGCCGCGTCGTCACCGCACCAGTAACTGTCGACGCTCGACAGGCGCAGGTCCTCGCCGGTCAGCCGGACGGACAGCCGCGGCAAATAGGCGGCGAGCGCGGGCGATTCGAGCACGCCGGTGCCCAACGCATTCGCCACGACCAGATTGTCCGCCTGCATCGCGTCGATCAATCCCGGGACGCCGATGCGCGACCGGCTGTCGAACGCCAGCGGATCGACCAAGCGCGGATCGACCATCCGCCACAGCGCATCGACGCGTTTCATGCCCTCGATGGTCAGGAGGTAGAGCCGGTCGTCATGCACCGCGAGGTCTTCGCCCTCGACCAGCAGCATCCCGAGGTAGCGCGCGAGCTGGGCATGTTCGGCGTGATCGGGATTGAAGCGCCCCGGCGTCAGCAACGCAATGCGCGGATCGCTGCGTTCGGCGGCGGCGGAAATCCCCGCACGCAAATCGGCGAAGAACGGTGCCAGCCGCTCGATATGCAACCGCTCGGCCAGTTCGGGCATGGCGCGCGACATCGCCAGCCGATTGGCCAGCGCGCGGCCCAGCCCGGCGGGAGTGCGCGTATGATCGGCGACGACGCGCCACTGACCCTGCGCATCGCGGATCAGGTCAGCGGCATAGAGGTGAAGATGTCGCCCGCCCGGCGGTCGCATCCCGACCAGCGGGCGCAGGAAATGGGGGCTGCCGCACACCAGGGCGCCGGGCAGGAGGCCGTTCCCCGTCAGCCGTTGCTGACCGTAAATGTCGTCGAGCAGCAGTTCGAGCAGTTCGGCGCGCTGCGTCAGTCCGTCGGCCAGCGTCGCCCATTCGGCACCGCCGATCAGCAGCGGCAGCGACGACAGTCCGTCGCGCGTCGCTGCATTGAGCGCCTCGCCCAGCGCAATCTCCCACGTCGCTTTGTCTGGTTCGTGGGCGATGAGGTCGGGGCGCGGGGTGGTGCGGGCATAGCTGGCGAGCAGATCGGCGGCTGCCGGGCCGCCGTCGGTCGTCCGTGCTGGCCGCGCGTTGCTCATGCCGTCCCCTTGGCGCTTCATGACCATATCCCGCGACGCGTTGCAACGCAGCATGTGCGCGGGCTATCGGCGGGGCATGACCGAACATGATCCGATCGCCCGCTTTCGCGTCTGGCTGGCCGAGGCTGAAGTCGGCGAGCCCAACGACCCCAACGCCGTGGCGCTGGCGACCGCCGATGCCGACGGGCGACCGTCGGTGCGAATGGTGCTGCTCAAGGGGCTGAGCGAGGCGGGGTTCGTGTTCTACACCAACCAGCATAGCCGCAAGGGAGCGGAGCTGGCGGTGAACCCGCACGCGGCATTGCTGTTCCACTGGAAGTCGCTGCGTCGGCAGGTGCGGGTCGAGGGGCTGGTCGAAGCCGTCAGCGACGCCGAGGCCGACGCCTATTTCGCCTCGCGCGGGCGCGAATCGCGGCTGGGGGCCTGGGCATCCGACCAATCCGCTACGCTGCCCGACCGCGCCACGCTCGAAACACGGCTGGAGGACGTGAAAGCGCGGTTCGGCGATGGCGACGTGCCGCGCCCGCCGCACTGGTCGGGCTATCGCGTCGTCCCACAGCGCATCGAATTCTGGTCGGACGGGAGCGCGCGGCTGCACCACCGCGAACTGTTCGAGCGCAATGCAAACGCCTGGACGATGCGGTTGCTCAACCCATGACCGAAAGCCACGGCACCCTGACCAGCCGCGCGGCGATGGCGAGCATCGCGATGGCGGTGTTCCTCCTCGCGCTGAAGCTGTCGGCGTCGGCCGCGACGGGGTCGGTGGCGATGCTCGGATCGCTGGCCGATACTGCGCTCGACATTCTCGCATCGACGGTGACGTTGTACGGCGTGCGCTATGCGGCGATGCCGGCCGACCGCGAGCACCGCTTCGGGCACGGCAAGGCAGAGGCGCTGGCGGCGTTATTTCAAGTGATCGTCATCTCGATCTCCGCCATCGCCATCCTGTGGCGGGCGGTTTCGCGCTGGATCGAGGGACAGGCCACCGCGCACGCCGAATATGGCATCGGCGTGTCGCTCGTCGCGATGGCCGCGACGATGGTCCTGCTGGTCTATCAGCGTTCTGTGATCCGCCGCACCGGATCGGTCGCGATCCACGCCGATCACGTCCATTATCAATCCGACGTGCTGCTCAACGGCGCGGTGATCGTCGCGCTGGCGCTCGATCAATATGCCGGGATCGGCTGGGCGGACCCGCTGTTCGGCGTGGGCATCGCGGTCGCGCTGTTGTGGGGCGCGTGGCGCGCGTCGTCACAGGCGATCGATCAGCTGATGGACCGCGAATGGCCGGAGGAGAAGAGACAAGCCTTTATGGCGGCTGCGCTGAAACATCCCGAACTTGCGGGCCTGCATGACCTTCGCACCCGCACCAGCGGCGCGCAAGATTTCGTCCAGTTCCATGTCTGGGTCGATCCGAATCTGACCGTCGCCGCGGCGCACGACGCGATGGACGCGGTCGAGGAACGGCTTCAGGAGGAATTTCCCGGCACCGAAATCCTCATCCACCTCGATCCCGAGGGCAATGTGGACCGCGAGGGCGTATTGCCGACCGAACTCGCCGAGGAGACGGGCCAGTGACCGAAATCGCCTTTGCCCAGATCGACGCGTTCGCCGATCGCCCCTTCACCGGCAACCCTGCCGGGGTGATGCCGCTCGATGCGTGGCTGGACGACGATGTGCTGCAAGCCATCGCGGAAGAGAATAACCTGTCCGAAACCGCCTTCATCGTCCCGTCGGGCGCAGAGGCGGATTACGAGTTGCGCTGGTTCACGCCCGCGGCGGAAGTGGCATTATGCGGCCATGCGACGCTCGCCAGCGGGCATTTCATCCTCAACACCATCACCGAGCGGTCCGAGGTCAGTTTTTCGACGCGTCAGGCCGGTATCCTGACCGTGCGCCGCGCTGACACAGGTTACGAGCTCGAACTTCCCGCCTGGACACCAACGCCCAAGCCCATGCCCGAGATCGTCGCGGCGCTGGGCGTCGAGCCGGTCGCCACGCTTTGGCACGACAAGGGCTATGCGCTGGTCGTCGTCGCCGACGAGGCCGCCGTCCGCGCCGCGCAGCCGGACGGTCGCGTGATCAAGGCACTCGGCCCCTTCGTCCATATCGTCAGCGCGCGCGGCGATGCGACGGACGTGGTCAGCCGCGTCTTCACCGACTATTTCGACATTCCCGAAGACCCCGTGACCGGGTCGGCCCATGCGGTGATGACGCCCTATTGGGCACCGATCCTCGGCCGGGACAGCTTTTCCGCGTATCAGGCGAGCAAGCGCGGCGGGCACGTCGCGTGCCGCCTCGCCGGGGATCGCGTCATCCTCGGCGGGCAGTGCGTCACGGTGATCGAGGGGATGTTCAACCTTTAGGCCGCAAGGCGTGCGTCGCTGGCGACGGTTTCCTCGATCCAGCCGCCGCCCCAGCACCGCTCACCGGCGTAGAACACCGCCGCCTGACCCGGCGCGACGCCATATTCGGGCGCGGCAAAGGTCACGCGGTTCCCCTCGAACACCGCAGGCACCGGCCTGGCGAGCGAACGCACCTTGACGGTCAGCGGACCCTCGGGCGGCGGCCCGATCAGGTTGATCTCGCTGAGCAACGCCGCCTCCACCGCCAGCGCCTCACGCGGTCCGACGACGACGCGGTTGGCGGGCGCATCGAGCCGCACGACGTAAAGCGGTTCGGCCAGCCCGCCGATCTCCAGCCCGCGCCGTTGCCCGATGGTGAATCCAGCGATCCCGCCATGTCCGCCCAGCACGCGGCCTTCCAAATCGACAATGTCACCGCTTCGCGCCGCTTCGGGCCTCAGCTTCCTGACCAGCCCGGCATAATCGCCATCGGGCACGAAACAAATATCCTGGCTGTCGGGCTTCCCCGCGACGATCAGCCCGGCCTCGCCCGCCAGCCGACGCACTTCGGCCTTTTCCATCCCACCCAGCGGAAAGCGCAGATAATCGAGCTGTGCTTCGGTGGTCTGGAACAGGAAATAGCTCTGATCGCGCGCCGGATCGACCGCACGGTGCAGTTCGCTGCCGACGCGCCGGACATAATGCCCGGTGGCGAGGCAATCGGCGCCCAGCTCGCGGGCAATGCTCAGCAGGTCGTGAAACTTCACCCCCATATTGCAGCGGACACAGGGAATCGGCGTCCGCCCCGCGACGTAATCATCGGCAAAACGGTCGATGACATCCTCGCGAAACCGGCTCGCCATGTCGTGAACATGATGCTGGATGCCCAGCCGGTCGGCGACGGTGCGCGCATCGCGGACATCCTGTCCGGCGCAACAACTGCCCGCGCGGCGCGGTGTCCCGGCATCGTCGTACAGCCTCAGCGTGATGCCGATCACCTCCGCCCCCGACTGCGCGGCGAGCGCGGCGACGACCGACGAATCGACTCCGCCGGACATCGCGACGACGATGCGTTTGGTGGCTGGATCGCCCAATTGGAACAGGTCCGACATGCCGCACCCTATAGGCGGACTGTGCTGCGGTAACAAAATCGTAGCGAAGGTTTACGATCTCTTCACCATTTGCCGCGAAACAGTGTTCATGGATGGGACATTTCCTGCGGCTTCCGGGCGGACGCTGGCGGCGTTGCTCAGCGACGCGGCCGCGCGTCAGGCGACGACGCCCACAGTGCGGATCGTCTCGCACGCGACGCGCGCCAACGACGCCGGCGACCCGCATATCGCGTTGTTCACTGGCCCCGCCGCTGGCGGCGTCGCGCCCGTGGCCAGTTTCAGCTTCGGCGCCGAAAACGGGTAATATTGATGACGGCGGCGTTTACCGTGCCGCTGAAGGGACCGTTCAAAGCCTTTCGCTAATCCTTTGGGAGTAGAAGCGATGGCTTGAGAGGTTCAATGATCGAGAATCAAAAGTTTCGGCCCGAACAGGTGATCGGCCCGCTCGGCGAGCCACTGACCCTGGCGAGCCTTCCCGCGCCTGGCACCACGCGGTGGGTCGTGCGGCGCAAAGCCGAGGTGGTGTCCGCCGTCAGCGGCGGCCTGTTGTCGGTCGACGACGCGTGCAATCGCTATAGCCTGACGCTGGAAGAATTCGCCGGATGGCAGCGCGCGGTCGAACGATCGGGCATGCCCGGGCTGCGCGTGACGCGAATTCAGCACTATAAGGAGCTGTACGAAAAACAGCAGAAATACTGAGTTTTAGCGCACTTGCGGCGCGCCCTGTCGTTACGCTTCCGAACTTTTTTCGGAACTAGTCGGGGCATTTGCGCGTCTTGCTGTTCACAACGCCGGTGAGGGAACACCGGTGAACAGGAGGACGGAACATGGGTCTTATCGTTTGGCTGATCATCGGCGGCGTCATTGGCTGGCTGGCCAGCATCATCATGCGTACCGACGGACAGCAGGGGATTTTCCTCAACATCATCGTCGGCATCATCGGCGCGTTCATCGGCGGCCTGATCCTTTCGGGCGGCTCGATCAACAACCAGCCGCTGACGCTCTACAGCTTCCTCGTGTCGCTGCTGGGTGCGGTTGTCCTGTTGGCGATCGTCAATCTGGTTCGTCGCGGTTCGGTGCGCTAAAACGCACTCCAACTATCGACTGAATGAAGGGGCCGTCCGCACACGCGGGCGGCCCTTTTACTATGCGCCGAGCAGATCGGCGGACAACCCAAGCTCATCGAGGATCGCGGCGGTATCGGCGCCCGCCAGCGGCGCCGCGGTGGGCGTGTCGCTGGTCGTCACCGAGTAACGCGGTGCCGGCATCGGCTGCAACACTCCGCCGACTTCACCGAATGTCTGACGCGCCACATTGTGCGGATGGCCCGGCGCTTCGCCCATGCCCAGCACCGGCGCGTAACATATGTCGGTTTCGGCCATCACCGCGTCCCATTCGTCTCGCGGACGCGTCCGGAAGATCGCGGTCAGTCGCGCCTTGAGATCGGGCCACGCCAGCCGATCGTGCTGCGCGTCGAACGCCGGATCGTCGGCAATCCCAGCCGCCTGCCGCAACAACCCATAGAATTGCGGCTCGATCGATCCGATCGAAATGAATTTGCCGTCCGCACATTCATACGTGTCATAGAAATGCGCGCCGCCATCGAGCATGTTGACGCCCGCGCGGTCGGCATTCTGGCCGATGGCGTGGAAATACCAGCTCATCCCCGCGAGCAAGGCAGACCCGTCGGTCATCGCCGCGTCGATGACCTGGCCGGGTCCGCCCATCCGCACCGCCAGCAATGCGCTGACCATGCCGAACGCCAGCATCATCGCACCGCCACCGAAATCGCCGACATAATTGACCGGCGGCACCGGGCGTTCGTCCGCACGGCCGATGGTGTGCAGCACCCCCGACAGCGCGATATAATTGATGTCGTGGCCCGCAGCCTGAGCGTAGGGCCCATATTGTCCCCATCCGGTCATGCGCCCGTAAACCAGCCTGGGATTGTCACCCAGCAGCACATCCGGCCCGAGCCCCAGCCGCTCCATCACGCCGGGCCGATAGCCCTCGATCAACCCGTCCGCGCGCGCGCACAGCGCCTTGGCGACCGTCAGCCCGGCCTCGCTCTTGGTATCGAGGACGATCGACCGCCGGTTGCGCGACAACGGATCGCGCGGGTCGAGCCGCCCGCCCGGGCGCTCGATTCGGATGACCTCCGCGCCATGATCGGCAAGCATCATGCCGCAAAACGGCCCGGGACCGATGCCGGCGAATTCGACGATGCGGATGCCGTTGAGCGGTCCCGGCATCAATTGCTCCCGGCGTCGACCAGACGCTGATTGGCGTTGGACAATTTACCGCGCAGCGCTTCGTTGAGCCCGCGTTCCAGCACCGTGCGAACCTCCGGATGCAGTGCCACATAGTGCCGCAGTTCGTCGGCCCAGATGCACCATAATTCACTCGCCGCGGTCAGGTTGACGGTCGCCGTGGCGGGCGCACCGCTGATCGCGGTGGCGTCGCCGATCAAATCGCCCGCCGCGCACTGGCCGACGGGGACCTTGGCGAAAGACACCGCCGCCGCGCCGGAGTGCAGAAAATACAGATGGGTCACCGGCTCGCCTTCGGTCAACAGGCGCTCGCCCGTCTTGCCGCTGACCCAATTGCCACGGTCGATCAGCGCCCGGGCATGCGACCGCGACAGGCCGGTCATCAAACGCGTGCGCAAATGTTCGTCGGCGACGGAAAAGCGCGTCAGCCGTTCCTTCCATTCGATCTCGATGATCTTGAACGCGCTGACCGCCAAGACCACAGCCGCCCAGAACGCGAGCGGCGGGATGTGGCGGGCGAGCAAGGCGTAACATAAGGCCGCAATCGCGGCAGCGATCACCGCGAGCCGGGTCCGGATCGACGCGCGACCGAACATCGACAGCGTGAGGAGCAGCCCGGACAGCTGCGCGATCCACGCCCCGTGTCCCATCATCGTGTCGAACCACCGCATGTTGCCAATCCCCGGTACCGCATCGGCTTAGGGCAGCCCGTGGGCAAAGCCAACGCGCCGGTCCGCGACTTTATCGAGGCGGGCCGCGCGGGGTTTCGAGGTGTCCGAAACCCGCGGTGCGGGGCGCAGTCTCCAGCAAACCGGTCTCGGCGCCGTTTTTCCCTGTTTAGCAGGGAATCTACAGGGAAAATGATCTTTTTCAGCCCTATCTCACATGTAGCGGCGCTCAAAAACCTCACAAATCAGCCATTTTTAGATTGCAATTCCCTAAAGCTGGAACAGGGAATTTATGCTCGCGCAACAGGGAAGCGGTTTGGGCTAACAGCGATTTCAGGGCGCCGAACAACGGTTATTACAATTGTTAGATCGCGAGCTGCAGGTCAGTCGGTCAATCGACGTCTGCAAGTTCGGCGTGGAGCAGGATGGTCGCATAACCAAATTGCTGGGCAAGCACCTGCTCGCTCAATACCTCGACTTTTCGAGCGCCAGAATAGCCGAGCCAAGTCTCTGCCTCGCACTCTTCCATCTCGGAAATCTCTCCTGGCGACAACCGATGAGCCGATGCTATGGATTCTGCTGGGACGACATCTCCCCAGCGCGGTTCAACCCATGGAAAGTCATCCGGCCGATACAGTCGCTCAATGCGACCATCGCGCACGATGATGACTGCCAACGTCTGGCGGTGAGCCTCGGCATAGCTACGTGCCATGGCTTCTTTGCTGACGCCGAATTCATGGGCAAGCCGGACGACTTCGGCGAGGTCAGGATCGCGTGATGTGAGACTGGCCCGAACTCGTTTTGGTGGCATTAGCAGCTGGGCGGCAAATCGGTTGGCTTCAGCTTCGACCTGCTTGTGGCGGTTCTTGTCGCGAGTGTCAGCAAGCCGAAGGTCGGCATGGGAACAGGTAAATGGCTCGCCTCGACGAGGCATGTGCGTTGGAATGAGGAAGTGGCCAAGTTCGTGCCCGATCGAAAACCGGCGGCGCTTCGGATTGCTGCTCTTAGCAAGCAGGATAGAGCCGGCCGCCTTGAGTTCGTCCATGATTAATGCGGCTTCGAAGGCAGTCGTATCTGTTAGTTGGATGTCGACAATGTCGAGTTGCTTGCACAGCGCCTCGATGGAAAAATCGAGCGGAAGATCCGGATCAAGCTCGTGGATGCGGGCGGCGATGCCGGCTGTTGAGCCGACACCGTCGAGGTCCAGCCGGCTGACTGTCAACCCTGCTGTTCCCGACGCTTCTTCATCGTTTCCATGAGCATCCGGATGGTATCGCGGTCGCTTTCTTCAAGGCTTTTCAGATCGCGAAACATGGCGACCATCTCGGCGGGCTGATCCTCGGCGTCGGGGTTGTCTCCAACGAGATCTGCGACACGGACGCGGAACAGTTCGGCCAGCTTCACCACGAGGTCCATCGATGGGTTGGCCGTCAGACCCTTCTCGAGGTTGAAAACGTGCGCCTTCGAGATCTCCACCGCGTCAGCAACTTTCTGGAGCGACATGCCGCGCTGCAGGCGCAGGTCATAAAGCTTGCGAGCAAAGCTCATCGTGGCTCCGTTCATTCGATAATAACGTGAGGATACACGCACGATTGACAAATGCAACCGTTCAGTCCAGTAGCACAAAATCGGTTTTGTGATTCGGGGTGCGCTATGGGTATCTGTCAAATCGTCGAGCGGGCAATTACGTCGCTGCAGCCCTATGCGCGCAACGCTCGGACGCATTCGAAAAAGCAGGTCAGGCAGATTGCATCGTCAATCGAGCGCTTTGGGTTCACCAACCCGGTGCTGGTTTCCGACGACGGCGAGATCATCGCCGGTCATGGCAGGGTGGAAGCCGCAAAATTGCTCAAGTGGAAGAGCGTTCCGACACTCGCGCTGTCGCATCTTTCCGCGACCGAGCGGCGCGCTTACGTCTTGGCCGACAACAAACTCGCGCTCAATGCAGGGTGGGACAAGGACATCCTTGCCATCGAGTTGCAGGCACTCGTCGAACTCCAGTTCGATGTGGAGTTGACCGGGTTCAGTCTGGCCGAGGTCGATCTCGCAATCGAAGACGCGGGCGAGGCCGATCCCGATGGGTCAGATGTTCCTGACGAACAGGTCACATTTGCCACAGGCCCGGCAGTCACACGCCGAGGCGATTTATGGCATCTCGGTCGCCACAGATTATTGTGTGGCGACGCCCGAAGCGCGGCCGACTTTGCGGCGCTTATGGGGGACGACCACGCAGACCTGGTCTTCACTGACCCGCCCTATAACGTGAAGATCGACGGCAATGTCTGCGGCCTTGGCACCGTCAAGCACCGCGAGTTTGCTTTCGCCAGCGGAGAGATGAGCCGCGCGCAATTCACCGGGTTTCTGCGAGACACGCTGGGCAATATCGCCGGCGTTATGCGCGATGGCGCGATCGCATACGTGTGTATGGATTGGCGGCATATGGGCGAGCTTCTCGCGGCGAGCGAAGAGGCGTTTACCGAGCTGAAAAACCTCGTCGTCTGGAACAAAACCAATGGCGGGATGGGGGCCTTCTACCGCTCCAAACATGAGCTGGTGTTCGTGTTCAAGAACGGTAGCGCGGAACATACCAACAGCTTTGGGCTTGGCCAGACCGGCCGATATCGCACCAATGTGTGGGATTATGCCGGCATAAGTTCGATCGGCGCTGCTCGTTCGGACGAACTTGCCATGCACCCCACCGTAAAGCCGGTTGCGATGATTGCTGATGCATTGCGCGATTGCTCGCGTCGCGGCGAACTGGTGCTCGATGCCTTTGGCGGCTCAGGCTAGACGTTGATCGCTGCTGAAAAGACCGGGCGTTTGGCGCGGTTAATCGAGTATGATCCCCTTTATTGCGATACGATTGTGCGCCGCTGGGAAAACTTCACCGGCAAGCGCGCTATGTTGGCTGCAACCAACGATACTTTCGAAGCGCTGACCGAGACGCGTCTTGGACTGCATCTTGCGGACTAGGCGGGCTGATGGACGACAAGTCGCGCACAGACCTTGTTGTTGGTTACGGGCGGCCACCAGTGGAGCACAGGTTTCGTAAAGGGCAATCCGGCAACCCCGGTGGACGTCCGAAGGGCTGCAAAAACCGATCAAAACAGTACGACCCGGCATTGAAGCCCACAGACAAGCTTATTCTGGAGGAAGCCTACCGTCCGGTCAGGATCCGGGAGGGCGACACGACAATCGAACTCCCGGCGATTCAGGCTGCCATGCGGGCCCTCGCGATTTCTGCGATGAAAGGCAGTCGCCTCTCCCAAACTGCGCTAGCCGAGATCGTTCGAACTGTTGAAGCGCGAGAGTCCAGCGAGCGACTGACGACGATGGAAAACGCCTTCGAATACAAGCAGAAATGGACCGCGGAACTAGAGCGTTGGGAGAAACAGGGAATTTCAAGGCCTCCGCCGATTCCTCACCCCGATGATATCGTGATCAACATGCACACGGGCGCGGTCCGGACGGAGGGACCGCTCGACGAACGCGAAAAGAAGGATTGGGATAAGCGTCTGCAGCGTCGCGATGATGCACAAGAGGAAGTGACCTATATGGCCACGCTGCACAAACGCGCACGCACTTCAGAGCGCCGTGAAAGGTGGCTCAGTGAGTGGATTTCCGAGCAGTATATTTTTGATCTCATCAACGACTCAATGCCCGAGCGGTACAAGGCCAAACTGAAGCATCGAACTTACGATGCCAACGCCTCCCGCGAGGGTAAGTCGCTTGAGCAATATAAAAGGCTCCGGTCATCCCGGAAAAGTCTGTCGTTGCCGGCGACCGGCCGGGAGACCTAGACGCTTTCATAGGACACCCAATCGAATGTCCGATGTTGGGTGATGGGGTGGACGCCCCCCGACGGCATCGATGTGCCAGAGTGGAGGTGTTGATCACCACTTGAGGGAGGCGTCCGTGTCGGAAGTTAGCATAATCGGTTGGATATCGCCAAGCATGTTTTTCAGGCGCACGGCGTCGATGCGTCGGGCCATGTGCTTCTTCGCAAGAAGATCAGCCGTGCGAAGCTGTTGCCGTTTTTCGCAGCTCAGCCGCGATGTCGTGTGGTGCTGGAGGCGTGCGGCGGCGCGCATCACTGGGCGCGCGAGCTGCTCAAGCTGGGCCATGATGTGCGGTTGATTGCGCCTGCCTACGTGAAGCCGTTCGTGAAGCGACAGAAGAACGACGCGGCCGATGCCGAGGCGATCTGCGAGGCGGCCCAGCGACCGAGCATGCGGTTCGTACCAGTGAAGACCGAGGAGCAGCAGGCCGCAGCGATGGTGTTCCGTGGTCGTGATTTGCTGGTGCGGCAGCGAACCCAGATCAGCAATGCCCTGCGCGGTCATATGGCGGAGTACGGCTGGGTCGCATCAAAGGGCCTGGTGCATCTGGAGAAGCTCGCCGCGTTGCTGGCAGATCCGGCGGCTGTACCCGAAGGCGTCCGTTCGGTCTGCACGGTGTTGCTCGAGAGCCTGGCGATGCTCGATCGTCAGATCGCTGAGCTCGACAAGGAGATCGTTCGCCGTTCACGCGAAGATGCTGTTGCACGCCGGCTGATGACGATTCCGGGCATCGGCCCGATCACGGCAACCGCCATACTGGCGCTCGCTCCGCCGTCGGGCACGTTCGCCAAGGGGCGTGACTTCGCCGCCTGGGTCGGGCTCACGCCGCGGCAGCACTCGACCGGCGGCAAGCAGAAGCTCGGGTCGATCTCGAAGATGGGCGAGCGAACGCTCAGGCGGCTGCTGATCATCGGCAGCAGCGCCGTGGTGCTGCAGGCGAGCAAGCGAGGGGCGCCCAAGGGATCGTGGCTCGAGCAGATGATGGCGCGCAAGCCACGCATGCTCGTCACGGTGGCGCTCGCCAACAAGACAGCACGCATTGTCTGGCGCTGCTGATGAAGAACGAGGATTACACAGCTCCGGTCGCTGCAGCGGCATAAGCCGAGGCGGGCCTGAGGTCGTCGGGGCGTAGGTCGGTCGAAGGAGAGTATGGCACAACAGTCGGCGAGACGGGGTCGGAAGAACCAGGGCTAACCACCGTGCTTCATCAGCACGCTTAGGGTGATGTGGTTCCGATCCGCGAACTCCCATACGGGCCCGCAGCCATCATCGCTGCATCAGAGGCCGAACAGATGGCAGCATCCGACTACGCGCCAGACACTCAAAATACCGCTTGCGTCACTCGGGGCGTCCACAGATGGTTAGCGGACTGGCCGCTTTTTTGACAATTTCTCGGGAAGCGGACGCTCAACCCGAGTTTCAGCGCAGCGTCGCCCATATTCTAGATCTGTCGCTACGCATGCCCCATTTTAGGACGGATAATGCCTGGGAAGCCCGCAGGATCGGTTGCTTATCGCGTCGCGGGGTCACAGGGTAGGTGGGTTTTTCGGGGGAATTTCATCATGATCACGACTCGTCGCTTAAGCCGCGTGTTTGCCGTCGCGCTCGCAACAACCGCCATACCTGCTATTGCGGCACCGTGTGGTTCTGGTGTGACGTTCGGTGCGCAGTTCGCCGGTCTTTATTCTTGCGCGACGCTTGGCACGCCGGCCACTGTTCCGGCGAACCTCGGCGGCCTGACGTTCCTTAACGCGAATACGCTGCTCGTCGGCGGCGCAGCTAACGGCGGTTCTGGCGCAATCTATTCGATTGGTGTGTCGCGGGACAGCGGCGGGCACATTAACGGTTATTCTGGCGCATCATCGCTTTTTGCTACCGCGCCGAACATTGATGGCGGACTCGCGTTTGGACCGTCGGGCGTGCTGTTCGCCACGACCTATTCCGACAACATGCTCCTCCAGTATCTGCCGGGTAGCACCGGGCCAGACCGCGCCATCAATTTGAGTTCGATCGGCATTACGGCATCGACCGGAACGCTACAGTTCGTCCCGACCGGCTTTGGCGGCGCAGGCAGCTTCAAGATCACAAGCTATAGCGCAGGCGGCTTTTACGACGTCGGGCTGATCGCCGATGGCTCCACCGGGCTGTTCAACCTCGGACCGGCAACGTTGACGGCGCAAGTCGGCCGCGGCCCCGAGGGCATTGCCTATGTCGGAGGCAATAACGCCGGGTTCGGCGTCAATAGCCTTTTGCTCAGCGAATATTCGACGAATTCGATTGGCTCTTACACAGTGGATGCGTCGGGCAACCCATTGGTGAGTTCGCGCGTCGATTTTCTCACCGGACTTGGTGGGGCCGAAGGCGCGATCATCGATCCGGTAACGGGCGACTTCTTGTTTTCGACCTATGGCGGCGGCAACCAAATTGTGGTCATCAGTGGCTTTGACGCACCAATGATGCCGGGCGTTCCGGAACCGGCCAGCTGGGCGCTGATGGTAGGCGGCTTTGGTTTGATGGGCGGTGCAATACGCCGTCGTCAGCGCGTTAACGTCACGTTCGCCTAAACTATCTTTTTTGAATTGGAGTGGGGGTCGCGTGCAAACGCGGCCCCTTTTTCTTCGCGTCAGTGCGGCCGAGCGGACGACCGCAACCGGGTCTCTGGACGACCGTCAGCTTGTGGCGAAAGCGGATCGTGGCGGGAACGCCAGGAAGTGGGTGGAAAGCAGATTGGCAGCTTTTAGCCTCGAACAGCAACAACCTGCCGAAGTTTTCAGGGAGCGAACGGCCACCGATCCTTGTGGATCGGTGGCTTCCACAGGTTTCTGATCTATTATGCGTAGGTGACGCGCACGCTCTGCCTGCGGCGGCCACGAGCACTTGCTCCCGCAAGTCCGAATCCAGCGAGCATCATTGCCCATGCTGCGGGCTCTGGCACAGCGCCCGTGGCGACCGCTGTTCCAAAAACGCGCAATTCATTCAGTCCGTAATTGTTCTGAATGCCGTTCACGATCTGGTTTGGCGAAGCGACACTGGTGGGGAGAAATTGCAGATAACGATAGCCCCCTCCCGACGACGCGCTGAATGTCTGTGCGACGAGCGGGCTGTTCGTTGGTTGAGCGGCTAGCGTGCCGCTCGCAATGGTAGCAATCGTTCCACCGAGCGTGAACCCGTTAGCTCCGTCACTGACGAGACTGTTAGAAGCAGCGATGCTAAACGTGCCGGTGCCGCGATCACCGTTAAATCCGTTCGATGTGTTGAACAGATCGAACGACGCCAGATTGTACGCTGCACCGAGATCGAATGTGATATAGGCATTTGCGGGTGACGTGACCCCCGCCTTTCATCCAGCGGCAACCAGAGACAGACCGGTGTTGTTGCGCATGAGCGCGGGTGAAGCAACGGGCGGGGTTAACCCCGCCCGTTGCGTTTCAAGTTCGGCGGC
>NZ_CBCRXM010000009.1:0-114698 GCF_965137005.1 Sphingomonas antarctica | reverse complement strand
TCTCAACTTCACGCAGCTTCCCGATAATCTCTTCCGGCTTGTGCTTCTTGCTCGGCATTCGTCGTCCCTTTCGTGGTCCAGACTATCATAGTCTCTGGGCCACTCAGCGGGGGGCAGATCAGCCTGGGTGGCTCAGTCGATGAGATTGTCATTCAAACCTATCAGGGGCGTCGCACGATCCCCGGCTATGAGAATTACTTTCGCCGCATCAGTCATCTCGCAATCCCGTTCAAAATTGGGTTGGTCCAGGGTGGTGATTGGACGGAGCCGTCTGACTTACGCGAGCAGCGCGCTTTTCGTGGCTACGTGGTGTTCTTGGTCGATCGACGCTAGCTGTTTATCCCGCCCGAGTGACTGGGGAGGCTTTTGCATTGCTTTCAAGACCGACGTGGATCGCCCCAGCCTTATGAAGCAGCGCGGCAGTCATCGAGTCCTCGAAGAACGGCATCGACCCTGGTAGACAATCACGGTGTTGCCCAGTGTCACAACGTGCGTCGCGCGACCCGCTGGGCCGATTTGGAAGAGCATCGACCGACCCGGCACTTCGCCGTTGGTATACTCCCCGGATCTAGAAAACCGACCCACATATGTGTCGCAGCCAGAATGGTCACAACGCTTCACCTCACCTCTGCCAGGGTCAACCATCGCCCAAACATCATTGGTAATCGGATGGCAACCAGCGCCGGGACCGCATTGTAATCGTTCCGTCCAATCGCACCGCATTGGGTTATGCGCCAGTGGCGAGAGGATGGACGAGAGCAGGCTCGCGCTGATCAATACAGGCGCGATCATTTTTTGGCCTTGAGCTGTGAAAAGACCTCGGGAGTCCTGCCAGCTGCGGCAATTCTTCCATTATCGTTCATCCCGGTCGACCCCCCTCAATCGCGCATAGTCCTATTTGAGCAGGCGAAGCGCGAAGAGTAGCTTCTACTTGTCCCGACGTAAGGGCCACTAGATTTTTAAGTGCCTGCTCCACAGCCCAGCTGTGAGGAGGGTCGACGGCGAGGTGACGGTTTGTTCACCTAGGCCAGGTATGAAACGTCATGCGCAAGCAAGCTTATGTCGTCGGTTTTAGTCTGGTCGCGGCGATGACTACGCCGACCCACGCTGGCACTTCTGGGGCCTTTCAAACCGTGGCTTACATGGACCATACCGCGATCCAGGCTACGTCTGAGTGGAAGGGCGCAAAACCCGCTGATCGTGGTGGGCGTCAATTCGTCGATGCGATGCTTGCAGCGCATAATGGCTTGCGCAATTCACTTAGTCTTGCCGATCTGACTTGGGATCCTGCACTGGCCGCGGATGCCAGCGTCTATGCCGCTCAGATCGCACAATCGCGCCGCTTCGAGCACAGCGCTGATTTGCGAACTACGAGCGAGGGCGAAAACCTGTGGATGGGAACCCGTACAGCCTACAGCTACGTCGAAATGATCGGAAGTTGGTCGGATGAGGGCGCGGACTTCGTTCGCGGTAGCTTCCCCAAAGTCAGTAAAACCGGATCGTGGCATGACGTTGGCCATTATACGCAGATGATCTGGGGCGGCACACGACAGGTTGGCTGTGCGGTGGCCAGCAACGCGGACGATGATTTCCTAGTCTGCCGCTACTTCCCAGCGGGTAATGTCTATGGCGGAGATCCGTTCGCTCAAAATAGCAGGCCCACCAATTTAGCGAATGCCTCCGCCCGATAACATTGACGGCTCGCATTCTCGGCCGCTTGCGTCCACGAGAGTGTCCGCGACCGAACCAGTTTACGACCGAATCAAGTTCGGCCGAGCGTATCCAGCGAACCTGAATCGAGCTGCCCGAGAATACGCCTTAATCGGCTTCGACTCGGGCAGCATGTGACCATCGCCCTTGATCTCAGCGACGCATCGCCGCTCGCTGTCCATCGCATCGCATACGCGCATTACCATGCGACCGATCGAGCCGGGGCCGTCGAACACCTTCAGCTATTGGAGGTCGCGCTTGTCTGATTTGGTTGGAAAGCTGAGCACATGCCAGACCAGCCAATAAAGCTCGTTCCGAGTGATCCTGTGCATGATCAGCTAGCTGCGCGGATTAGAACGATTTAACAACATCTCCTGACTCGCAAATGTTATCGTCCCGCGCCAAGATAGTTCGATGGTCATTCCCATCCTCGATTTTACCGGCGCGCTAGACAAGACGATCGACGACTTGCACGACGCGGGAGGCCGCGCAGTGGCTCTATCGATGAGTGTGCGTCGTCGCCAGCAGCTTGAAGCTGTGGTGGCTTCACGCGACATAACCGCACCAGCGGGCCGTTATCGTGGCCTGGCGATACGCGAGGCTTTTGCAGAGCAGAATACCGTCGCGGTGATTGATGCGCTGGGCAGAGCACATCTAATCTAATGTGCGGGCGCTGTCGTAACCTCCATCTTCTATTTTCACGCGACGACCGCATACGCGATCTTGCGGGTGCAGGGGGTAAGCTCGGCCAACGCGACTTCATTGGCATGCCGCGCATCAAACGCTGATCTGCTAGTCGGTGCTGGGGCGCTCCGTCACCGCGTCGTCCGATGCTTGAGCGAGTTGTTCCTCGCCCTTTATACCCGCTTGTCTCAGGCGTTCTGCCGTTGTCAGGGCTGCCCGCGGTGTCAGGCTGATGACCGTGCCGGCTGGACCATCCACGATTACAACGCCGTTGTCTGCGTCCACATTGCTGGGTTCGTCGTGCGTTTTTGCCATCGGAGATCCTGCCGTAAGATGGCCCGGAGAGTTGTCGCGCAGTCCGGGCGGGTAGATCTCGTCACCAAGGTGTGGAGTAACGAGACCTGATGTGCTGCGAGCCTTTCTTGCTGAGCTGGTCATAGTCGCTAGCGAGCATTTCGTACCGACGCCGAACTTCGGGCGTCGTAGAGCTCGGCGCCTTTGTTCGACACTCGCTGGCGAAGGAAAGTGCATAGCTTGGCGGACGTGAAACCATGATCGAGAAACGTGCAAGTTATTGAAAAGATGCTTAACCTCGCTCAACCCTAGTGCGCTTGAAGATGCTCATCTGCCTGCACATTTAGATTGCGACGCTACTCTCACCTTCACAATATTAGAGAATTTTTATGTCCGCTACCCTGCTTGGCCTGTCCATCCTCGCGCTCGGCGATAGCCTGACGGCTGGCTATGGTCTCAAGCGGGAGGAGGCATTTCCGGCTCAGCTTTAGCATCTCCTACGCGCGGATTTGACAGGTCCGACTGTCATAAACGCTGGGGTGTCCGGCAACACCACGGCTCAAGGCTTGGCTCGCTTGCCGCGCCGGTTACCGAGATGCGGACGAAGCCAGATCTCGCAATCGTTGCTCTCGGCGCGAACGATATGACCCGCGGCGTCCCAGCAGCGGTGATGCGCTGTAACCTCGACCAGATTCTAGCGTCGCTTGAAACGCGGCGCTCAGCATTATGGCCCGCGATCGCAATGATTCCGGCGTTCGACAGGCTATCGAAAGGGGTCGGGAAAGATTCCCGACCCCTCTAAGTTAGGCGGTAGCCAAGCGCGGACTGTTCACGCTGTGGCCGCCATTACGCTGCAGGATCTGCCGCACGCGGACGCCATCGGTGGCGCCAGTGACGGTGACCAACACACCGCCGCTGGTGAGATGCTCCCCGTAATACGATGCATCCTCATCACTGACGCCGTGATCCTTGAGCGTCTCGTTGAGCGAGCCGGCCGCTGCGCCCGCGGCCGCGCCGATTGCCATCGCGCCTGGGATCGCTGAAGCAGCGATCGCGCCGGCAGCCACGAGGGGGCCGACGCCCGGGATGGCCAGCGCCAAGACGCCAAGCCCAGCACCAAGAGCACCGCCGCCGAGGATGCCTCGAACGAAGTTTTCGTGGTGCTCGTCAGTCACGACACCATCGCCGTCTCGAGCTGTCGTCGTACCCTTGTTACGAGCGATGACTGACAACCCGCTATTATCTACACCGGCGTCGCGAAGGTCCGCTACGGCGCGTTCGGCTTCCGCCTGGCTGTCAAAGATAGCCGACAGCGTGCCACTGCCGTTTCCGCTCGATGTGCTGGCTGCAGTGTCGCCGATCAGGGCATTCGTAGCGCGATCAACCGGTCCGCGATTTGGGTCGTCATGGCCGATGGCCGCATCGATCCCGCCCGTGCCGCCGGTGACGGCGTTCGCTGCACGGTCAAGCGGACCACGGTTGGGGTCGTCATGGGTGAAACCGTTGTTGTCATTGTTCATTAGATCTCTCCTTGTGGGTAATTTGGTTTGCTGCGGACCGTGTGCCGACGAAGTCGAATTTAGCGGACCGAGCCGCGACGAACGAGATTGACGATCGCCAGCAGCACTACCGCGCCGAGCAGTGACACGAGGATCGACTGGATGCTGATCACGCCGCTGGTGATGGGTGCGCCGCCAATGAGCGGGGTCACGACGAAGCCTGCGAGTAAAGCGCCCACGATGCCCACGACGACGTTTAAAACGATGCCCTGTTGTCCGTCGGTGCGCATGATCATGCTGGCGAGCCAGCCAATGATCCCACCTACGACGAGGAGAATGATGAGGCCCATGGTTATTCCTTCCGGTATGACAGAGGCCATCCAAACGATCGCACCATCGGGAATGTTCAGAATGCGCACGATCGGCTGGTGTCTCGGTTAGTGCTGGTGCACTAGCTACTGTAGTTATCTCACAGGGAACGTTGGGCGTGTCCGAGCGCTTTGCGGTGATGACCCTTATGTCAGCAAACGACGAACGACCGAGCCTGCGTCATTTGGAGCAGCTCATGGCTCAATTGCTCGACGGCGTAATTCTCGTTGATCCCACAGGTGTCATACTGAGCGCCAACGAAGCTGCATTGCGGATGCATGGCGTTTCGTCTGTCGATGAGTTGGGCGGGACCGCCGAGGGCTATGCGAAGCGGTTCGCTTTATGGTCGGCTGAGCACAAACCGCTCAAGCACCGCGACTACCCGCTGTTCCGGCTGCTTGCTGGTGAAAGCATGCCAGACTCCGTGGTAGAGGTTGCGCCGGCCGGGACAGAGCAGGTCCGTTGGGTTCACGAGGTCCGTGATGTCTTCATGGACGATAATGGTGGGGAGCCAGATTATCTGGCACTGGTCATCAGCGACGTCTCCGAACGGTTCGACGCCGAAGCGCGCTTCAAAGCGATGTTCAATGCGAACCCCGCGCCGGCGATCGTTGTGGGCTTGCGGGACCATCGGATCATGCAGATCAATCCGGGGTTCCAGGCGCTAACCGATTTCGAGCCAGCCAAGCTCGTCGGCGAGAAGCTGGTCAGCTCCGATTTGCTGGGCTCGATCGCTGATCCGCAAACCTTTTGGCGGCTGATCGATACCGGCTCCGTGGTGCCTCAAACGGAGGCCGAGTTGCTCACGGCTGACGGCTCACGGCGGCTTGTGCTGTTCGCTGGTCAACCGATTGATGTTACCGAAGAGGACGCGTTACTGCTGACATTCGCCGATTTGGAGCCGCGGCGAGAAGCGGAAACAGCGCTCGCGGACAGCGAGCAACACTTATCGTCGGTCTTTGAAATGGCTCCGGTCGCCATGGTCGTCACGCGCGATCGTGATCACCGTATTTCTCGCGTGAACGCGGCCTTCCGGCGATTGACCGGCTATGGCGACGACGAAGCAATCGGGCGAACAGCAAACGACCTGCAGCTTTGGAACAGTTCGGAGGAGCGCGCCGCTTTGGAGCGCGACCTGATGACGGGAGGTGGAGTGCGAGACCGGGACGGCCTGCTGCTGTCAAAAGATGGTCACAAGATCGACTGCGTGGTGTCAGCAGAGACGGTGAGCCTAGAGCGAGCCCCATGCGTCCTGTGGGTCTATCAGGATATGACCGAGCGACGTCGCAGCGAGGGCGAGTTGGCTGGCGCGATCAGCGAAGTGATGAAGGACGCCAGCTGGCTCAGTCAGTCGATATTGGACAAATTGGCTAACCTCCGCCGGCCAAAAGTCACCGCGCCAAGCGTAGAGCTCAGTCCACGCGAACGTGAGATCCTCGACCTCATCTGCGATGATCACGACGACACTGCGATTGCCGAACGACTTGGGTTATCGCGCAATACCGTGCGCAATCACGTTGCCCGCATTTATTCGAAAGTCGGCACGAACCGACGCAGCGGTGCTGTTGTGTGGGGCCGAGAGCGAGGCATGGGCAATCGGCAGGAATGAGTTGAGCCGCCGTGTTGACCAAAACCAGATCTGATGTTGGAACAAGCGAGTGGATACCGAACAACCCGGCAGCGAACCGCCGCCACCTAGCCAGGAAGCTCGAGACGCCGAAGCGGCATCGATCCGTCGGCGATGGATCACGATCGGAGAAGCGCTCGCGGTCATCGCCGTGCTTATCTCTGCACTGACGCTGTGGAACAGCTGGTCCGAACGAAGCGCGGACCAAGCGTCGAAAGCAGCGGAGACGCAGAAGGCGGCATCGCGTGCAGAACGGCTGGTCCTTACGGCGTCAGCCGACAAGCGAGGGCTGGCTTTGGCCCCGACCTCCTCAGAGCAGACGATCCAGGAACAGACGATAACGTTTCCGACGGCGCTGGCTGCAGCGCCCGCCAAGACGACGGGAGAGCCGCGTATCGAAACAGCCTGGTTCGCTCAGCCCCTGAAGCGGGCTCGAGAGAATGCGGGGATGCCAGATGACAGCCGCGGCGACGAGAAGCTGCCGGTGCTGATCGAGACGCGTTTCATCGTCAGTGGAGAGCCGCACGTCGACGTCGCGATCTACGACCTTGGCTACACAGTGGCGGGCAAGTGGATTGGCGGTCATGACGTTGACCTGCGCGGGCTGGCGCGTGTTTCCGCAGCGCGAAAGGGTGCGGCGCAGTCCCAGCTGGACGCCCGCTGGAAACGGCTCTTCCCGCACGTAAAGGCTCAGTAGTTATCGGGCGTGCCGGTACGCCCGCCGCCCGTGCGACTGCACGGATGCGAAGTGCAGCCGCGAGCGCGTCCTCAACGTCGGCATAGAGGTCGCACGCCGGGTCGAAATATCCTTGGCAGAAATCGATCAGGATCAGTGCCGGCCGTACGCCAAAACCAACGCGGGTGTTGTACGCTCGAGCGTAATTGGCCGCGAGGTCGTCGGTCATGCGTGTTCCCAAAGCCATGGTTGCGCCACCCGTTGCCGATCCTCGAACGCGTCAACGTCGGCCATGCGGGTGTTGAGGATCGTCGCGGTATCGTCCCACCCGTTAAGCATTGCCAGTTTTTGTTCGGCGGGCACCGTAAATCGCGTCTCGGCATCATCGACGACGATTCGTTGCGTACCCAAGTCGACCGTAAACCATCGGCCTGCGCCAGCCAGCACGGCGAGATCGGCAACCGCCGCCTGCGTCAGAACGATCGGCAGCACGCCGTTGCGATAACAATTTGCCTGAAAGATTTCGCCGAAACTCGGCGCGATTACGCAACCAATGCCGATCTCGGCGAGCGCCCACACTGCTTGTTCGCGGCTCGATCCCGATCCGAAATTGGCGTCGGCGATCAGGATACGCGCGGTGTCGAACGGCGCGCGGCTCAGTACGAAGTGGGGGTCGGCGGCACGGCGATCGTGGAACACATATTGCCCCAGTCCGTAGCGCGCGGTGATCAGCAGAAAGCGTGCTGGAAAGATGATGTCGGTATCGACATTCTCTTCCATCAACGGCGCGGCAATGCCTGTCAGGGTTTGGAAAGGCGTCACGCCATCAATCGTCGCACGTCGATCAGATGTCCGGCGATCCCGGCCGCCGCCGCCATTGCCGGGCTCATCAAATGGGTCCTTCCGCCCGCCCCCTGACGTCCCTCGAAGTTGCGATTGCTGGTCGATGCGCAGCGTTCGCCCGGGCTCAGCCGGTCGTCGTTCATGGCCACGCACATCGAGCAGCCCGCATGCCGCCACTCGAAGCCGGCATCGGTGAAGACGCGGTCCAGCCCCTCGACCTCCGCGGCGGCTCTGGTCGCGGTCGATCCGGGGACGACGATCGCGGTCACACCCGGAGCGACGCGCCGTCCCCTTGCGATGGCGGCGGCGGCGCGCAAATCTTCGATCCGTCCGTTGGTGCAGCTGCCGATGAATACGCGGTCGATCGCAATCGCTTCGATCGAGGTACCGGGGGCGAGCGCCATATATGCCAATGCCTTTTCGGCATGACGCCTGGCGCTGGCGGTATTGGCTTTGGCGGGGTCGGGTACGTTTGCGGTAATCGGCGCGGCTTCGTCGGGGGTGGTGCCCCATGTGACATGCGGCGCGATATCGCCCAAATCGAATGTCACTTCGCGGTCGAACACCGCATCGGCGTCGGTGGCCAACGTGCGCCAGTGGTCGACCGCGCGACCCCACATCGTACCCCTGGGCGCGAGCTTGCGGTCGCGCAGGAAGGCGAAGGTTGTGTCATCCGGTGCGATCAGCCCGATGCGGCCGCCAGCCTCGATCGTCATGTTGCACAGCGTCATCCGGGCCGCCATCGACATCGCCGTCACCGATGGCCCGGTATATTCGACGGCATGTCCCGCAGCACCCAGTGCGCCAATTTGGGCGATCAGCGCGAGAGCAACGTCCTTGGCAGAGACCCATGGCGACAATTCGCCGGTCAAGGTCACGCGCATGGTTTTGGCGCGCATCTGGCGCAGACATTGCGCAGCCATCACTGTGCCGCATTCGCTGGCACCGATCCCGAACGCCAGCGCGCCAAACGCGCCGTGGGTGGTAGTGTGGCTGTCTCCGCAGACCAGCGTGATCCCGGGCAGGGTTAACCCGGACTCCGGTCCGACGACATGGACGACGCCTTGGCCCGGGCTGTCGAGCGGCAGATAGGGCATGCCGAACTGGGCCGCATTGCCGGCCAATTCAGCAACTTGCGCCCGCGCCAGCGGATCGATGATGGTGTCGCGGCTTCGCGTCGGCACTGCATGGTCGGCGACGGCGAGGTGTGTTGCGGGTCTGCGCAGTGCGCGACCGTTTTCGCGCAACGCCCGGAATGCCTGTGGACTTGACACCTCATGGACCAGCTGCCGATCGATGTAGAGCAACGCCTCGCCCTCGCCGAAATCGGCAACGACGTGCGCGTCCCACAATTTGTCATACAGCGTGCGTGCCGTCATCGGGGCGTCGCGGCTTCGATCCACGCAGTTGCGATCCGGACGAACCGGTCGGGCGTTTCGATCGGCGGAAAATGCCCGACGTCGGGCATGTAAACGACCGCCGCATCGGTGCCCGTCAGGTAATCACGCAGGGTGCGTCCGGCGGAAGCCGGCAGCAATTTGTCGCTGCCGCCCCAAATCAGCAAGGTCGGCGCGCGTACCGCGGCGTCCGCAGCCACGGCTTTGGCATGATCGGCAACCCTGGCCGTCAAAGCGATCATATTCTTGTTCGGCGAGCGCCGGTTGAAGTCCACGAAACCGGCGCGGGTCGCGGCATCGATCCGTCGCCCATCCCCCGCGAAATAGCTGAGAAACTCATTCCAAAACATGTGGTTCTGAAACCCGCTTGCTTTCGCATCGGCCTGAGCTTTGGCCCATGCGGGAGACAGAACCATGTGAGACGTATCGACCGGATCCGACGGCGCGTTGGAAATGATCAGCCGCTCGACCATATCGGGACGGCGCGCCGCGAGCTGGATGCCCAAAGTCCCGCCGCTCGATACGCCGATCACCGTGACTTTTGTGACCTTGAGCCGCGCGAGCAACCCTTCGGCGATAGTCGCCGGCGCTACCGTAGCGGCCGCTTGGTCGGACACATCGCCCGACAATCCCTGGCCCGGCACGTCATAGCGGATCACGCGGTAACGTGCGGTCAGCAGCCGCGTTGCCGCGTCCCATGTCCGCATCGTACTCGACGATCCGTGGACCAGCAGCAGTGCCGGGCCATGTCCTTCATCCTTATAATGAACGTCGATGCCAGCAATCGTCGCATAGCGACTCGCGCGATTGGCATATTTCGCGCGCAGTTCACCAAGCGTCAGATACGATTTGCCCGGCGCGGTCTGCGCGAACGCCGGCGCACACACCAGCAGCAGCGCTGCCGCCAGACGCGCGATCATTTCTTGCCCTTGAGCGTACCCAGATAGGCGATCAGGTCGGCGCGCGCCGTTGCGTCGGCGACCCCGGCAAAACCCATTTTGGTACCCGGGACCGCCGCCGTCGGTCGTTTGATAAAAGCGTTGAGCACGACCGGGGTCCACGTGATCCCCGACTTCGTCAAAGCAGCGGAGTAGGTGTAATCGGACCGCATGGCCGCCTTTGTGCCGAATATCCCCGCCAGATTGGGGCCGACAGTATTCGCCGCCCCCGGCGCGACTGTGTGACAGGCGCGGCATTGCAGGAACAACCGGCTTCCGCGGACAGGGTCGGGCCGAGCGGGGGGCGGCGCATCGGTCGCCAGCACATCCGGGACGAGCATGAAGCCGCCACTGACGGCGGCAAGCGCAAATACGAGCTTGGCAATGGTCATAGCGTCCTCCTTTGTCAGCGCGAATATCGCGCCACTGCCGTGTATGACTTATCACTCGCGATGTATCCGCTGCGTGAACAACCGCCGTCGCCTTATCGACTGGCAGCAAGATCGTATCGAATGGTGGGTGATGATAGGAGCAAAGCGATGATCCTCACTCGCCGATCATTCACTTTGGGTGCCGCCGCGCTTGGAACCGCGACCGTGCTTGATGGAGCTACTGGCCCCCGTCGAACCAAGCCGGTCGGCGGCGCGATGCTTGATACGATCGTGCTTGGTGCAGGAATTGCTGGGCTCAACACCGCCTGGCTGCTCGAGCAGCAAGGCCAGACGGTCATGGTACTCGAGGCGCGACAGCGTGTTGGCGGGCGTGTCTTCACCCTGCTCGACCAACCGGGCCTGCCGGAAATGGGGTTCAATTCGATGGCGGCCGGTTACGGTCGTGGGATCGACGCGGCAAAACGCGCGGGGGTCGAACTGTACGATGTTTCGCCCCGCTACCGCGCCGCGGGCGGCATGGCGCTGTTCCTGGGCGGTCAGCCCCTAACTCGTGAACAATGGGCTGTCTCACCGCTCAATCCCTTCCCCGACGCGCTCAAAACGGTAATGCCATGGGAGATCGTCAACAAACTGGTCGGTGCCAGAACGCCGCTCGCCGACTGGACCGAATGGACCGATCCAAAGAATGCCGCGCTCGACATATCGCTGCGCGATTTTCTGAAGGCGCAGGGGCTGCCCGATCCGGCGATCCGTCTGGCCTATGACACCTCGCCCTATTACGGCACTTCGGCGTTCGATGCGTCGGCGCTGATGCTCGAATATAATGATGGCTTCGTAAAGGCTCAGGCGCTGGCCGGTCCGGGATCGCTGGCGGTGAGAGGCGGCAACAGCAAGCTGCCGGTCGCCATGGCCAAGCTGCTCAAGGGCGATCTGCTGATGGACAAGGAAGCCGTGGCGATCGACAGCGCGGCGGACGGCGCCACCGTAACCTGCGCCGATGGCAGCAGTTTTCGCGCGAAGCGCATCGTCTGCGCGCTCCCGTTCTCCGTGGCGCGGCGGCTGAAGTTCACGCCCGGCCTAGCGGGTGTGCAGGCGCAAGCGGTCGCGACGCTCGGTGTGCAGCCCCTGTCGGTAGCGTTCCTGACTGTGAAGACGAATTATTGGGAACAGGACAAGCTCAACCCGTCAATGTGGACGGACGGCCCGGCCGGCACTGTGCTCGCGCAGCATTTCGGCCCTACCGATACGGAGGTTACGGGCCTGCTGTTGCAGGCGCGTGGCAATCTGGCGCGCTATTGGGACCGGCTGGGCAAGTCTGCGGCACTCGATCTGATCGCCCGTACGATCGAAACGTATCGGCCCGCTGCGAAGGGACAGATCGTGCCCGCCGCGCTGCATTCTTGGGAAAATGAAGTGTTTAGCGGCGGCGCATGGGCGGTGTTCGCCCCGGGCCAGGTTGCTGCCCTCGCCTCGACGATGTCGGCTCCCGCCGGCCGCGTGCATTTTTGTGGCGAGCACACCGCAGTCGGCGCGCGCGGGATTGAGGGCGCCCTGGAATCGTCGGAACGCGTCGCGATCGAAATCCTCTCCTGACGGTTGGTACGAAGGAGCCATCCGAGACACCGCCTGTATTCGGCGCTATGTCTGGCCGTTTCCATTCGGATTCACCAGACTGATGTCCGCTTTCGATACGTCGTACCAATGATCCCCCGCGAACTGATTGGCGTGGCGGAAGTGCCGGGCGGTCCGCCACTGAGGCTGATCCGGCATGGCGGCGACTTCATCATCATGCTCGATCGCAACGATTTGATGAGTAGCCGCATGAGCGGATCCGAAAAGGCACTCGGCACGATGACCTGCGCCCGGTTGCAGGGGAACCCGGCGCCGCGATTTCTCATCGGCGGCTATGGCATGGGCTTCACGCTGCGCGCGGTTCTCGGAGAGGTTGGGGCAGCAGCGCGGATCGTTGTTGCGGAACTGGTCCCCGGAATCATCGAATGGGCGCGCGGCCCCCTGCAGCACATCACCGGCGATTGCCTCGACGATCCTCGTGTGGAGATCGAAATCGACGATGTCGGCAAGCTGATCAGCTCAGCGAGCCACGCCTATGATGCGATATTGCTGGACGTCGACAATGGTCCGGACGGATTGACCCGCGAGGCCAATGACGGGCTGTACACCATGACCGGACTGGCGCGCGCGCGAGCGGCATTACGGCCGGGGGGCATTCTCGCTATCTGGTCGGCGGGCGCAGACGCGGCATTCACCCGACGGCTGAAACAATCCGGTTTCGATATCGACGAAGTTCAAGTCCGCGCCCGCGAGAACGGCAAAGGCGCGACGCACACCTTGTGGTTCGCGACCGCGAATTAGGCCGTTTAACCGTCCCGGATCTAATTGTCTTCGCCTGAGCCTGCGGGCAACAGGTCAAACCGAATGCGCACCCATGCGCCGATCATCGGTCGGCCATTCTCAGTCGGCGGTTTGACGAGGAATTGATACGACGCCTGCCGCATCGCGCGCGCCAGTCCGGATCCGGCGGGGGATTCGGTCAGCGCGCGGCAATTGTCGACGTGATAATGTTCGACCACCTGGCAGACGATCAGGCCCCAGCCGGTCGGCGTGTCCTTCGTCAGATAGGGTCTCAATACCCCGTCGGGTGGACGCCGGTACCAATCGGCCAGCGCATATTCGCTGCCCATTCCGTCGGGCGGGCCATAAGCCGTGCCCTTGCCGCTGCTCGATCCGCCCTTGCCGCTGCCGAGTTTCGAAATGTCGGTCGCGGCGTAATCCGACGAACTCATCGCCAGGGGATTGGGCGGCGGCTTTGGCACGGCGACGGGCGGCGGTAGCACCGGGGGAGGCAGCGGCGGTTCGACCGAGTGCACCTGCACCTGCTTCTTGCCGCTGGTCGGCGCCTTGGGCGCGCCGCCCGCGCGCGGCATCTTGAAATCGAACGTCTTGAGCACGCGGCTGGGATGCTTGACGAGTTCACGGAAGTTCGGGCTGAACCAGACCAGCAGCAGCAACGCGAATTCGATCGCCAAGGCGAGCGCGAACGACGCGCCGCGCCGCGACCGTTTCGGGTGCAGGAAAGAACCCGGATCGCCCGGGTCGATGGTCGCCGACACTTACTGTCCTGCTCACGGGAGGATTTGCCAGTCCTGTGCCGAGGCGGCATGAACGCGCGATGAGCGATTGGCCGATCATGGGCCGCGCCGCAATGGGGCCTGTTCGTGTCAGCACCAGACAATCAGTTTCCTGTCCGTCGGGTGTTGCCTCGGATGGATCGCCGGTGGCTATGGGTCGGCGTTGCGGTGTTGCTGTTGGTCGTCGCAGTGATCGTCGCTTTGCAACGACGCAAATCGTCGGCGCCAATAAGGGTTCAAACGGTCGAGGATGTCAGCAAGCCGCCCACGCCACCACCCGCAGTTGAGCCGGTCGTCAACGTCGATATTTCGCCCGACGACGCGCGCAAGCTCAACGAGGCAGTGCCGTTTGCCGCCGGTGCCAATCCGCCGGCGCGCCCGTATAATCTGAGTGCCGTCGGCGACGAACGCGAAAAGGCCATCACCTGCCTTGCCGCGGCGGGCTATTACGAAGCGGGCGACGATGCCGACCGGCAGAAATCGGTCGATCAGGTCGTGCTCAACCGCGTGCGTCATCCGGCCTTTCCCAAATCAATCTGTGCGGTGGTCTTCCAGGGAGCGGAGCGCAGCACGGGATGCCAGTTCACCTTTGCGTGCGACGGCTCACTCGCGTCGCGCCAGCCGGCGGCAGCGGCATGGGCGCGCGCACGAACCGTGGCGGAACATGCGCTGCAGGGCACGGTCGACAAGCGCGTCGGCCTCGCGACGCATTATCATACCGATTGGGTCATGCCTTATTGGGGTCCGACGCTCGACAAGATCGCGCGGGTCAAGACGCATTTGTTTTTCCGCTGGAAGGGCTGGTGGGGAACGCAGCCCGCGTTTCGTGGCGGTTATGCGGGCAACGAGCCGCTCGACCCGCGCATCGCCTATCTCGCGCCAGGCTTGAGTGCCGAGGCCGCCGCGACAGTCGGGCCTCCGCCGGTGGTCATCCCCAACGTGTCGCAGGCGACACTCGGCAAAAACGTCCCGCGTTTGATCGACCCGGACCGTGCGCAATATGTCCTGCAACTCGACAAGGATGCGTTTCCGGGCAGCTATGCCTCAACCGCTTTGGGCATTTGCCGGGGCAAGAGCGAATGCACCGTGATGGGCTGGCTCAAGGCCGAGCAAATCCCCCGCGCCGTGCCGATCCGACCGGCGAACATGCAGGCGGTGTCGTTCCTGTATCGACGGCGCGGCAGTCTGGCGCACGATCAGGCATTGTGGAATTGCCGCGTGTTCAAGCGGCCCGATGCGGCACAGTGTATTCCCGGCACTGGTCCGGTCGGCGCCCAGACCACAGCGATGACGGAGTGAGAAGATGAGCGAATTCGAAACGATCAAATATGCCATCGACGATGGTATCGCGACGCTGACGCTCTACCGGCCCGACCGGATGAACGCATTCACCCCGGTGATGATGCGGGAGATGATCTCGGCTTTCGATCTGGCCGACGCTGATGATGCGGTCCGCGCGGTAATCGTGACGGGCGACGGACGAGCGTTCTGCGCCGGAGCCGATCTGGGATTGGGCGGCGACACGTTCGATTACGCCAAGCGCGGCGGCAAATGGGGCGAAGACTCGCCGATGCGCGACGACGGGTCGGTCGATTTCGATCATCCCGGTATACGTGATGGCGGCGGCAAGGTGACGTTGCGCATCTTCGCCTGCAAGAAACCGGTGATCGGCGCGATCAACGGTGCCGCGGTGGGGATCGGCGCGACGATGACGCTGCCGATGGATTTCCGTCTGGCCAGCGACAGCGCGCGTTTCGGTTTCGTATTCGCGCGACGCGGGATCGTGCCAGAAGCCGCCTCGAGCTGGTTCCTGCCGCGCCTGGTCGGGATCAGCCAGGCACTCGAATGGTGTTATTCGGGACGTGTGTTCGGCGCGGATGAAGCGTTGAAGGGCGGGCTGGTGCGCAGCGTTCATGCGCTCGAAGACCTGCTCCCCGCTGCCCGCGCGTTCGCCAAGGACCTGACCAGTGAGAGTGCGCCGGTGTCGATCGCCCTCACGCGGCAGGCGCTGTGGCGGATGATGGGCGCGGCGCACCCGATGGAGGCGCACCGCCTCGACAGCCGGATGATCTGGTCGCGCGGCGCAAGCGGCGATGCGAAGGAAGGCGTCGCAAGTTTCCTCGAAAAACGCGCCGCGAATTATCCGGACCGGGTCAGTAACGACTTGCCGGAATTCTCGCCTTGGCTTGACGATCCTGCCTGGTAAACCTGGATCAATTGACTGGCTTATCAGGCAGTTGCACAGCCGAAACGTGCAGGGGCCGCTGAAATCATTGCTCTATGTGAGCCGCTGTACTGCGCCGCTCGATGATGATCAGATTTTTCGTTTGTATAAGACATCGGTCGAAAACAATGCGATTGACGGTATCACCGGCGTCCTGATCCACGACGGCAATGTCTTTCTCCAGTTGCTTGAGGGAGGCGATAATGCCGTCACTGCGATGATGGCGCGTTTGGGGCGCGACCCGCGACATTGCGCTATTCAGGTGCGTGATGAGCGCGTTATCGAGCAGCGTAGTTTCGGTACTTGGAATATGAAACTGCTCAAGATCGACCGCGCGCACATGGCTGCGGTCACCAATCTTGAAGATGATTTTGGCCCGAGTGTCGCGCCGGAAATTCGTCAGCTGATCATCGATACGCTGCACGAGATTTCATCGGCGGATTGATCGCTTTGCAACTCGCATGGCACCCACTAGCGTCCGTGCGATGAGCGCGCTTTTCCGCCGCAAGGCTTTTTCGACCGAACTCCCCGTCCATCAGCAATTGGCGCGAACGCTCGGCTGGCCGCATTTGCTGGCGCTGGGCATCGGCGCGATTGTCGGCACCGGCATCTTTACCTTGATCGGCGTCGGCGCAGGCCGCGCTGGACCGGCAGTGCTGGTCAGTTTCGCAGTGGCGGGGGCGATCTGCGCCTGCGCCGCGCTGGCCTATGCCGAAATGGCAACGATGATCCCCGCGTCGGGTAGCGCCTACACCTATAGCTACACTGTGCTGGGCGAGGTGATCGCCTGGGTCGTCGGTTGGTCGCTGATCCTCGAATATTCGTTGGTCGTGGCGACGGTCGCAGTCGGCTGGTCGGGCTATGCCAGCGGATTCCTCGACGGCGTGGGCGTGCATCTGCCCGAAATGTTGCGGCACGGCCCAACCGTGGTCGACGGTGCGGTGACCGCATGGGGGCTGAACGTGCCGGCGGTGTTCATTATCTTCGTCGTTGCCGGGCTGCTCAGCGCGGGGACGAAGGAGAGCGCGACGATCAACACTGCTTTGGTGGTGCTGAAGCTCGTCACGCTGGCGTTGTTCGTCGCCGTCGCCTTGCCACACGTCGACACCGCCAACATGCATCCGTTCGCGCCGTTCGGTTATGGCGCGGCGAACGATGGCACCGGCGTGAAGCACGGCGTGATGGCCGCGTCGGCGATCATTTTTTTCGCCTTTTACGGCTTCGACGCGATCTCGACCGCGGCCGAGGAAGCCAAGAATCCCAAGCGCGACCTGGCCATCGGCATCGTCGGATCGATGATCGCCTGCACGATCATCTATATGGGTGTCGCGTTCGTGGCGGTCGGAGCGATGACGTTCTCGGGGTTCGCCAAAAGCCCCGAGCCGCTGGCAGTGATCCTGCGGTCGATCGGACAGGATAATGTGGCGACGGTCGTCGCGGCGGCGGCGGCGATCGCGTTGCCGACCGTGCTGCTCGCGTTCCTGTACGGGCAAAGCCGCATCTTCCTGGTCATGGCGCGCGACGGGTTCCTGCCGATGAAATTGGCCGAAGTGTCGAAGCGCGGCACACCGGCCAAGATCACTTGGCTGACCGCGATATTCGTTGCAGTGATTGCCGGGTTGTCGCCGCTCGATCTGATCGCCAGCCTGGCCAATGCCGGGACGCTCTGCGCGTTCATCGCGGTCGCGGCCTGCGTCCTCGTCATGCGTCGCCGTGCGCCCGACATGGAGCGGAGTTTCCGCACGCCGCTCGCCTGGTTCGTGTGCCCGGCGGCGATCCTCGGGTGCCTTTATCTGTTCACCAGCCTCCAGCCGATCACGCAGATCAGTTTCTTCGTGTGGAACGGTATCGGGCTGCTGATCTATTTCCTCTACGCACGGCGAAAGGCGGTGTTGGCATGAAGCTGTTCCTCCCTCTCATCCTCATTGCGGCGCCGATCGCCGCCAAGACGATCAACGTCGCCCCCGGGCCGGACGTGCAGGAACGGCTGCAAACGGCGCTCATCGACGCGCAGCCGGGCGATGTCGTGCAACTCGCCGCCGGGCGTTTCGTGCTGACCGACGGATTGTCGCTCGATGTCGCGCGGGTGACGGTGCGCGGGGCCGGGGCGGACAAGACCGTGCTCGATTTCAAGGGCCAACAGGGAGCGGGCGAGGGCTTGCTGGTCACGTCGTCCGACGTGGTGTTGCGCGACTTCGCAGTCGAGGATGCCAAGGGCGATGCGATCAAGTCCAAGGGCGTCGAGCGGACAGTCTATAAAAACCTCCGCGTCGAATGGACCGGCGGGCCGAAGCCGACCAACGGCGCGTACGGCCTGTATCCGGTGGCGAGCAAATGGGTGTTGATCGACGGGTGCATCGTCAAGGGCGCGTCGGACGCGGGCATTTATGTCGGCCAGTCGCAGGACATCGTCGTGCGCAACAATATCGCGTCGGGCAATGTCGCCGGGATCGAGATCGAGAATAGTTATCGCGCCGACGTGTTCCACAACATCGCTAGCCACAATACCGGCGGGATCCTGGTATTCGACCTACCCAATCTGCCGCAAATGGGCGGACATTCGATCCGCGTGTTCGAGAATGTGGTGTCGGAAAACGATACCGCCAATTTCGCCCCCAAGGGCAATATCGTCGCCAGCGTGCCCAACGGCACGGGGGTGATGGTCATGGCCAATCGCGACGTGCATGTGTTTCGCAACGCGCTGAGCGAGAACGCCACGGTCAACGTGATGGTCGTCGCGTACAAGCGGCCGTTCACCGATGCGACCTATAACCCGTTGCCGCGCGACGTCGTGGTGCGCGACAACAAGCACGGTCGCGCGGGCTGGGCGCCCGGTTTCGTCGGCGGCAAGGAATTGGCGGCGGCAATGGGCGGCAGCCTCGCACCGATATTCTGGGACGGCGCGGGCGGGCGCGAGCGCACCAACATCATCGTCAACGATACCGCGCCGGTGGTCAGCCTCAATCTGCCCGAAGCGCTGACGCCGGTGGAGCAGGCCCGGCCCGGCCCGGTCGATCTGACGGTCGGGCGTCCGGTCCCTGAGCCCGCCGCAGTGGTCTTGCCCGCGTCGATGGAAGCGGCGGTCGCGGAGAAGGGGACAAAGTGAAGCGCGCACTCGCGGCGTTACTGCTCCTCGGCACGGCGCCGCTGCCACAGGTCGATGACGCGCTGATCACGGGCGATACGTTGCCGCCGAAACTGTCCGACTATCGCTTCTTCAACGGCGGGGCACCCAATGCGCGGGTGACGGCTTATCACCTCAACACCACGCTGTTTTCGGATTATACCGACAAAGACCGCTGGTTCTATTTGCCGCCAAACACGCGCGTGAGTTTCGACGCAGCGGGGACGGTGCAATTCCCGCAGGGCGCCGCGATTATCAAGACGTTCCGTTACGGCGACCGCAAGCTCGAGACGCGCGTGCTGCTGCACCGTGGCGCGGGGTGGCAAGCGCTGCCTTATGTGTGGGACGGCGCGGATGCGGTGCTCAAACGTGGCGGCACGCGACTGGCGGCGACGGTCAAGGGGCAAGCGATCAGTTACGCGGTGCCCAACGTGAACCAGTGCAAGGAATGCCACCAGACCGGTGCGCTGCTGACCCCAATCGGGCCCAAAGCGCGCAACATCGACGATGGGCAGCTCGTTGCCTGGCAAAAGGCGGGTCTGGTGAATGCGGCCCCGGCCGTCGCCAAACTGCCGCGTTGGGATGACCCGACGCAACCGATTGCACTTCGGGCGCGTGCATATCTGGAGGTGAATTGCGCGCATTGTCACAAGCCCGAAGGCTCGGCGAGCAATTCGGGGCTGTATCTCGGTTGGGACAAACCGGTCGGTCCGTCTCTGGGCATCGGCAAGTCGCCGGTGGCGGCTGGGCGCGGCAGCGGCGGGCGGATGGTCGCGATCGATCCCGGTCATCCCGAAGCGTCGATCATGACCTACCGCATGGCGTCGACCGAACCCGGCGTGGCGATGCCTGAATTGGGTCGCGCGACCGTCCATACCGAAGGCGTCGCGCTGATCGCGAACTGGATCGCGGCGATGCGCTGAACGGAACGACGCCACGGCCCGCCGCGTTGAGTGCGCACACCACAGAGGAGGCCTGCATGGCGACGATTTTCGGACAGATCAAAGACGCGATTTTTGGAAGCGAGGCCGAAGCGGCTCCGGCCACGCAAGCCGCGCCGACGGCGGCTGCCGCGACTCCCGCCCCCGCGGCGCCGGTTCCGGCAAGCGCACAGGATGTCGAGGCGCGGCTGCGCGCTATTGCCGCCAAGAAGGGCGCGGCGTCGAATTACGACAGCTCGATCGTGGACCTGATGAAGCTGCTCGATCTCGATTCGAGCCTCGATAACCGCAAGACGCTGGCGAGCGAGCTGGGTTACACCGGCGCCTTGGATGGCAGTGCAGAGATGAACATCTGGCTGCACAAGGCGGTGATGGACAGTTTGAGCAAGCGCGGCGGCTAAACCGCTTAGGGGGCTAGGTATTCATCCCGGCCCCCTTCGTCGTTAAATGTTTGTATCGATGATCGTCGTCAGATTGTCGCCGTCATCCTCGATATCGCCCGAATCGATGTCCTCGCCCATATCGGCGTCCATGTCGGTCAGGATCGTGCCGTCGCTGCGTCCGCCGCCTTCGACTTCGGCGATTTCGGCGCGCTGCGCCTCGTCATAATCATCCTTGTTCGACGAATCCTCCGGGCGACGTCCGCCGGCAGTCGAACCCTCCTGCTGGGGGTTTGTTTCGATATAGGGCTCGCTGACGTCGCGGTTCATCGTTCTCGCTCCTGGTTTGCAAGGTGAACCAGCGGAAGGGCGCGGCGGTTCCCTTGTCCGGTACACCCGCGGGGGGTAGGGTCCGCGGCATGCTCGATACCCCGCTCCAGCGCGTTCCGGCGCTTTCGCTCGACCAGCAAACCAATGATGCGGCAGGCTTTGCCCAGGCGTTCGGCGACAGTTTTCAGCGTTTCGGCTTTGGCATCGTCGTCGATCATGGGATCGACGCCGCGCTGATCGAAAGCGCCTGGGCCGCGACGCGCGAATTCTTTGCTCTGCCGCTGGAAGAAAAACTGAAATACCGCGCTAAAAAGGGCGGGGCACGCGGTTACATTCCCTTCGGGATCGAGATCGCCAAAGGTGCGACCGAGAATGACCTGAAGGAATTCTGGCACATCGGTCGCGACCTGCCTGAGGGCGTGGATTACACTGCAACGATGCCACCCAATGTGTGGCCCGATGTGCCGGTGGACTTCCACCCGATTTTCAAACAGCTTTATGCCGAATTCGATCGTGTCGGCGCGAAGCTGTTGTCCGCCATCGCGACGTGGCTCGGGCTGGCACCCGACTGGTTCGAGACGCCGGTCGAGAACGGGAATTCGGTGCTGCGCCTGCTGCATTATCCGCCGGTCAGCGCTGAAGCTCCCGGAATACGAGCGGGCGCGCATGAGGACATCAATCTGATCACTTTGCTGCTGGGCGCCGAAGAGGCCGGGCTGCAATTGCTGACGCGCGAGGGCAAGTGGCTCGAGGTCGATCCGCCCCAAGGCGCGCTGGTCGTCAACGTCGGCGACATGCTCCAACGGCTGACCAACCATGTTCTGCCATCGACGACGCATCGCGTGGTCAATCCGGCGCCCGAACGGCGCGAGCATTCGCGCTATTCGATGCCGTTCTTCCTGCATCTGGCAGGCGAATTCCCTATCGCCACGCTGCCCGGATGCGTCAGCGGTGAGAATCCCGACAAATATCCCGAGGCGATTACCGCCGACGATTATTTGCAGCAGCGGTTGCGCGAGATCGGCCTCCTGTGAGCTCTGAACCGTTGCGCGTTGCGCTCGCCGGGCTCGGCACCGTCGGAGCGGGCGTGGTCAAATTGCTCGACGCCAATCGCGATCTGATCGCGCGGCGGGCGGGGCGGACGATCGAAGTCGCCGCCGTCTCGGCGCGAGACCGGGCGCGCGATCGCGGGGTCGATCTGGCACGCTTCGCTTGGACCGACGATGTGGCTGATTTGGCAGGACGCGACGATGTCGATGTCGTCGTCGAGCTGATCGGCGGGAGCGACGGACCGGCGCTGACGCTCGCGCGGCGGGCGATTGCAGCTGGCAAGGGCTTCGTCACGGCCAACAAGGCGATGATCGCGCATCATGGTGCCGAACTGGCCGAGGCGGCGGAAGCCGCGGGCGTGGCGCTCAAATTCGAAGCGGCGGTGGCGGGCGGTGTTCCCGTCATCAAGGGGCTGCGCGAGGGCGCGGCGGCCAATGCCATCGCGCAGGTCGACGGCATCCTCAACGGGACGTGCAATTACATTTTGAGCGAGATGGAGGCGAAGGGGTCGGACTTTGCCGATGTCCTCGCGGAAGCGCAGCGGCTGGGCTTTGCCGAGGCCGATCCGTCGTTCGACATCGACGGTGTCGATGCGGCGCACAAGCTGGCCATTCTCGCGACGGTGGCGTTCGGCACGCGGCCCGATTTCGATGGGGTCGAGGTGCGCGGCATCCGCGACGTCGTCGCGGGCGACATCGCCGAGGCGGCGGCGCTGGGCTATCGCGTGCGCCTGATCGGGGTGGCGGCGGCGGATGCGCATGGGCTGTACCAGCGCGTGACGCCGTGCCTGGTGCGCGAAGGGCATCCGTTGGCACGGGTGACGGGCGCAACCAATGCGGTCGTCGCCGAGGGCGATTTCGTCGGGCGGCTGTTGTTCGAAGGGCGCGGGGCGGGCGAAGGACCGACGGCGAGTGCTGTTGTCGCGGATTTGATCGACATTGCGCGCGGCATCGGCGGGACGGCGTTCGGGATGCCGGTGGCGAGCTTGAGTGCCGCCGCGCGCGCTGACCCTGGGGCGCGGCGTGAGCGGGCGTATCTGCGCTTTATCGTGCAGGATCGTGCGGGCGTGCTGGCGGAACTGACTGCCGGGATGCGCGATGGCGGGGTATCGATCGAGAGCATGATCCAACGCGGGGCCGGGGACAGCGAAGGCGTGCTGGTGGCGATGACGACGCACGAAGGCCCAGCGCGGGCGGTGGCGGCGGCGCTCGAGCGGCTGGAGGGTTCGGCGAGCCTGATCGGGCGGCCGATGGTCATGCCGATTGTGGATTAGACTGGGTCTGGATTGAAGTATCCGGTGACGCCCGATGGCCGCTATTTCGTGGTGCGCGGGCGGCTGTGGCGGATGAGCGATCCGCGGCTGGGCGAGAGTGAGCGAGCGGCGCTGACGAGCGCGTTGATGACGGCGCGACGGGCGGTTGGCGTGGCTTTGCGCGTCGGGGATCCGGACGGGCTCAAATCGGCGCGTGCTGATGTTGACACCGCCAAAATAAAACTCGGCGAGCGTGGGCCGGTTTGGTGGGACGATGATGCACCCGACGAAAACCGTAAAATGGTCAAAAATTCGCGCTATGCCGACTGGTGGACTGAGCAGCCCGAGGCGCGTTGACAGGCCCGACCCCTTCGGCCAATGACGCCCGCCTTGCCGCGCTGCATTGCAGCGCTGCGGTGATGGACAGGTGGCCGAGTGGTTAAAGGCGGCAGACTGTAAATCTGCTCTCTCCGGAGTACGCTGGTTCGAATCCAGCCCTGTCCACCATGCGCTTCGTCGCGTAAGCGCCAGTAATGGCAAAACGCGGAAGAAATCAGGGATCGGGCAATGCGCAGCGGCCGCGCTTTTGGGGGCGGCATGCGGTCGAGGCGGCGCTGGCGAACCCGGAGCGGGTGGTGCGCAAATTATGGGCGACGCGGGCGGCGTCCGAGCATCTGACTTTGCCCAAGGATTTGGCGGTCGTGCTGGCCGATGTCGCTGATCTCGGACGGATGGTGCCCGCCGACGCGCCGCATCAGGGGTTGGTTGCCGAAGTCGATCCACTTGAAGACGTGTGGCTGTCCGACATCTTGGCGCAGGACGAGGGCGGGCCGATCCTGGTGCTGGATCAGGTGACCGATCCGCACAACGTCGGCGCGGTGCTGCGTTCGGCGGCGGCGTTCGGTGCGGCGGCGATCGTGACGCAGGACCGGCATGCTCCGGTCGAGGGCGGCGCACTGGCCAAAGCGGCATCGGGCGCGCTGGAACTGGTGCCCTGGGCGCGGGTCGTCAATCTCAGTCGCGCGCTCGAGGAGATGGCCGAAGCGGGCTATTGGCGCATCGGACTGGCCGGCGAGACCGACATGACGCTGGAAGCCGCATTCACACCGGGCAAAATCGCCTTGGTGCTGGGCGCCGAGGGCGAGGGGCTGCGGCACAACGTCGCGCAGCATTGCGATGTGCTGGCGCGACTGCCGATCAGCGACCGGGTGGAGAGTTTGAATATTTCCAACGCGGCGGCGATTGCGCTTTACGCAACGCAGCAGCGAGCCGGATAGGTTGATGTTCTGAGCTTTGGGGGAGTGGCGACGATGATGTGGCGCAAGATGATCGGTGCGGTGGTGGCGGTGGCGGGGCCGTTGTTGCTGACGGGATGTTTCCTGACCCCTGGCGTGTTCGATTCGTCACTCGACCTGCGGCGCGGCGGCGCGTTCAGCTTTGCCTATAAAGGCGAGATCGTCTTCGCGATCCCCGACGACATGATGGGCGGCAAGCCTGAAGTGTGGCGCGACGACATGGCGACCTGTGAAGACAACAGCTCGTCCGACGGCAATTCGATGGATGCCGGTAAATGCACCTTGGCGCAGATCGGCGAGCAGAAGAAAACCTGGGAAGCCGAGCAGGCGACTAAGGCGGCAAAGGCTGCCGAGGAGTCGAAACAATTTGCGTCGATGTTCGGTTATGCGCCGGGCGACGACGAAGCCAACCAGCGGATGGCGGCGCAACTGGCCAAATATGACGGGTTCCGCAGCGCGACTTATGCCGGGAACGGCGTGTTCAACATCGATTACGCCAAGTCGGGCCAACTGGGCCACGACTTCATTTTCCCGGCGCTGTTGCAGGCGAATGTGATGTTCCCGTTCGTGCTGGCCCGGCCGCAGACCGATGGGTCGGTGCGCGTGTCGGCCCCGGCGTTCGTCGGCAATGGCGCGCTGGGCGCGCTGGCGCGGATGAAGGACATGGGCATGGGTAACGCCGACATGAACAAGCTGCCGGCCAACCGTACAAAGGGGCGGTTCGTGCTGACCACCGATGGCGAAGTGCTGACCAACAATACCGAGGACGGCCCGGTGGCGGGACCGCGCGGGAAGACACTCACATGGAATGTGGATGCGCGCAGTGCGGTTGCGCCGGAGGCTTTGGTGAAGCTCCGTTAGCGCGGTGCTCCCCCGTCACCCGATGGGGAGGACCTAATCTTCTTTGGCGATCGTGACCTTCAGCCCGTCCAGATCATCCGTGAACGGGATCTGGCACGACAGGCGGCTGGTGTCGTTGCGGTCGTCGGAACTGTCGAGCAGGTCGTTCTCGTCCTCGCCCATCGGGGCGACCTTGTCTGCGAAGGCGGGATCAATATGGACGTGGCACGTCGCGCACGAGCAGCAACCGCCGCACAAGGCCAGCAATTCGTCCACGCCGCCGTCGCGAATAATCTCCATCACCGACAGACCCGGCTGGCCCTGCAGCTCGAGCGTTTCCCCTTCGCGCGTGGTGACATAAAGCGTCGGCATCGGTCGATATTCCCTGTTCGTCTGTACTGCGGCGGCTATGGGGACAGGCGGGGAGTGACGCAATGGGATTGAGCGCGGAACGGCTGCGAGCGGATTTGGATGCGCTGGCGGCGAAGGAGCCCGCTTTTGCGCGGGCGCTGGCGGAGGCGGGTTACCCCGAACCGCGCTTGCGCGACCGCGGGTATGAAACGTTGCTGCGGACGATCGTCGGACAGCAGATCAGCGTCCATGCGGCGGCGGCGGTGTGGAACAAGCTGGCGGCGGCGGTGGGCGACATGACCGATCCGCGAGCATTGTTGGCGGTGGGCGCGGATGGGCTGAAGGAAGCGGGGTTTTCGCGCCAGAAAACCGGATATGCGCTGAGTTTGGCGCAGCTGATCGTCGATGGGGAATTAGACCTCGAACATTTGCCCGAGGATGATGAGGAGGCGATTGCCGCGCTGATCAAGGTCAAGGGCATCGGGCGATGGTCGGCGGAGATTTACCTGCTGTTCGCCGAAGGACGCGGCGACATCTGGCCCGCGGGCGACCTCGCGGTGCAGGAACAGGTCGGGCGGATTTTGGGACACAGCGAGCGGCCCAAGGAGCCGCTCGTGCGCGAACTGGCCGAGGCATGGCGGCCGTATCGCGGTGCTGCGGCGATCTTTGCGTGGCACCAATATAGCATCAAGCCGATTTAACCCGGCGGCATGCTGCCGGTATGTCGGACCGGTTGGCAAAGCAGGTGTAGCAGGTATGCCACAGTGCGCCTTTTTCTGACGAAATGTAACGGAACTCATGGCGGTAGTTTCGCTCGCACTATATCGAACGATAGTAATCGACCCACCATCGTTCGATAGTGTTGAGGTATGCCCGAAGATAGTCTTCCTCCGCGAAAACTGGCCCAATGGCTGCTGGAGCGGGCGGGGGTTCGTCTGTTCGGCGACGTTTACGAACGCAGTTCCTCGCTCGGGCCCGCATTTCCCGTTCCGCTGGACCGCAAGCGGCGTGACCGGTTGCGCGCGATCGAAGATGGGGGCGCCTTGTTCATCCACATTCCCAAAAACGCCGGCATGGCCGTGTCGCAGGCGCTGTATGGGCGGCAAGTCTATCACCCAACCATCCGTTATTATCGGCGGTTCGCTCCGGATCTGGTCGACCGTCTGCCAAGTTTCGCGATCTGGCGCGACCCCGCACAGCGGTTCTTATCGGCTTTGCGGTTCGCCCGTACTGTTGGCAATCCCGGCAACCGCATCGCGGCGGGTTTCCGCGAAACCTATGCGCGCTTCGCGACGGTCGACGACGCGCTGGATCATGTCGAGGCGGGCCCCGACATCTTTGCCCTGGATCACATCTTCCGTCCGCAATTCTGGTATGTTGCGGATCGCTCCGCCCGGATCGCCGTCGATCGGATATTGCTGATCGACGAACTGGATAGCGCGCTGGCCGACATGCGCTTGCCCAACCTCAGCCATGTCGCGCACCTCAACGAATCGGCGGACCTCGATATCGAACTGACGGTACAACAGGAGAACCGGCTGCGGCGCCTCTATGCGATCGATTTCGCGATCCATGACTCGTTGCGCTCGCGGGCGATGCCGGCGATCCTCAACAGCCCGATGGCGAGGCAGCGCGCGCTTGACTGACTCGTCCCGGCACGCTGCCGCCAATGACTAAGCGGCCGCCTTCTCTCGCGCCGGATTGCTGAACTTCATCGTGCCGTCGTCGAGCTTGCCGTAACGCAGTGTCAATGTGTCCTTGGCGTAATTCTGGTGGAGTTTCCACGGTGCCTTGCTGCCCTGTTTGGGGAGCTGTTCGAGCGCGCGCTGGACGTAGCCGGAGCTGAAATCGAGGAACGGTTCGGGTTCGATCCCGTCGGTCAGCACCGGCGTGGCGATGGTCGTCCCGCTGGCCTTCATACGGTTGAGCAGGCGGCAGACGAACTCGCTGGTCAGGTCGGCCTTCAGCGTCCAACTGGCATTGGTATAGCCGAACACGAAGGTCAAATTGGGCACACCGCCAATCATCATCCCCTTGTAGATGATCGATTTGCCGACATCGACCGGCACCCCGTCCATCGAGAATTTGGCATCGCCGAACACGTTGAGTTTCAGTCCCGTCGCGGTGACGATGATGTCCGCGGGCAAGGTTTTGCCCGACGACAATTTGATACCTTCGGACACGAACTTTTCGATCGTGTCGGTCGCGACTTCGGCCTTCCCCGATTTCAGCGACTCGAACAGATCCGCATCCGGAATCAGGCACATCCGCTGTTCCCACGGATTATAGCGCGGCGTAAAGTGCGTCGCGACGTCGTAATCGGGGCCGAGCGCATCGCGGACCATGCCGATCAGCCGGTTCTTGATCTGCGCCGGTTTGCGCTGCGTCAGATTGTAGAAGAACAGCTGCCAACCGACGTTGCGCCAGCGGGTCAGGGCATAGCCCGCCTTGGCACCGAGGAGCTTGCGCATGCGGTTGGCGAGCTTGTCCTCACCGGGGCGCGAGACAACATAGGTGGGGGAGCGTTGCAGCATCGTCACCTTGGCGGCCTTCTTGGCCATTTCGGGGACCAATGTCATCGCGGTCGCGCCCGATCCGATTACCACGACGTTCTTGCCGCTGTAATCCAGGTCGGCTGGCCAGAATTGCGGTTGGACGAATGTGCCCGCGAAATCCGCTTCGCCACCCCAGGTCGGAACATAGCCCTCGGCGTAACTATAATAACCCGAGCACATCAGCAGGAAATTGCACGTGGTGGTGACGGTCGCGTCGCCGCGCTGTGCGGTAACCGTCCAAAGTGCGGTGGCGCTGTCCCAATCTGCGGACGTGACGCGCGTGTCGAACGCGATGTGCTTGTCGATGCCTTCGTCGCGCGCGGTGTCCTGAACATATTTCAGGATCGACGGGCCGTCGGCAATGGCTTTGGCTTCGGTCCAGGGTTTGAAGCGATAGCCTAGCGTGTGCATGTCGCTGTCCGAGCGGATGCCGGGATAGCGGAACAAGTCCCACGTCCCGCCGATCGCGCCGCGCGCCTCCCAGATGGCGTAGCTGCGCCCGGGCGAACGGTGCTTGATGTGCCACGCGGCGCCGATGCCCGACAGGCCAGCGCCCACGATCAGGACGTCCACATGCTCCATATCCCGCACCCTCTTATTATGGCGGAGATACTCGCGGCGGTTTACGTGAGCGTCAAGGTTGCAATCCGCAACCTGACGCTCGGCGTTGAAATCAGGCTGCTTTGGGCGCGCTGTCGCGGACGCCCTGTTCGACATGGTCGGCGAACTGCTCGAAATTATTGATGAACTTGCCGACCAAGTCCGCCGCCGTGCGGTCATACTCGCTTTTGTCGGCCCAGGCGGCGCGCGGGTCGAGCATGTTGCTGTCGACACCCGCCACCGCGACCGGAACCATGAAGCCGAAATTGGGATCGCGCTTGAATTCGGCGCTGTTGAGGCTGCCGTCGAGGGCTGCGTTGAGTAGCGCGCGCGTTGCCTTGATTGGCATCCGCTTGATGCCGGGCATCGTCGCCTTGCCGCCGGTCCAGCCGGTGTTGACCAGCCAGCAGTCGACGCCGCCCTTGGCGATGCGTTCTTTCAGCAGGTTGCCATAGACCGACGGATGACGCGGCATGAACGGCGCACCGAAGCAGGTCGAGAAGGTCGCCTCGGGTTCGGTTACGCCGATTTCGGTGCCCGCGACGCGCGCGGTGTAGCCCGACAGGAAGTGATACATCGCCTGATCGGGGGTCAGCTTCGCGATCGGCGGGAGAACGCCATAGGCATCGGCGGTGAGGAAGATGATGTTCTTCGGCACCGGACCCAGATTCTTCTCCGACGAATTGGGAATGAATTCAATCGGGTAGGAACCGCGGCTGTTCTCGGCGAGCGTTGCGTCGTCGAAATCGAGCTCGCGCGTGACGGGGTCCATCACGACGTTTTCGAGGACGGTGCCGAAACGCTTGGTCGCCGCGAAAATTTCGGGTTCGGCTTCGGCCGACAGGCGGATCATCTTGGCGTAACAGCCGCCTTCGAAATTGAAGACAGCCGTGTCCGACCAGCCATGCTCGTCATCGCCGATCAGCGTGCGGCTGGCATCGGCGCTAAGCGTCGTCTTGCCGGTACCCGACAGGCCGAAGAAGACGGCGGTGTCGCCGTCGGGGCCGATATTGGCCGAACAATGCATCGGCATCGTACCTTCGACCGGCAATTTGTAATTGAGGATGCCGAACACCGACTTCTTCATTTCGCCGGCATAGCGTGTGCCGCCGATCAGGATCAGCTTTTCGGTGAAATTGACCGCGATGACGGTCTCTCCGCGGCTGCCGTGACGCGCCGGATCGGCGACAAAATAGGGCAGGTCGATAATCGTATATTCGGGGACGAACGCGGCGAGCGCTTCGGCTTCCGGACGCACCAGCAGCGTGCGGATGAACATCGAATGCCACGCTAACTCGGTGACGACGCGCACGTTGACGCGGTGTTCGGGCTGCGATCCGCCGAACAAATCCTGGACGAACAGCGTGTCCTTGCGACCCAGTTCGGCAAAGAAATCCGCCTTCAGCGCGGCGAAATGTTCGGGCGTCATGCCCTTGTTGGTCTTGCCCCACCAAACGGTATTTTCGGTTTCGGCGTCGCGGACGATGAACTTGTCCTGCGCGCTGCGACCGGTGTGTTTGCCGGTTTCGACGACCAGCGGGCCGTCCTTGGCCAGCTTGCCTTCACCGCGGGCGATGGCGTGTTCGACCAACTGTGCCGGGATCAGGTTCCAATGCGTCTCGGCCGAGGTGCGTACGCCCTGATCGGCGAGCGTGAAGGCGGGCGTCCGGGTAATCACTTGGCATACTCCCTACGGGTCGCCGCGCGCCCGGGTTCAAAACCGGACCGGACAACTCTCGATTTGCAGAACTGCAACGATGCCCGCCGCATAATCTGCGGGCCGATTCGCGTCAAACCGGCAGGGTTAAGTTGCGCGCGTCGCTGGCGGAGTTTACCGGCGAGGCGTGAGCGCCACGATCGCCCTGGTCGACGATGACCGCAACATCCTGACTTCGGTTGCGATGACGCTGCAGGCCGAAGGCTTTTCAACGCGCGTTTACGCCGATGGCGAAGCGGCGTTGAAGGCGTTGACGGACAACCCGCCCGACCTTGTGGTGTCGGACATCAAGATGCCGCGGATGAACGGGCTGGAGCTTTTGCGGCGGCTGCGCGAGGCGACCGATGTGCCGGTGATCATGCTAACGTCGAAGGACGACGAGGCCGATGAGGCGCTGGGCCTCGATCTCGGCGCCGACGATTATATCACCAAGCCGTTTTCTCCGACGTTGCTGGTCGCGCGCATCCGGGCGATCCTGCGCCGCAGCGCAACCGTTGCGTCGCGAGCTCAGGACGAGGCCGACAGCGAAGTGGTGCGCGGCGATCTCGCGCTCGATGCCGAGCGGCACCGGGTGGTATGGCGCGGCCATGAGGTGAGGCTGACCGTGACCGAATTCCTGATCCTCGAAGCACTCGCCCAGCGCCCCGGCGTGGTCAAGACGCGCAACCAGTTGCTCGACGCGGCCTATGGCGACGACGGTTTCGTCGACGACCGCACGATCGACAGTCACATCAAGCGCATCCGTCGCAAGTTCCGCACCGCGGACGGCGAATTCGATGGCATCAAGACTCTGTATGGCGCCGGTTACCGCTTCGCCGCCGACTGAGCCCGGCGAGCGCCCGCTGCGCTTTCGCTGGTCGCTCACCGTGCGGATTCTGCTGCTCAACGTGCTTGCGCTCGCGCTGACCGGCGGGAGCATTTTCTACCTCGACAGCTTTCGCGGGCGATTGCTGAGCGAGCGGCAGGAACAGCAGCAGCGGCTGGCACGGACGATGGCGACGGCATTTGCCGGGGCACCGCGCGACGACTGGCCGGCGATCAGCGCGGCAAGCCAGACGCAGGAACAGCGCCGTGTCCTGGTGTTCGATGCGAAGGGCCGACCGATCTTCGATTCGATCGATGCGGGGCAGGAGTTCCGCATCGTCGATCCGTCGCGAGAGGCATGGCGGCGCAAGGCAGCGCGCGCGATGGATCGCACCATCGACACCATCGTCGGCGCCGACGACCTGACCGATTTCGAGCCCGCACAGACTCCCAATGCGAAATATTGGTCGAGTTTGGGATTGTTCGCTGACCCCGCGAGTGTGACGCTGTTCGCCCCTGACCGCACGCCGCTGGTCGCAGCAGGGGCGCCGGTCGGAACGGCGTTGCACCTGATCACGCTTGAAAATGCGCGCGACGCGACCCGTCTGGTCCGCGCCGAGCGCAGCCGGTTGGCCGAGGTCGTGGCGATGGCGTTGCTGCTATCGGCACTGGTTTCGCTGTATCTGGCGCGCACCATCGTCAAGCCGCTCAGGCGCCTCACGCGCGCGGCGGTGCGCGTCCATCAAGGGCGCGGGCGCGAGGTGATCGTCCCCCGCCTCGAAGGACGGCGCGATGAAGTCGGGCTGTTGGCGCGTGCGGTATCGGACATGACCGCCGAACTCCGCGCGCGCACCGATGCGATCGAGAGTTTTGCTGCCGATGTCAGCCACGAATTGCGCAATCCGCTGGCGTCGCTGCGCTCGGCGATAGAGACGTTCGCGCGGGTTGATGCAGCGGGACAGGCGCAGTTGCTCGATATCCTGCGCGACGATGTCCAGCGGCTCGACCGGCTGATCGGCGATGTCGCGGAAATGTCGCGGCTCGATGCGCAATTGACGCGCACGCCGTTCGACCAGGTCGATCTGGGGCTATTGCTCGAGGAGATGGTCCGCGAACGTGAGCGCCGTGGCGAAGATCGGAACGTCAGCATCGCCTTCGCGCGCCCCTATCGCGCGCTGGCGACGGTTGCCGGAGATCCTGGGCGGCTGGCCCGCGCCATCTCCAATTTGCTCGACAATGCGGTGTCGTTCAGCCCGGCCGACGGCTGTGTCCGGTTGGGCGCGACACGCGTCGATCGTGAAGTGCTGGTTAGCGTCGAGGATGAAGGGCCGGGCGTGGAGCCGGGTCTGCGCGCTGCGATCTTCGAACGCTTCGCCACCGATCGGCCCGCCGAATTCGGCGACGAACGCCATTCGGGGCTCGGTCTCGCGATCGCCAAGACGATCGTCGAGCGGCACAATGGCCGCATCGAGGTGAGCGCACCCGAATCGGGCAAGGGCGCGCGGTTCGTCATTCGCCTGCCGGCGTTGTAAGCGTGGCTGCGATGCGCACTTTGTCCTCCGAAACAATACACGCGTCGTGCATCGCGATCGATGGCCGGGCCGTGCTGATCGAGGGCCGTTCGGGCAGTGGCAAGTCCGATCTGGCGCTGCGCCTGATCGATCGCGGCGCTTCCCTGGTCGGCGACGACCAGGTCATCATTCGCCGCGACGGCGCACACATTCTGGCGACCGCGCCTGAAACGATTGCAGGAAAACTGGAAGTGCGTGGCGTCGGCATCGTCACGCTTCCGGCTCAAAACGACGTGTCCGTGCGCCTGATCGTCAGCTTGGTCGAAGCAGAGATCGAGCGCATGCCCATCGGCACGACACGCTTGCTGCTCGGAGTCGAAATGCCGCTGGTCAGCTTGCGGCCGTTCGAAGCTTCAGCGGCGGCCAAAGTTGCTGCTGCCTTGAACCACTTGGCGCACTGATGGCCCAGGCCGATCCCGCCCGCATTCTGCTGGTCACCGGCATGTCGGGGGCGGGCAAGACGACCGCGCTCAAGACGCTGGAGGACATTGGCTGGGAGGTTGTCGACAACCTTCCGCTGCGCCTGCTCGACCGATTGCTCGCGACGCGCGGTGCGGAAGGGGCGGAGGCCGGGCGGCCGCTGGCCTTGGGGATCGACAGCAGGACACGTGGGTTTGACGCCGAAGGGATCGTAAAGCGCATCCAGGCGATGCGTGGCGACGGCGCCGATATCGCCACCTTGTTCCTCGATTGCGGACGAGTCGAACTGAACCGGCGGTTCTCGGAAACGCGCCGCCGCCACCCGCTGGCGCCTGATCGCCCCGCCGCCGACGGCATCGAGCGCGAGCGTGAATTGCTCGCCCCGCTGCGCCATTGGGCTGAGACGGTGATCGATACCCGCGCGTCGACAACCAACGATTTGCGCCTCGAAATTCGTCACCGATTTCCGACCGACGGCAGCGGCGCTCCGACGCTGCAGGTGATGTCGTTCGGCTTTGCCCGCGGGCTGCCGCGCAATGCCGATCTGGTGTTCGACATGCGGTTCTTGCGAAATCCGCACTGGGTCGACGATTTGCGTCCACAATCGGGACTCGATCAACCCGTGGCGGATTATATCGCCGGCGATCCGGCTTATGCCGAGGCGATTCCGCAGATCGAAAACCTCCTGCTGACGCTCCTGCCGCGCTATGCCGCCGAGGGGAAAAGCTATGTTACCGTCGCGATCGGCTGCACCGGCGGGCGGCATCGCAGCGTCCATGTGGCGGAGCGCATCGCAAAGCGATTGCGCGACGGAGGATTTTCGCCGACAATCGCGCATCGCGACCTGGCAACCCGACCCGACGATGTGACGGAAGGGGCGCGGGCCGGGTCGAGCGGGGATGTGACGCATTGATGATCGGTTTGGTGCTGGTGACGCACGGCGCGCTTGCGACGGAATTCGTCACCGCGATGGAACATGTGGTGGGCAAGCAGCGCGCGATCGCCGCGATCTGCATTGGCCCCGATGACGATATGGACGCGCGGCGCGAAGATATCGCCGCCGCGATCGCCGAAGTCGATGGCGGGCGCGGCGTGATCGTGCTGACCGATTTGTTCGGCGGCACGCCATCGAACATGGCGATTTCGCTGATGCAGCCGGGCAAGGTCGAGGTGATTGCCGGGATCAACCTGCCGATGCTCATTCGCCTGGAAGGCGCGCGTCGCACGATGGGCGTGCGCGATGCCGTGGCGGCGGCGCGCGAGGCGGGGCGCAAGTATATTTCGGTCGCGTCCGAGGTGCTTGGCGAGAAGGCCGCGTGATCGAACGTACCGTCACGATCACCAACAAACGCGGCCTTCACGCCCGCGCCAGTGCCAAATTCGTGACCATGGCCAGCGAACTGCCATGCGAAGTGCGTGTGGCCAAGGACGGCGATAGCGTCGTCGGCACGTCGATCATGGGCCTGATGATGTTGGGCGCGGCAATGGGCGACAGCGTGACGATTTCGGCGGACGGCGATGGCGCGGACGATGCGGTGGGCAAACTTTCCAAGCTGGTGGAAGACAAGTTCGGAGAGGACTGAATGCTCCGCGAGATCACCGGCTTCTCCAATCCGCTCGTCAAGGACGCGCGGGCATTGCGCGACAAGAAGGCGCGGCGGGAGACGGGGCGGTTTCTCGCGGAGGGCTTGCGGATTCTGACCGAAGGACTGGAGGCGGGCTTTGCGCCGATCCAGCTGTGGCGGACCGAGGCGAGCGCCGATCACCCCTTGGTCAAGGCGCTCGAACGAGCCGCCGGCGAGACGTTGGTCACGTCGCCGGACATCCTCGGCAAACTCAGCGGCAAGGACAATCCGGGGCAGGTGCTGGGCGTCTATGCCGAGTTCGCCACGCCGCTGGCCGAATTGGACCGATCTGCGGCGGATATCTGGCTGGTGGCGCAGGCAATGCGGGACCCGGGGAATCTGGGGACGACGATGCGGACGGGTGATGCGGTGGGTGCGGGCGGGGTGATCCTGATCGACGATTGCGCCGATCCGTTCTCGGTCGAGGCGGTTCGCGCGAGCATGGGGGCGATCTTTACGCAGAAAGTTGTCCGGACAAATTGGGCGGAGTTTATCGCCTGGTTGCGCGACGGGCCGGGGCAATTGGTCGGGACCAGCCTCAATACCGATGTGGATTACCAGGCGGCGAGTTATGCCGCGCCGACCTTCGTGCTCACCGGCAACGAGAGCCAGGGGCTGCCCGAATCGTACGAAGCCGACTGCGACCTGCTCGTCAAAATGCCGATGCGCGGGAAGGCGGACAGCCTCAATGCGGCGGTGGCGACCGCGGTGATGGCGTATGAAGTGCTGAACCAGCAGCGACGTGTGTTAGTCGGCTAGACCTGTTGCTCGCGTAACGGCGGTGCTATTCCGCCGCCATGACCGAACATCACAACCCGCTGGGCCTCGACGGTTTCGAGTTCGTCGAATTCACCGCCCCCGAAAAAGGCGTGCTCGAGCCCGTTTTCGAAACGATGGGCTTTACCCGCGTCGCGCACCACCGGTCCAAGGACGTCGATCTGTGGCGGCAGGGCGAGATCAATTTGATCGCCAATTACGAGGCGCGCAGCCCCGCCGCCTTTTTTGCCGCCGAGCACGGCCCGTCGGCCTGCGGCATGGGTTTTCGCGTGAAAGATGCGGCGGCGGCTTATGAGGAAGCGATCAAGCGCGGTGCCGAGCCGGTCGAAAGCAAGACCGGCGCGATGGAGCTGCGCATCCCCGCGATCAAGGGGATCGGCGGCGCGTTCATCTATCTGATCGACCGCTACGCGACGCTCGATCAGCCCGGCGCCTTGTCGATCTACGACATCGATTTCGTCTATCTGCCCGGCGTCGAGCGCCACCCGGCGGGTGCGGGCTTCACCAAAATCGATCACCTGACGCACAATGTATATCGCGGCCGCATGGCGCATTGGGCGGGCTGGTACGAGCGCATCTTCAACTTCCGCGAGATCCGCTTTTTCGACATCAAGGGCGAATATACCGGCCTGACGTCGAAGGCGATGACCGCGCCCGACGGCAAGATCCGCATCCCGCTGAACGAGGAAGGCAAGGCCGGCGGCGGGCAGATCGACGAGTATCTGCAAGCCTATAATGGCGAGGGCATTCAGCACATCGCGCTGATCTGCGACGATTTGATCGCCTGCTGGGACAATCTGCAAAAGCTGGGTGTGCCGTTCATGACCGCGCCGCCCGAAACCTATTACCGCATGCTCGACGAGCGGCTGCCGGGGCATGGCGAGCCGGTCGATGAATTGCAGCGCCGCGGGATCCTGCTCGACGGCACGACCGAAGGCGGGCAGCCGCGCCTGTTGCTGCAGATTTTTGCGCAGCCGCATATCGGCCCGGTGTTCTTCGAATTCATTCAGCGCCGCGGCGACGAAGGCTTTGGCGAGGGCAATTTCAAAGCGCTGTTCGAATCGATCGAGCGCGATCAGGTCGAACGCGGCGTCCTCGCGCCGGCGGCTTAAGGAAGAAGCTGGACCCCGGATCAAGTCCGGGGTGACGAAGTGGTTTTTCCTCTACGTCGCCCCGGCCCCAGAGCCGGGGTCCAGCTTTTTCGAATTTCAGTGAGACGAGCATGATCACCAACCGCTACCTCACCGGCTTCGGCAATCATTTCGCGACGGAAGCGGTTCCCGGCGCGCTGCCGGTCGGGCAGAACAGTCCGCAAAAGGTGCCGTTCGGGCTTTATGCCGAACAATTGTCGGGCACGGCGTTCACCGCGCCGCGCGATGAAAATCGCCGGTCGTGGCTGTATCGCCTGCGCCCGACCGCGCAGCATGGCGCGTTGGTGCGCTACGACGGCGCGACGCGGCTGAAGGCTGACGGCGGCGTCCTGTCGCCCAACCGGATGCGCTGGGACCCGATTGCCAAGCCCGACGCGGACGTCGACTTCATCGACGGTCTGTTCACCTATGCCGGCAATGGCGGACCCGACGCACAGGCGGGCGTGGCGGCGCATGGCTATGCCGCCAATCGCGACATGGCCGGGCGCGCCTTCATGAATGCGGATGGCGAAATGCTGATCGTGCCGCAACAGGGACGGCTGGCGATCGCCACCGAATTCGGGCTGATCGATGCCGAGCCGCAACAAGTTGTGCTGATCCCGCGCGGGGTGCGCTTCCGCGTCGCGCTACCCGACGGCGAAGCGCGCGGTTATGTCTGCGAGAATTATGGCGCGCCGTTTCGCTTGCCCGATTTGGGGCCAATCGGTTCCAACGGCCTCGCCAACCCGCGCGATTTCGAGACGCCCGAGGCATGGTACGAGGATCGCGACGAACCGACCGAAATCGTCCAGAAATTCGGCGGCAAGCTGTGGGCCGTGACGCTCGATCACTCGCCGTTCGATGTGGTGGCGTGGCACGGCAATCTCGCGCCGTGCCGTTACGATCTGCGGCGGTTCAACACCATCAACACGGTCAGTTACGACCATCCCGATCCGTCGATCTTCACCGTGCTGACATCGCCGAGCGACACGCCGGGCACCGCCAATTGCGATTTCGTGATCTTCCCGCCGCGCTGGATGGTCGCCGAACATAGTTTCCGCCCGCCGTGGTTCCACCGCAACGTCATGTCCGAATTCATGGGCCTGATCACCGGTGCCTATGACGCCAAGCAAGGCGGCTTCGCGCCCGGCGGGGCGAGCCTGCACAATTGCATGAACGGGCATGGGCCGGATCAGGCGAGCTATGACGGCGCGGTCGCGGCGGACCTGAAACCGCACAAGATCGACAACACGATGGCGTTCATGTTCGAGGCGCGCTGGCCGTATCGCGTGACCGATTGGGCGACCGAATGCCCCGAAATGCAGCTGGATTATGACGAGGTGTGGCAGGGATTCGCCAAGGCCGAATTGCCAAAATAGCTGCGCTTTTCAGATAATCGAAACAACAACTTAACCCACAAGCCGCTATGTCCGGTCATCAACGAGTGACCGAATTGAATGCGCGCGACCCGTGCCCTGATCATCGACGATTCGCTGACCATCCGGGCGATGGTCGAACAATTGCTGGCGACGCAGGGGCACATAACCGAGATCGCGACGGCGTCGGACGTGCCCGCCGCACGCGCGTTGATGAAATCCTTCAAACCGACGATTATCACGCTCGATCTGAACATGCCGGGGATCGACGGCATGGCGTTGCTCGACGAGTTGCGTGATTACCCGCATGCGCCGGTCGTCGTCGTGTCGTCGGCCACCACCGAAGGCAGCGACGCCGCGCGCGAGGCGATCGAACACGGCGCCGACGCCTGTTTCGACAAGGGCCGCATCCTGGCGGATTCCAAACGCTTCATCCGCGTCCTGATCAAGGCATCGGTGTCGAAGCGACGGGCGTTCATGGCGAACCCGTTGGAGGTGGTTGAGTAGGGAGGAGCGGCCTGCAGATTGCAGCCGCCCTTATCCTCAGCGGCCCTAAATCGCGGCGGAGGCAGCGCTCGTGGTGTTTGATCGACGGCGGGACAACCCACCGACAAATCCAAATCCTGCTAGCAGCATGGTCCAAGCGGCTGGTTCGGGCACAAACGCCGAAACATCAGTGGTGATCAAATAAGAAATGGGCGCGAACGATGCGCTGCGAACCGTAAGATCAGCATATTGGAAGAGCTGATATGTGCCATACAGCACGACTTTGGAGAACCTCGGATCGTAATACGGTCGAGAGCGATTGGGTGCGACGTTGAAGGCGAAGGAATAGGATGCGCGGTTGAATTCGTGATAGCCGCCTATGCCTCCCTCATTGCCCTCCAATTCTTGTCCCGTATCGGGATCGATGATGTTGTAGCGGTCTTCCAATTGATAATAAAAGGAACCCTCGAATGCTCGGGAAAACTGCGCGGTGACAGCGTAGCGCGCGCCGATCGAACTTCCGTCGAAAGGAATGTTGATCGAGGGACGGGCCATATCGAGGGTGCCACTGATTGTGGTGATTGCCGCTCCCGCAGCCGCACTCATTCCTGCCAGCGCCAACGCGCTGGCTATGCCGAATCGGTTCATGGCTACTCCCTTATGCGATCAACCTGACGGGACGCATGGGCAAAGTCGAATCCGCGCTGGCTCCCCGAGTTGGATTCGAACCAACGACCAAGTGATTAACAGTCACCTACTCTACCGCTGAGCTATCGGGGAACAGCGCGAAGGCGCGGCCTATATCAGCCTCTCGCCTTGTTTCAAGTCACTCGACCCAAGTAGGTGCGGCAAAGCCGCACCTCGTCGGTCCCCGCGGTGCGAGGCCGGCCGGGTCTTCGCAAGTCGAGGATTGGCGGCGCTTGCTGCGCGCCGCTTCGCCAATCCTTCGCTCGCTCACACCGCAAACTGTTCCATCGCGATGCGGTCGTCCAGCGCATGTTCTGGGTCGAACAACAGCTTCAGCGCCGTCACCTTGTCGATCATCACGTCGATGCGCGTCACGTCGCGCACTTCGCGCTGATCGGCGACCGCGGACACCGGGCGTTTGCCGGGTTCGAGAATGCGAAAGCTGATCCGCGCGGTGTCCGGCAGGATCGCGCCGCGCCAGCGACGCGGGCGAAACGGGCTGATCGGGGTCAGCGCGAGCATCGCCGAGCCGAGGGGCAGGATCGGTCCCTGGGCGGAGAAATTATAGGCGGTCGACCCGGCGGGCGTCGCGACCAGCACCCCATCGCACACCAGTTCGGGGATGACGATGCGGTCGTTGACGGTGACTTCCAGTTTCGCGGTCTGGCGCGTTTCGCGCAGCAGCGAGACTTCGTTGATCGCGGGCAGGATCACGCGTTCGCCCGAGATGGTTACCGCTTCCATCTTCAGCGGATTGACCGAAAACGTCTTGGCGGCGGCAATGCGCGCCGACAGCCCGCCTTCGCGCCATTCGTTCATCAGAAACCCGACGGTGCCGAGGTTCATGCCGAACGTCGGCAGGATGCGCCGCGTCTCCAGCATCTGGTGCAAGGTCTGCAGGAGGAAACCGTCACCGCCCAGCGCCACGACCTCGTCCGCCTGCGCCAGATCGACCCAGTCGTCACGTTCGCGCAGGGCACGCGCGGCATCCTCCGCCGCATCGGTGGGGGAGACGAGCAGGGCACGGCGAACGTCGCTCATGGCCGCGGGTGCTAGCAGTTTGGTCAAAGCGGGCAACAGGCGTAAGCAAGCGTCGTGGGCAGTTCGGGGGACAGCATGCCGCGCGTTGCGCTGGCTTCGGCAGGGGATGCCGAAGACATTCGCACGGCGCTCGACCGGCTGGGCGTCACCATCGCGGCAGACGGCGACGCGCGGATCGTCGATGTGCGCCACGTCGCCAGCCCACCACCGCCGGGCGACACACCACTGATCGTGATCGCCGGTGCGGATGACGGCGCCGCGCTCGATCGCCTGATCGTGGCCGGGGCCAGCCAGCATCTGGCGGCGCCGTTCGACGATATTTCACTGGCGCGCGCGCTGCGCATGGCCGGTGTGCCGGTGGCGCTGCCCGACACGCCGACGTCGACCATCGCCGACGCCCTGGCCACCGGACATCAGGGGTATCTGCTGCGCGTCGCGCTGTCGCATTTCGATGTGGTCAATGCGGCATTCGGACGCGAGGCGGGCGATGCCCTGTTGTCGGCAGCGCAACAGCGGATTGCCGATCTGGTGCCTGGCAAGGCGTTGGTCGAACGGCTGCCCGGTCCGGAATTCGCAGTGCTGATCGAACATACGCCCGATGATTGTGCCCGCAATATTATCGAGGCGCTCGAGCATCCGTACCTCACCGATGGACGCCCGCTCAGGATCGGCTGTCTGGTCGGGATCGCCGCGACGCAGGTGGGCGACACGGCGCTGGCGCTAATCCGGCGCGCGGGGCTGGCGCTGGCCTGGGCACGTTCGGGCGAGGAACAGGTGCGCTGGTTGCCCGAAAGCGATCCGCTGGCGCTGGCCCTGGTCGACGGGACGCTGGAGCATGATCTGCCACGGGCGATCAAGGCGGGCGAGATCGAAGTGCTGTTTCAACCGCAGGTGTCGGTTGCCGACGGGGTAATGACCGGGGTCGAGGCGCTGGCCCGCTGGCGGCACCCGAAACATGGCGAGATCGGCGCGTCGCTGCTGTTTTCGACCGCGGCGCGGCGCGGGCTGACCGCCGCCTTGTCGCGCCATGTGCAAAAGCTCGCTTTGGGCGAGGTGTCGCGCTGGCCCGCCGCGCTGGGCCATTTGCGCGTCGCCATCAACGTCAGTGCGCGTGAATTCGGCCTTGCCGGATTCGTCACCGACCTGATCGCGATGATCGAACAATCCGGCGTCGCGGCCGAACGCATCACCATCGAACTGACCGAAAGCGAGCTGGCCACCGACCTGACCACGGCATCGCGGATGCTCGCCGAACTGCGCGCCAGAGCATGCCGCGTGGCGATCGACGATTTCGGGACAGGCTATTCGAGCCTCGCTTATCTGAAGGCGCTGCCGGTCGATTATCTGAAGATCGACAAGGCATTGGCGCAGGATATCGCCGGATCGTCGCGCGACCGGGTGGTGGTGCGCGGGGTGATCGAACTGGCGCGCTCGCTGGGCATCGCGGTGATCGCGGAGGGGGTCGAGACGGGCGAGCAACTCGCGCTGCTCGCGGCAGAGGGGTGCCAATATTATCAGGGGTTCTTGTATGCCCCGCCGCTCAACAGCGAGGCGTTGATCGCGCTCGTCGGTTGAGTTCAAGCCATAGTCGGATCGTCACCCTGACGAACGTCAGGGTCTATCAGTCCGTTGATTCGAGCAGCGAGCGAATGGACCCCGGATCAAGTCCGGGGTGACAAAGTAGTTCAAGAGACCTTCGCCAGCCCTTTGGACAATTGCAGCGCGCCGTGGAGGCGGGCCTTGGCCGTGTCCCAGTCGCGGGTGATCGCCAGCTTGCTGTCGGGGCGCAATTTGGCGGTGCCTTTCAAGCGTTCGACATAAGCGAGCAGCCCGTCGAGATTGGGCGGGCGGTCTTCCCAGAACGACACCAGCGCGCCCTTCGGCCCGGCGTCGAGCTTGGCGATGCGCGCAATGCGGGCGTTGAGTTTGATGCTCATCAGCTTGAGAAGATTGTCCGCTTCCTCGGGCAATGTGCCGAACCGGTCGATCATTTCGGCGGCAAACGCCTCGATCGCACTTTGGTCCTCGAGTTCGTTGATCCGGCGATAGAGCGACATGCGCAGATCGAGATCGGGAACGTAATCCTCCGGGATGAGGATCGGCGCGTCGACGTTGATCTGCGGCGAGAAATCGCTTTCGCGCACCTGCGGCGTGCCGCCCGAACGCGCATCGAGGATCGCCTCTTCGAGCATCGACTGATACAATTCGAAGCCGACTTCCTTGATGTGGCCGGACTGTTCGTCGCCGAGCAGGTTGCCCGCGCCGCGAATGTCGAGGTCGTGGCTGGCGAGCTGAAATCCCGCGCCGAGGCTGTCGAGATCGGACAGCACTTTCAGGCGTTTGTCGGCGGTTTCGGTCATCGTGTCGCCGGTCGTCAGATACGCATAGGCGCGCGTTTTCGACCGGCCCACGCGCCCGCGCAGCTGGTACAGTTGCGCCAGGCCGAAGCGATCCGCGCGATTGACGATCAGCGTGTTGGCGCTGGGGATATCGAGGCCGGATTCGATGATCGTGGTCGAGACCAGCACCTCGAACTTCTTGTCGTAAAACGCCGACATGCGTTCCTCGACTTCGGTCGGGGATTGCTGGCCGTGCGCCACGACATAGCGGACTTCGGGCACGTCCTTGCGGAGGAATTCCTCGATATCGGGCAGATCGGCGATGCGCGGGGTGACGACGAAACTCTGCCCGCCGCGATAATGTTCGCGGAGCAGCGCCTCGCGGATCACCACCGGATCCCATGGCATGACGTAGGTGCGGACCGCGAGGCGATCCACCGGCGGGGTCTGGATCACCGACAATTCGCGCAGGCCCGACATCGCCATTTGCAGCGTGCGCGGGATCGGCGTGGCGGTCAGCGTGAGCATGTGGACGTCGGTCTTGAGTGCCTTCAGCCGTTCCTTGTGCGTCACCCCGAACCGCTGTTCCTCATCGACGATGACGAGACCGAGCCGTTTGAATTCGATCCCCTTGGCCAGCAGTGCGTGGGTGCCGATGACCACGTCCATCTGACCGTCGGCGAGCGCGGCCTTGGTGTCCTTGGCTTCCTTGGCGGGGACGAGGCGCGACAGGCGGCCGATGTTGATCGGGAAGCCACGAAAGCGTTCCTCGAACGTCTTGAAATGCTGACGCGCGAGGAGCGTCGTCGGGCAGATCAAAGCGACCTGCATCCCGGCCATCGCCGCGACGAACGCCGCGCGCAATGCGACCTCGGTCTTGCCGAAGCCGACATCGCCGACGATCAACCGGTCCATCGGCTTGCCGGCCTCCAGATCGCCGAGCGATTCGGCGATCGCGCGGTCCTGATCTTCGGTTTCCTGATAGGGAAAACGGTCGGTGAATTCGGGGTAGCTATGGTCGACCGCGGCGATTTCGGCGGGTTTGAGCGCGCGTTCGGCGGCGGTGGCGATCAATTCACCGGCGATTTCGCGGATGCGTTCGCGCATCGTCGATTTGCGGCGCTGCCATGCCTCGCCGCCCAGTTTGTCGAGCGAAGCGCCTTCGCTGTCCGAGCCGTAGCGCGACAAGACGTCGAGGTTTTCGACCGGGACGTAGAGCTTGTCGCCACCCGAAAAGACCAACGCGACGCAATCGTGCGGCGCCTTTTGCACCGGGATCTGGGTCAGCCCGTCATAGCGCCCGATGCCGTGATCGCGGTGGACGACAAGGTCGCCCGGCGACAGCGCGGCGATTTCGGCGAGGAATGCGTCGGCGGATTTCTTGCGCTTTTGCCGCCGGACGAGGCGATCGCCGAGCAGATCCTGTTCAGTCACCAGCGCAAGATCGGGGGCGACGAAGCCGTGATCGAGCGGAACGATGGCCAGCGCGACCTTGCCCTGCGCGGCCAGTCCCTGTGCCTCCTGCCACGTCGCGGCTGCGGCAAGTTTGGTCAGGCCGTGGTCTTCGAGCAACCCGGTCAGCCGCTGGCGCGACCCGGTCGAATAGCTGGCGATGACCAGCCCCTGCTTGCCCTGTTTCTTGCGGAATGCGCCGAGCGCTTCGTAGACGTTTTCGCCGCGTCCGCGCTCGGGCGCAAAGTCGCGCGGGCCGTCGATCTCGAAGCTGACGACCTGACCGCTGTCGGGCTGGTCGAAGGCGGTGACGCGGTGCACTGGGCGCCCGACGATTGCAGCAGCCCATTCGTCGCGCGACAGATAGAGGGCCGTCGGCCCGAGCGGACGGTACGAGCCCGGTTCACGACTCATCGCGCGCTCGCGGTTGGCGAAATAGTCCTCGACCGCGTCGAAACGCGCGGTGCCGGCGCCCTCGGTTGCGGCATCGCGCATGACGAAGTCGCTGTCGTTCAAGTGATCGAACAGCGTGCCGAGCTTTTCCTCGACCAATGGCAGCCAGTGATCGACGCCCGCCAGCCGCCGCCCGTCGCTAATCGCTTGGTACACCGGATCGCCGGTCGCGGTTGCGCCGAATTTGTCACGGTAGCGGCTGCGGAAGCGCTTGATCGACGTCTCGTCGAGCAGCGTTTCCGACGCGGGCAACAGGGTGAAGCCGTCGACCCGTTCGATCGTGCGTTGATCGGCAGGATCGAAGCTGCGCACGCTTTCGATTTCGTCGCCAAAGAAATCGAGGCGCAGGGCGTGCGGCTCGCCCGCCGGGAACAAATCGACGAGGCTGCCGCGCACCGCAAAATCGCCCGCGTCGGCCACGGTCTCGCTGCGAATATAGCCATTGGCCGACAGCAGTTGGACCAAGGCTTCGCGGTCGATTCGCGTCCCTGCCTCAAGCCGCGCGGTCAACTGGCGGATACGGAACGGGGTGAGCACGCGCTGCGTCGCCGCGTTGACGGTGGTCACCAGCAATTGCGGTCCGGCGGATTTGACTTGCAGCGCGGCGAGCGTGGCCAGGCGTTCGGCGGTGATGCGCAGCGACGGCGAGGCGCGGTCGTAAGGCAGGCAATCCCAGGCCGGAAAGGCGAGCACATCGACTTCGGGGGCAAAGAACGCCGCGGCGTCCACAATGGCGCGCATCGCCGCCTCGTCCGGCATGATCGCCACCGCACGGCCTGCAGCTCGTGCGAAATCCGTCGCCAGCCACGGCAAGAACCCCGCCGGCACGCCCGCGAGCGTCAGCGGTTTCTCCGCTGCGATGATGCGCTGAAGATCGGGCATCAGGCGGGCTGCGCGGGCGGCGTCAGATAATCGATGCGCTGCATTTCGGGCATCAAGCCGCCGGCGAACGCCGTGGGCGGCGGCGCGGAGCCCATGGCCCACATGATGATGTCGACGTCCTGTTCCTCAAGCAAAGTCTCGAACCAATCGAGTTCGCCTTCGTTCCAGCCCGCCGCGCGCGCGTCGAAAAACCCGCCGATCAGCAGATCGGCTTCGCGCGTGCCGCGATGCCATGCGCGAAAACGCAGGCGCTTGAGGCGGGTGTCGTGATTCATCGAATTCGGGGTTAAGCGTCGCCCTAGCATGCGCCCCGACATCCTCAACCCGCTGTTCGCCGAAGTGACCACGCTGAAGGGTGTGGGGACCGTCGTCGAAAAGGCACTGGGCAAGCTGGGCATTACGCGGGTCATCGACCTGTTGTTCCATTTGCCGAGCGGCTGGACCCACCGGCGGCGGATCGCGCGGCTGGACGATGCGGTGGCGGGAGAGATCGTGTCGATCACCGTCACGCCGGTCGAATATCGCCAGGGTGGCCGTGGGCCGATCCGGGTACAGTGCGTCGACGGGCAGGGCGATTATCTGTCGCTGATCTATTTCGGGAGGCAGGCGGGCGGCTATGCCAAGAAGCTGTTGCCGCTGCAGGTGCCGGTGACGGTCAGCGGCAAGCTCGATCTCTACGGCCAGGAACGCCAGATCGCGCATCCGGAAGTGCTGGCACCGGGGGAGAACTTTGCGCTGGCCGAACCCGTCTATCCGCAGAGCGAGGGCGTCACGAGCCGGCAATTGGCGAAACTGGTCGAACAGGCGCTGGAGCGCATGCCGCCATTGCCCGAATGGATCGAGCCGGGGTTGCTGGGCCAGCGCCGATGGGCCGGATTCAACGCCACGCTCGCAGCCGTGCATGGCCAGCCAGACGGCGCGACGGCGCGGCTGGCTTATGACGAGGTGTTCGCCAACCAGCTCGCGCTGATGCTGGTGCGGGCGAGCGCTCGGACGCGGCGGGGCACACCACTGACGGGCGATGGGCGACTGCGCGCCCAATTGCGGCTGCCTTACGAACCCACCGGCGCGCAACGGCGGACTATGGGCGAGATCGAGGGCGATATGGCGCAGGCCACGCCGATGGTTCGCCTGCTGCAGGGCGATGTCGGCGCGGGCAAGACGTTGGTCGCGCTGGAGGCGTTGCTGATCGCGGTCGAGGGCGGTGCGCAGGGCGCCTTGCTGGCGCCGACCGAAATCCTCGCGCGGCAGCATTTCGCGAACCTCTCCGCGCTGCTCGCCGGGGTCGATGTGCGCATCGCGATCCTCACCGGGCGCGACAAGGGGCGGGTGCGCGAAGCGACGCTGATGGGCCTGGCGTCGGGCGAGATCGACATTCTGGTGGGCACACACGCGATCTTTCAGGAGCATGTTCAGTATCGCCGCCTCGGCCTTGCGGTGGTCGATGAGCAGCACCGCTTCGGCGTCGCGCAGCGCATGTTGCTGACCGACAAGGCCGAGCGGCCGCCGCATCTGCTGGCGATGACCGCGACACCGATCCCGCGCACCCTGACGCTGACCCAATATGGCGAGATGGACGTCAGCCGGCTCGACGAAATGCCGCCGGGACGAACGCCGGTGCGCACGACGATCTTTCCCACCAGCGGCGTGGCGACGGTGGTCGAGCGGCTGGGCACGCACATTGCCGATGGCGGGCAGGCGTTCTGGGTCTGCCCGTTGGTCGAGGAGAGCGAGGCGTCCGATCTCGCCTCCGCCGAAGCGCGCGCGGAAATGCTGCGCGCACGGTTCGGGGCCAAAATCGGGCTGGTGCATGGCCGGATGAAGGGGCCGGAAAAGGACGCGGTGATGAGCGCGTTCTCGGCGGGCGATCTGGCGGTGCTGGTCGCGACGACGGTGATCGAAGTCGGCGTCGATGTGCCCAACGCATCGCTGATGATTGTCGAGGAGGCGGAGCGGTTCGGGCTGGCACAGTTGCACCAGTTGCGCGGGCGGGTGGGGCGCGGCGCGAAGGAATCGACCTGCGTGCTGCTGCGCGGCGAGACGCTGAGCGAGGTCGCGCGGCAGAGGTTGGCGTTGATGCGCGAAACCAATGATGGGTTCGTGATTGCGGAGAAGGACCTGGAATGGCGTGGCGGGGGCGCGGTGCTGGGCACGCAGCAGGCGGGCAAGGGCGTCGGCTACAAGATCGCGACGCCCGAGCAGCTGCAGGAGTTCGCGCAGATCGCGACTGACGATGCGCGGCTGTTGACCGAGCGCGACGGCGGCTTGGCGGGGGAACGGGGGCAGGCCGCGCGCACGGCGCTGTATTTGTTCGAGCGCGATTCGGGAGTGGCGCTGCTCCGCTCGGGTTAGCGAATCAGGAGGCCGTGGAGTTTCTTCCCCGCCGACAATTTCACGGGTTCGCTGCCGACCGCGATCGAGACGTTTTCGTCGGCGACGCGTTCGCCGTCGATCTTCGCGCCGCCGCCCGCGATCAGGCGGCGTGCCTCGCCCTTCGACTTGACGAAATCGAGCGCGATCAGGGCGTCCATGACGTTGATCGCGCCGCCTTCGCCGATCGCATGGGTCGGCAAGCCTTTGCCCGCGCCGCCTCCGGCAAAAACCGCCGTCGCCGTCTCATGGGCGACCCGCGCTGCCTCAGGTCCGCGGCACATCGCCGTCGCGGCATTGGCCAGCGCGATCTTCGCCTCATTGATGTCGGCGCCTTCGAGCGCTTCGAGGCGGGCAATCTCGTTCAGCGGCAGGTCGGTGAAAATCCGCAGGCGATTGCCGACATCGCGATCGTCGGTGTTCCGCCAGAATTGCCAGTAATCGTAATGCGGCAGCTGATCCTCGTGCAGCCACACCGCGCCCGACACGGTCTTGCCCATCTTCGACCCGTCCGAATTGGTGATCAGCGGCGTGGTCACCGCGAACACCTCGGTCTGATCGGCCCGGCGCGCGAGATCGACGCCGTTGACGATATTGCCCCACTGGTCCGACCCGCCCATCTGCAACCGGCAACCCATCCGCCGCGAGAGTTCGAGGAAGTCGTATCCCTGCAGGATCATGTAATTGAATTCGAGGAAGCTCAGCGATTGCTCGCGGTCGAGCCGCAGCTTGACGCTGTCGAAGCCGAGCATGCGGTTGACCGAGAAATACTGCCCGATGTCGCGGAGAAACGGCAGATATTCGAGCTTGTCGAGCCAGTCGGCATTGTTGACCAGCACCGCATCGGTCGGACCGTCGCCGAACGTGAGAAACCGTTCGAAGATGCGGCGGATCGCCGCAATGTTGTTGTCGATCGTTTCCTCGGCGAGCAGCTTGCGCGCTTCGTCCTTGAAGCTGGGGTCGCCGACCTTCGACGTGCCGCCGCCCATCAGCACGATCGGCTTGTGCCCGCTCTGCTGGAGCCGGCGCAGCAGCATGATCGACACCAGATTGCCGACATGGAGCGACGGCGCGGTCGCGTCGAAGCCGACATAACCGGGCACGACCTGTTGCGCGGCGAGGGCGTCGAGCCCCGCCGCATCGGTCATCTGGTGAACGTAACCGCGCTCGTCGAGCAGGCGGAGCAAAGGGGAGGTGTATTCGGCCATCGTGCGGGCCGCTTAGCACAGCAAAGGCGGCACTCGTCTAGCGGGCGTCGTTCCAAGCGGTTAACGAGGCGCATCGGAGGGGGTTTGCATGCAGGTCGTTTCGCTGATCCCGCATCCGTCGAGCCGTCCGCACCGCGATGTGGCGGTGCAGGTGACGGTGGAAGCGGCCGGGCGCGGCTATGCGCTCGCCTATCAAGTGGCGGGGGTGTCGCGGCTGTGCATCGACGGGCGCGGGGTCGGACGGACCGACGAATTGTGGCGCCACACCTGTTTCGAATTGTTCGTCAGGACGGTGGGCGCGACGGCGTATCGCGAGTTCAACTTCGCGCCGACGGCGGCGTGGGCGATGTATGATTTCGACGATTGGCGCAGTGGCATGCGCAGCCCGCCGGTCAAGCATACGCCGGGAGTGGTTGATGGGCGGATCAGCGGTCGCAAGCCGACATTCGGGGCTTATGCGTTGTACGTCACGATCGACGCCGCGTTGTTGCCGCAAGGGCCGATGATCGCCGCGCCGACGGCGGTGATCGAGGCGATCGACGGCAGCAAAAGCTATTGGGCGATGGCGCATCCGCCGGGCGAGCCGAATTTCCACCACCCGGCTTGCTTCGCCCTCGACCTTTCGCCACCGACCGCTGCATGATCCAGTTCGGTATCGATCGCCTACTTGCCGATCCGGCACTGCGCAAACCGCTGGAGGGCAAGCGCGTCGCGTTGCTCGCGCATCCGGCTTCGGTGACGGCGAATTTGACGCACTCGCTCGACGCGTTGGTCGCGGCGGGGGTCAACATCAGCGCGGTATTCGGCCCGCAGCACGGCGTGCGCGGCGACCTGCAGGACAATATGATGGAGTCGCCGGACTATACCGACGCGACCTATAATGTGCCGGTGTTCAGCCTGTATGGCGAGGTGCGCCGCCCGACCGGCCAGTCGATGGGAACGTTCGATACGATCCTGATCGACCTGCAGGATGTCGGCTGCCGCATTTATACCTTTGTGACGACGCTGCTCTACGTCCTCGAAGCGGCGGCGCAGCACGGCAAGGCGGTGTGGGTGCTCGACCGGCCCAATCCCGCCGGGCGCCCGGTCGAAGGGACGACGTTGCTGCCCGGCTGGGAAAGTTTTGTCGGGGCGGGGCCGATGCCGATGCGCCACGGCCTGACGCTGGGCGAAATGGGGCGCTGGTTCATCGACCGGTTCAAGCTCGACATGGACTACCGCGTGATCGAGACGGCGGGCTGGCAACCCGATGCCGCGCCCGGATATGGCTGGCCGCCCGAGCGGGTGTGGATCAACCCCAGCCCTAATGCCGCCAATGTGAACATGGCGCGGGCCTATGCCGGGACGGTGATGCTGGAGGGGACGAACCTGAGCGAGGGACGCGGCACGACCCGCCCGCTCGAACTGTTCGGGGCGCCCGATATCGATGCCAAGGCGGTGATTGCAGAGATGCGGCGGATCGCGCCCGACTGGCTGGCAGGCTGCACGCTGCGTGACATCTGGTTTCAGCCAACGTTTCACAAACATGCCGGTCAGTTGTGTTCGGGCGTGTTCATCCATGCCGAAGGTGCGGGCTACGATCATGCGGCGTTCCAGCCGTGGCGGCTCCAGGCGCTGGGCTTCAAGGCTATCCGTGCGCTTTATCCCGATTACGATCTGTGGCGCGATTTCCCGTACGAATATGTGTTCGACAAGCTGGCAATCGACGTGATCAACGGCGGTCCGCAGTTGCGCGAATGGGTCGACGATGCGGCGGCGCTGCCCGGCGATCTCGATTCACTTTCTTGTTCAGATGAAGCGGCTTGGCGCGAAGAACGCGCACCGTTTCTTACATATTGATTGCAAGTAACGCCGAGTCGAACAGGACTCGCGCCGAGTCGAAGCCGCCCCCCGCTTGCCCCCGTTAGGGATTTCTTTAACCAAGTTAATGCAAGACAAGCGAGTCGAAGTGTTTTCCGGGGGGAAGGCCCAGTATGGAATCGGATCTGCGATACTATTCGCGCCGCGCCGCCGCTGAGCAGGCCGCCGCGATTCGCGCTTTGACTCCCGAAGCCCGCGGCCGCCGCTTGATGCTGGCCGAACAATTCGCGGCGAAGGCGCGCGACCTGATGAACCTCCCCGAGCGCGTCGCCGCCGAGTAATCAGCCGGCCTTGCGCGTCAACGCGCGCATCGCGTCGTCCAGCCCCGCCAGCGTCAGCGGGTACATCCGGTCTTCCATCAGCTCCCGCATCACGCGGATCGACTGCGAATATCCCCAATGCTGCTGTGGCACGGGGTTGAGCCAGGCGGCGGCGGGATAAGTGTTGGTCAGGCGCTGCATCCACACCGCGCCGGCTTCCTCGTTGAAATGTTCGACCGAGCCGCCCGCATGGCTGATCTCATAGGGGCTCATCGACGCATCGCCGATCAGGATCAGTTTGTAGTCGTGGCCGTATTTGTGGAGCACGTCCCATAGCGGCGTCCGCTCGGTAAAGCGGCGGCGATTGTCCTTCCACACGCCTTCGTAAGGGCAGTTGTGGAAATAGAAGAATTCGAGGTTCTTGAACTCGCTGGTCGCGGCGGAAAACAGTTCCTCGCACAGCTTGATATGCGGATCCATCGACCCGCCGACGTCGAGGAACAGCAGCAATTTGACCGCGTTGCGCTTTTCCGCGCGCATCTGGATGTCGAGCCAGCCCTTGCGCGCGGTCCCGTCGATCGTGCCGTCAATATCGAGCTCGTCGAGCGCCCCTTCGCGCGCGAAACGGCGCAGGCGGCGCAGCGCGATCTTGATGTTGCGGGTGCCGAGTTCCTTGGTCGAATCGAGGTTCTTGAACTCGCGCTTGTCCCACACTTTCAACGCGCGCTTGTGCTGGCTTTCGCCGCCGATGCGGACGCCTTCGGGATTGTAGCCCGAATTGCCGTAGGGCGAGGTGCCGCCGGTCCCGATCCATTTGCTGCCGCCCTGGTGACGGCCTTCTTGTTCCTCGAGCCGCTTTTGCAGCGTCTCCATGATCTCTTCCCATGAGCCGAGCGATTCGATCGCGGCCATTTCTTCGGGGCTGAGGTATTTTTCCGCCACCGCCTTGAGCCAATCGGCCGGCAATTCGATCGCCTGCTCGCCGAAACTGGTCTCCAGACCGTTGAACACCTTGGCGAACACCTGATCGAACTTGTCGAGCAGCCCCTCGTCTTTCACGAAGGTCGCGCGGGAGAGATAGTAAAACGATTGCGGATCGCGCTCGATGACGTCGCGGTCGAGCGCCTCGAGCAGCACGAGATGCTCCTTCATGCTCGCCGGAATGCCCGCGGCGCGGAGTTCGTCGAGGAAGTTGAAGAACATTTCCGCTGTCTGCGCGGGCGCATCGCGGCGCGCAAGGTTAACCGCCCGCTTACCCTGTCGCGCTATGCCGGGCGCAACACGGAGATGCGCATGAAACTCGATCGGATCGAAGCGGCGGATGCCAGCCTGGTAGACCTTGCCGCGCGGCAGTGCGGCGAACTCGCCATTGGCTGCACCGATACGTCGGGCGAAGTCACCGCGGTGATCGAAAGCGTGCGCGGGCAATTGGGCACGCTGACCGGGCTACAATCGGTGATGGAGAGCCTCGAGGTCGATCAGCGCCAGGTGGCGGATGCGACCGACGAAGCGCGTCTCCATGCCGAACAGGCGCGCCGACGGCTCAACGATGGCGGCGAAACCGTCGCCAAATCGATTGCCGATCTAGGGCGGCTGACGGCATTGATCGACCGGCTGGGCCTGCGCATCAACAGTTTCGCGTCGGCGCTGGAACAGGTCCGCCGCACCACCGAAGTCATCGATTCGATCGCGCGCACCACCAACATGCTCGCGCTCAACGCCGCGATCGAGGCCGAACGCGCGGGCGAAGCGGGCGCGACCTTCGCCGTCGTCGCGATGGAGGTGAAGAAGCTCGCCCGGGACACTCGCGCCGCGACCGACGAGGTCGGGCAGACCATGTCGCTGCTGACCCGCGAGGCCGAAACGTTCGTCGAAGAGGTTCAGGACGGCGTCGAACAAGGCCGCGCCGCACAGGCCAGCTTTACCGCAATCACCGGCACGCTGCGCGAAGTGACGACCCTGGTCGAACAGGTCGATCAACAAAGCGAGGATGTCGCCCGGTCGACCAGCGTGATCCATGACAGCATCTGCCGGGTCGGCGATGCACTCGACGGCTTTGCCGATGCTGCGCGCGCCAACGACCAGCAACTCGGCGCGTCGCTCAGCCGCATGGGCGCGCTGGAGCAACAGGCCAATGCGATGTTCGACACCATCGTCCGCTCGGGCTTCGCACACGACGACGGCGCGATGGTCGAACGCGCGATCGCCGAGCGCGATATCTTCCTCGCCAAGGCGGAGGAGGGGTTGAAGAACGGCACGCTGACCGAGGCGCAGTTATTCGATGTGGATTACCGCCTGATCCCCGCATCCAATCCCGAACGCTTCGACACGCGATTGAACGCCTTTGCCGATGCGGCGTGGCGCCCCGAACTCGACCGCGTGTTAAGCTCGGCACCCAATATCGTCTCGACCGCCTGTACCGACGTGAACGGCTATCTGCCGACGCACACGGCGCGCTACAGCCGCGCGCCGACCGGCGATCCGATCCACGACGCCGCATTCTGCCGCAACCGGCGCAAGCTGGTCGATGATACCGACCGCATCGCCAAGGCCTCGACCAAAGCCTTCCACGTCGCCGTCTTCCGCCGCGAACGCGAAGGCGGCGGGTACGACGTGGTTCGCAATGTCTACGTCCCGCTGTTCATCGCGGGGCGCCGCTGGGGCGATTTCGAGATCGCTTACCGGTTGGATTAACGCGCCGCGCCCTGTCGCCGGGCCATGAAGGCGAGGCGTTCGAACAGCATGACGTCCTGCTCGTTCTTGAGCAGCGCGCCGTGGAGCGGGGGGATGGCCTTGGACGGGTCCTTCGACTGGAGCACTTCCAGCGGCATGTCCTCCGCGAGCAGCAATTTGAGCCAGTCGAGCAATTCGCTGGTCGAGGGCTTTTTCTTCAGGCCGGGAACCTCGCGGACGTCGTAGAAGATGTCCATCGCGCGGTTGACGAGGATTTTCTGGATGCCCGGAAAATGGACGTCGATGATCGCCTGCATCGTGTCGCGGTCGGGGAATTTGATGTAGTGGAAGAAGCACCGGCGCAGGAACGCGTCGGGCAACTCCTTTTCGTTGTTGGACGTGATCACGACGATCGGGCGTTCCTTCGCCGTGACCGTCTCGTGCGTTTCATACACGTCGAAAGACATGCGATCGAGTTCCTGCAACAGGTCGTTGGGGAATTCGATGTCGGCCTTGTCGATCTCGTCGATCAGCAGGACTGGGAGCTGAGGCGACGTGAATGCCTCCCACAATTTCCCTTTGCGAATGTAATTGGCGATGTCGTGGACACGCTCGTCGCCCAATTGGCCGTCGCGGAGGCGGGCGACCGCGTCATATTCGTACAGGCCCTGATGCGCCTTGGTCGTCGATTTGACGTGCCATTCGATCAGCGGCGCGTTGGCCGCCTTGGCGATTTCGTGCGCGAGGACGGTTTTGCCGGTGCCGGGCTCGCCCTTGACGAGCAACGGCCGGCGCAGCGTCACCGCCGCATTGACCGCGACCTTCAGGTCGTCGGTCGCCACATAATCGCTGGTGCCTTCGAAACGCATCGGCTTTCCCTTGACGTGAAGGGAAAGCGTTAGGCGGAGCGGCCGCCGTCTAGCAAGCCTTAGAGCGTTGCCGCTCGGGCCACGGCGCGGCTTTCGAGCAGATCCCACAGCCCGCGATGCTGGGCCAGCAATTGCTGTGCACCGAATTGTGCGGCGCGAACTTCGGCGTCGCTGCGCACGGTGTCGCCCAGCCGGGCCACCGCATTTGCGGGGAGGGGATTGGCGGGCGCCGCGACCAGCAGTCGGTCGGCGACCTGATCGATCAACGGGCGAACCTGGCTCCAGTCGAGCGCCAGCGCGATCGTCGCGCCCGAGGCACAGCCAGGCCGTTCGGACTTGGCGAGCATTTCGAGCGCATGGCGCTGCGCGATGACGATGCTTTCGCTCTGCATCTGCGCGGGGGTGGAGGGCAATGGGCCGACCGCAACGACCAGCCGGGTCAGCAACGCACGCTCGGTATCAAACCAGTTGGCCAGCGCTTCGAGCGCATTGCGTGCCTCGCCGTCGCGGGCGCGCCACGCGGCGTGATCGACCACGCCCGGATGGCGACCGTGCAGGGAACACATGAAATGGATCGCATCGGCCAGATTGCGCGGATATTCGGCACAGCGTTGCGGCACGACATGCGCAAAAAACGCATGACCCGCCGACCCTTCATATTCGACCAGGCCGAGCAGCGCATCGAGCGGCTGCGGCCGGGGAAGCGTTTTAAGCTGAACTTGCTCGACCACGATGCCCCCGAACCTTCGATGAATGACCAGGGCGTTAGTAGCGGGGCGGGGTTAAGGGCGTGTTGACGACGGGTTTGCGTCAGCGTGGACTCACTCGCGGCATCAGCGGGTCAGGCGGTCGATTGCGCCTTGCAGGATATAGGCGGCGGCGGCGTTGTCGATCGTCGCGGCGCGTTTCTTGCGGCTCATATCGGCGGCGATCATCTGCCGCTCCACCGCCGCGGTCGACCAGCGTTCGTCCCACAGGAAAATAGGCATTTCGAGCGCGGCGAGGTTTTTGGCAAAGGCGCGAACCGACTGAGTGCGCGGCGAATCGCTGCCGTCGAGGTTGAGTGGCAGGCCGACGACGAGTCCCTTCACCGATTGCTGTGCGATAAGTTTTTCCAGCGTGGCTTTGTCCGCACCCCATTTGCCGCGCGTAATCAGCGTGGCGGGGGATGCGATCATCCAGCCGGCATCGCACAATGCCGTGCCGATCGCGGTGGTGCCGACGTCGAGCCCCAGCAACCGCCCGCCGCCGGGCAACGCCGCGACGAAATCGGCGGGATCGACCGAAATCACTTCGCGCCGAATGCCGCCAGGCGAATCGCCGCGTCGGCGCGCAGGTTCGACCAGAACAGGCTGTAGTCGAACACGTGATAATTGTTGCCGGGCAGGACGTACGTGCCGAACCCTTCGGGCGGCGCGCCGATCAACAGGAACCCGCGATCGTCACAGCGTGCGCCGATCGTCCCGATCTCGAGCTTGCCCGATTTGAGATCGCTCGACGGAACGACTGCGCCGAGATTTGCTTGCGGCGGGGCGCTGCCGCCCGGCGTGCCGGTTAGCGGGTTGGTGCACAATATGCGTGTGCCCTGCCGCGTTTTCCCGGTGTAGCCGGGGGAGCGATCGAACAAATCGACGATCTGCGACGGGTCGGCGGGCTCGGCGAAACTTTGCCAGCTGACGAGGCAACCGGTCGCATTGCGGGTGGCGCAGGCCGGGATGAGGACGGGCAAATCTGCTTCGACCGAGATTGGCCAGCCAATGGCATAAGCTGCGACGATGCGGCTGGCGACCGGCTGCCCGGCGATGCGGTCGTGGATCAGGCGGACAATATGCAGTGCGCCCTGGCTGTGTCCGGCGATGATGATCGGGCCGGAAGGATTGGCGATCAGGAACGCGTCCCACGCCGCGACGACGTCACGATAGGCGGCGTCGAGCGCCAGCTGGCTTTCGCGCTGGCCGCTCAGGAACGCGCCGAACGTCGCCTGCCGGTATCGTGGCGCCCAGACCTTGCCGACGCCGTTGAACGCGGACGCCTGCCCGCGCGCGAACAGCGCCGCCCGGTCGTTGGCGGTCGCGTCGTCCAGCGGCGCATTCCACGCCGATCGGTCGAGATAACTGGTTGGGTGAACGTAAAACACCGCCGCATTGCCCGGCGCGACAGGCTGATAGCCGTCGGGCAGCCACTCAGACGGATTGTTGCGGATGTCGGGCCGCGCCAGCCACATCTTCGCATCGGCCCAGTCATTGGCGGGCATCGGCGGCTGCGCCTGAAAGTCCGCGCTGGGCACCATCGCCGCGCGCATCAATTGCGGCCCGGCGAGGCGATAGGTCACCAGCCCGGCAATGATCAGAAAAATGATCGCGGCGATGATGTAGAGGAACTTGCGGGCCATGATGCTCTTGCGGTTGTCGGCGGATGGTGCCGCTGCTACCCGCCCGCTTTATGTCCGTCGATAGCGCAACAGTACGCAAGATCGCCGGCCTCGCGCGGATTGCGATGAGCGACGCGGAGGTCGAGGCGATGGTGCCCGAGCTCAACAACATCCTTGGCTGGATCGAACAGCTGGGAGAGGTCGATACGTCGCAGGTCGCACCGATGACCGCGGTCATCCCGAATACGCTGCGCCTGCGCGACGATGTCGTCACTGACGGCAATGTCCGCGACAAGGTGCTGGCCAATGCGCCCGCGCCCGAGCACGGCTTTTTCGGCGTGCCCAAGGTAATCGAATAGTGTCTGATCTTACCGAATTGGGCATCGCGCAGATTCGCGATGGTGTCGCCGCGGGCGACTTCACCGCGCGCGAAGTGGCGGAGGCGTTCGTCGCCAAGGTGGCTGCGGCGAAATCGCTGAATGCCTTTCTGGTGGAAACCCCAGATCACGCATTGGCTGCGGCGGATGCGGCGGACGCAGCGCGCGTCGCGGGCGACCTCAAGCCGATGTCCGGAGTGCCGATCGGTATGAAGGATTTGTTCTGCACCGAGGGTGTACCCGCCACCGCCGCGAGCCACATCCTGGAGGGCTTCACTCCGCAATATGAAAGCACCGTGTCGGGCAAGCTGTGGGCCGCAGGTGCCGGAATGCTCGGCAAGCTCAACATGGATCAGTTCGCGATGGGATCGTCCAACGAGACCAGCGCGTTCGGCAATGTCATTTCGCCGTGGCGGCGCAGCGATGGCGGCAACACCGCATTGACCCCCGGCGGCTCGTCGGGCGGCAGCGCCGCGGCGGTCAGCGCGCGGCTGTGTCCCGGTGCAACCGGCACCGACACTGGCGGCTCGATCCGCCAGCCTGCCGCCTTTGTCGGCATTTCGGGGATCAAGCCGACTTACGGACGCTGTTCGCGCTGGGGCGTGGTGGCGTTCGCCTCGTCGCTCGATCAGGCGGGATCGATGGCGCGCGACGTCACCGATTGCGCGATCATGCTCGGCAGCATGGCCGGGTTCGATCCCAAGGATGCAACCTCGCTCGATTTGCCGGTGCCCGATTGGGCGGGTAGCCTGAACGGCAGCATGGCGGGCAAGCGCGTCGGCATTCCCAAGGAATATCGGGTGGACAACATGCCGCCCGAAATCGACGCGTTGTGGGAACAGGGCATAGCCTGGCTGCGCGACGCGGGGGCGGAAATTGTCGAAGTCTCGCTGCCGCACACCAAATATGCGCTGCCGGCCTATTACATTGTCGCGCCCGCCGAAGCCTCGTCCAACCTCGCGCGGTATGACGGCGTGCGGTACGGTCTGCGCGACCTGCCCGAGGGGGCGGGGCTGCAGGACATGTATGCCGCGACGCGCGCCGCCGGTTTCGGCCCCGAGGTCAAACGCCGCATCATGATCGGCACTTACGTGCTGTCGGCCGGGTTTTACGACGCGTATTTCACGCAGGCATCGAAGGTGCGCGCGCTGATCGCCCGCGATTTCGAGCAGGCGTGGGCGCACTGCGACGTCCTGCTAACCCCGACCGCGCCGAGCGCGGCTTTCGGATTGGGCGACAAGTCTAGCGATCCGCTGGCGATGTATCTCAACGACGTGTTCACGGTGCCGTCGTCGATGGCCGGGCTGCCCGCGATGTCGGTTCCGGGCGGGCTCGATGGGCAGGGATTGCCGCTGGGCCTCCAGATCATCGGTAAGCCACTGGACGAACAGGGTGTCCTCGACGCATGTCTCGCCATCGAACAGCGCGCGGAATTCGTCGCGCGGCCCGAGAGCTGGTGGTAAGCCAGGCCGCACGGGTTTAGGGGAGGGACGTCAATGCATCGATTTGCCAATCCTGCCCGATTCCTGCGCATCGCGCGGCCGCTGACGCTGCCATTGCTGCTGATCGGCGCGTTGCTGATCGCAGCGGGCTGTTACGCCGGCCTGTTCGTGACGCCGCCCGATTATCAGCAGGGCGACACGGTGCGCATCATGTACATTCATGTGCCCGCCGCGTGGCTGGGCATGGCGGGGTGGAGCGGCATCGCCATCGCCAGCCTGATGCAATTGGTGTGGAAACATCCGCTGTCGGGCGTCGCGGCGCGCGCCGTCGCGTTGCCGGGCGCGCTGTTCACCGCGATCTGCCTCGCCACCGGATCGATCTGGGGTCGCCCGACCTGGGGTACCTGGTGGCAATGGGACGGGCGGATGACGTCGATGCTCGTGCTGTTGTTCATGTATATCGCCTACATCGCGCTGGCCGATGCGGGCGAGGAGCGCACCAGCGTGTCGCCCGCAACCGCGATTTTCGGTATTGTCGGGGCGATCAACCTGCCGATCATCAAGTTCAGCGTGACATGGTGGAATTCGCTGCACCAACCGCCGTCGATCGGCCTGCGGTCGAGCGCCATCGCGCCCGAATTGCTATGGCCGCTGGGGCTGACGACGCTGGGGTTCAGCCTGTTGTTCGGCGCCATCGTGCTGATGCGGATGCGCGCGATCTTGGGTCAGGCGAAGCGCGAAGCGCGGCTGGAACGGATGGCGCGCGCGTGAATCAGTGGGCCTTTGTATGGGCGGCGTACGCGCTGACGCTGGGCGGCACCGCCGTGCTGGTGGTCTGGGCGTGGACGGCGATGCGCCGCGCGGAAGGCGAATGAAGCCCAAGAATCAACGGCTGGTGCTGGGCGTCGCCGCGTTGGTCGCGGTCGTCGGCGCGGGCTTGCTGTCGCTCAGCGCGCTCAAGGACAAGGTCAGTTATTTCTACGCGCCCACCGACATTCAGCGCGATCATGTCGCCGACGGACAGGCCGTGCGCCTGGGCGGGATGGTCACCGTCGGCAGTCTCAAACACGACGCCGACGGCGTGACGCAACGTTTTGTCGTGCATGACGAGGGCGCCAGCGTCCCGGTGGTGTTCCGCGGCATCGCCCCCGACCTGTTCCGCGAAGGCGCGGGCGTGGTCGCCGAAGGATCGATGGCCAAGGGCATTTTTGTCGCGACCAATCTCCTCGCCAAACATGACGAGCGTTACATGCCGCCGAAACAGGCGGGTGCGATGCACGAGACAAAGACGCTCGCGAAATGATCCCAGAGGCTGGTCTTGCCGCCCTGTGGCTCGCGGCCACATTGGCGCTGCTTCAGTTCGCGCTGGGCGCACAGGCGGTCCGCGACAGCAGTGCCGGCGCGTTGCGTACGCTGCGCGCGGTCACCGTCGTCCAGGGACTATTCGTCGCCGTCGCGATGGGCCTGTTGATCGGCTGTTTCCTCAACTCCGACATGTCGGTCGCCCTGGTCGTCGCCAACAGCCATTCGGCCAAGCCGTGGCTGTACAAATTCTCGGGGACTTGGGGCAATCACGAAGGCTCGATGCTGTTGTGGGTGACCATCCTCGGTCTCGCCGGCGCGGCGGTGGCGCTGTTCGAACGCTCGGTTAGCGACCGGATGTTCGCCGCGACGCTGTCGGCCCAGGCGGCAATCAGCTTCGGCTTTTATGCCTTCCTCCTGTTCGCATCGAACCCGTTCGCGCGCCTGACGCCCGCGCCCCTGGACGGACAGGGGCTCAACCCGCTGCTGCAGGACCCCGGCTTGGCGTTCCACCCACCGACGCTTTACATCGGCTATGTCGGCATGTCGGTGGCGTTCAGCTTTGCCGTCGGCGCGCTGGTGACGCGGGAGGTCAATCGCGATTTCGCCCGCGCGATGCGGCCGTGGGTGCTCGGCGCATGGATTTTCCTGACGCTCGGCATCACCGCCGGGTCGTATTGGGCCTATTACGAACTGGGCTGGGGCGGCTGGTGGTTCTGGGACCCGGTCGAAAACGCCTCGCTGATGCCGTGGCTCGCGGCGACCGCGTTGCTCCATTCGGTCAGTGTCCTTGCCACGCGCGACAGTCTGCGCGCCTGGACCGTAATGCTCGCCGTGGTCGCATTCTCGATGAGCATGGTCGGCACCTTCCTGGTCCGCTCGGGCATTCTCACCAGCGTGCACAGTTTCGCGGTCGATCCGACGCGCGGGGCGTTCCTGCTGATCCTGCTCGTACTGTATATCGGCGGCGCACTGGCGCTGTTCGGCGCGCGCATCGCGACCGTGAAGGAAGGGCAGCAATTCGATCTGGTCAGCCGCGAAGGCTTCCTCGTGGCCAACAACCTCGCACTGTCGGCGATCCTCGGCATCGTCCTCATCGGCACGCTTTACCCCTTGGTCACCGAGGCCATGGGCACCAAAGTCTCGGTCGGCCCACCCTATTTCAACGCCGTCGCCGGGCCGATCGCGTTGCTGATGGTCATCGGCATGGGCTTTGGCCCGCTCGCGCGCTGGCGGCGCGATGACTTCGGCGTGATGGTGCGCCGTGCCGCGCTGCCGATCTTCGTCACGGCGCTGGCGTTATTGGGGGCAGTCTTGTTCCTGCCGCCGATCGGTTGGTTGCCGTTCCTCGGCCTCGTGCTGGCGATCGGCGTCGGCGTGGCGAGCGTTGCGCCGCTGTGGGGTCGCAACCTGCGCCGCACGCCGCTGTTCACCTGGGGCATGGTCATCGCGCATCTGGGTATCGCCGTCAGTCTTGCCGGGATGAGCACCGAACGCGCGTTCATCAAGGAACGCCTGATCGCCGCGCGGATCGGTGACGAAACCACGGTCGGGCCGTACACCGTAAAACTCGCGGGGATCGAACCGGTCGCGGGGCCAAACTGGACCGCGCTCGAAGCGAGCCTCGAGGCACGGCGCGGGTCGGGCACGCCTTTCACCCTGAAGCCGCAAGCCCGGATGTTCTCCGACCCCCCGACCGAGACGACCGAAGCCGCCATTGCCACGCGGCTCGACGGCCAGCTCTACCTCGTTCTCGGCAAGGGCGACGGCACCGGCCGCTGGCAGTTGCGCTTGTGGTGGAAACCGATGGTCACGCTGATCTGGCTCGGCGGCGCGATGATCGCCATCGGCGGCGTCCTGTCGCTGATCGGGCGCCGTAGCCGCTCGCGGGCCTATCATATCCGCACGGCGTACGCATGAAACGCTGGGTCATCTGGCTGCCGCTCGCCGCCTTCGTGCTGTTCTTCGGCGTGGTCGCGCTTCAGCTTTATCGTCCCGACAATCGCGAACATCCGTCGCAATTCGTCGGGCATCCGTTTCCGATTGTTCAGCTTCCCGCCGCCGCCTCGTCGCGTCCGACATTTACCGCCACCGGCGGCCCGCGCCTGGTTAATGTCTTTGCCAGTTGGTGCATCCCGTGCATCGCCGAAGCGCCCGTGCTCGAAGGCATGACGATGCAGGGCGTGCCGATCGACGGCATCGCGATCCGCGACCGGCGCGAAGACGTCGACGCGTTCCTCGCGCAGAACGGCAACCCCTATCGCAGCATCGGCCTCGACGCCGACAGCCGGGTGCAATTGGCGATCGGCAGTTCGGGCGTCCCCGAAACCTTCATCGTCGATGCCAAGGGCGTCATCCGCCACCAGCATATCGGCGCGGTCAGCGAAGCCGACGTGCCGGATTTGCTCGCAAAACTGCGGGCCGCGCAATGAAATTTCTTTCTTTCGTTCGCGGCTTCGCGGCTTCGCGTGAGTCAAATTGGTTTACACGAAGCCGCGAAGCCGCGAGGATTCTTTCGAGCCTTGGTGCGGCACTCCTCATTTTCGGCATCGTGGGCCTGCCTGCGGCGCTGGCGGACTCCAACATGCCCAAGGCCGCGCTGGCCGATACGCAATTGCCCGACCCGAAACAGGAAGCCGCGGCCAAGGCGCTGATGGAATCGGTGCGCTGCCTCGTCTGTCAGGGCCAATCGATCGCCGACAGCGACGCTGAGCTGGCCGCCGACATGCGCGCGATGATCCGCGACCGCGTGCAAAAGGGTGAAAAGCCCGAAGACATCCGCCGCTGGCTGATCGCGCGGTACGGCGATTGGGTCAGCTATAAGCCGGTGCTCGACGCCGCGACCGCGCCGTTATGGCTCGCGCCGCTGATCCTGATCAGTGTCGGGCTGTGGCTGGCGCGGGGACGTTTCCGGCGGCGCCGCACATGATCGGCTGGCTGATTTTTTTCGGCATGGCGCTGGCGGCGTTGGTGCTGCTGTGGCGATTCGGGCGCGTTGGCGGCACGGCGCGCGATCTGACCTTGTCGGCACTTTTCCTCGCGGCGGCGGGCTATGCGTGGCAGGGCAACCCCAACCTCGCCTCGGTACCGCGTCAGACGCAGGAAAAACCCGGCGTGGTCGATCCCGGCGATGCTAATTTGCGGCGTGGCTTGAATGCCTCGCAATTCGGCGGCGACAATCAGTGGCTCGATTATTCGGACGCACTGCTGCGGATGAACAGCCCGCGCCTGGCGGTGATCGCGATCAAGAGCGGGCTCAAGGAGCATCCGCGCAGCGCCGATCTGTGGACCGCCCTCGGCAACGCCCTGGTCGCGCAAGGCGAAGGGCTGGTCTCACCCGCCGCGACCTTCGCCTATGAACACGCCGCCGAACTCGATCCGGCGCATCCCGGGCCGCCGTTCTTCTACGGCCTGATGGTCGCGCGTAGCGGCAATACCAAGGCGGCGGGCGAAATCTGGCGCGGGCTGCTGGCACGCGCACCCGACGGCGCGCCATGGAAAGCCGATCTGGAGCGTCGCCTCACGGAGATTGGTGAAGCACCTATTCCGAAGACGGATAAACCAGCGGAGTAAATCCGCTGGCTCGTCGGGCCTTCGGACCGCCGGCCGGCACTCGCGGTCTCGACGATAGCTTACACTATCGGCGTGCCGCTCATCACTGCACCCGCCAAACCCTGAAGCCGCGCTTCGCCAGCAGAGTCTGCACCGAATGCGCGCCGGCCAGATGTCCCGCACCGACCGCGACGAAGACCGTGCCGGGCTGCTTCATGCGATTCGCCAGCCACGTCGCCCAGCGCGCGTTACGCTGATTGATTAAGGCATCCGCGAGTGGACCGGACGTCTTCAACTCGTCGTCGAACGTCGCCGCGATCATCGCGGTATCGCCCGAACCCCAGGCGCGGATCATCTTGGCGAATTCCTTCGACGCATTGGCCTGATCGTCGAGGATGCCGAGCAGGAATTCACGCTGCGTTGTTTCGGGCAAGGTGTCGAAATAGCCCAGCTGCTCGGCCGGCGTTTCCAGGCCCGAAACCGATTTGCCCGCATCCGAAAAACTTTTCTTCAAGGTGTCCTCGACCCCGTAATCGGTCGACAGACCGATGTCGCGCAGCCCGGCGGAGGCAAGCGTCAGCGCCGCCGCCCAAGTTTCATATTGGTCGAGAATTGCCAGCGGAACGCCCGCTTTCTTCGCCTGCGCCTCGACATCCTTGCGCCGGTTGGCGGGAACGCGATCGACCAGCGGCGGCAGATTGGGCGACTTGCCGATCCGCGACATCAATGCGACCATCGCCGCCGGATCCTTGTCGAGCACCGTCTCCAGCACCAGTCCCTGGCTCTTGGCGATCGCCGCGTTGAGCGCGGGGGTGTGCCAGCTCAGATCCTTGGGCAGCAAATGGATCGATCCGAACAGATAGATCGTCGTGTCCTTGTCCGCCATGCGCCACAGGGCCGGGCGCGCCACCCGCGCGTCGGCGGTGGACTGGCAGGCCGAAAGCAGGGCTGCGGCGATCAGGGCAAAACGACGGATCATCGCGCCGATATAGGGGCGAAGGCGTAAACGAACAGCCCGCAACCTTGACCCTGTCGCCGCCACTCCGCATGGCGCAGCGCAGCATGGCGCTTTCGTTTCAAGACCTGATCCTGACCCTCCACCGCTATTGGGCGGACCGGGGCTGCGTGATCCTCCAGCCCTATGACATGGAGATGGGGGCGGGGACGTTTCACACCGCGACGACACTGCGCGCGCTCGGCCCCAACCCGTGGAACGCCGCGTTCGTCCAGCCGTGCCGCCGCCCGACCGACGGCCGCTATGGCGAGAATCCCAATCGGCTGGGCCATTATTACCAATATCAGGTGATCCTGAAGCCCAGCCCGTCCGACCTGCAGGACCTCTACCTCGGCAGCCTGGAGGCGATCGGCCTCGACATGCGCCTCCACGACATCCGCTTCGTCGAGGATGACTGGGAATCGCCCACGCTCGGCGCCTGGGGGCTCGGCTGGGAAGTCTGGTGCGACGGGATGGAAGTCACCCAGTTCACCTATTTCCAGCAAATGGGCGGGTTCGATTGCAAGCCGGTGGCGGGAGAGTTGACCTACGGCCTCGAACGCCTCGCGATGTACATTCAGGGCGTCGACAATGTGTACGACCTCGACTTCAACGGCGCAGGCGTGACGTATGGCGACGTGTTTCTCGAAAACGAGAAGCAGATGTCCAAATGGAATTTCGAAGTCGCCGACACCGACAGCCTGTTCGACCAGTTTAAGAAGCATGCGGCGGAGTGCGAGAACTCGCTCAACGCAGATCTACCGATCCCGGCCTATGAACAAGCGATCAAGGCCAGCCACGTGTTCAACACGCTCCAGGCGCGCGGCGTCATCTCGGTCGCCGAGCGCCAGGCCTATATCGGCCGCGTCCGCGATCTGGCGAAGGGCGCGTGCGCCAGGTGGATGGAAACCAACGGGTGGTCGGCGTGATGGCCCATCCCTCAACATGTCGCCCCTGCGCAGGCAGGGGCCTAGATAACCCCTCAACCAGTGGCTTCGCCTCGATTACGCGAGATCATCTGGACCCCTGCCTACGCAGGGGCGACAGCCGGGAGTGGCTGTCGTGAGCGACTTCCTCCTCGAACTCCGCTCCGAAGAAATCCCCGCGCGGATGCAGGTTCAGGCCAAGGCCGATCTGAAGCGCCTGTTCGAAGCCGAACTCGCCAAACATGGCCTCAAGGCCGCGAGCATCGAAGCCTTCGCCACGCCGCGCCGGCTCGCGCTGATCGCGCGCGACCTGCCCGACGCGACCGAAGCGGTCAGCGAGGAACTGAAAGGTCCGCGCACGTCCGCGCCCGAACAGGCGCTCGACGGTTTCCTGCGCAAGACCGGCCTGACCCGCGCCGATTTGACCGAGCGCGACGGCGTCTGGTTTGCCAATCTCGACAAGCCCGGCCGCGCGACGGTCGAAGTTCTCGCCGACGCCATCCCCGCGATCATCCGCGCCTTTCCCTGGCCCAAATCGATGCGCTGGGGCGCGGCGTCGCTCTCGACCGAAAGCCTGCGCTGGGTGCGTCCGCTGCAAGGCATCGTCGCCTTGCTCGGCGAAACCATCGTGCCGTGCAGGATCGACGGCATCAATGCTGGCGCGACGACGCTCGGCCACCGCTTCGTCCACCCCGGCCCGATCACCATCGGCGGCGCCAACGACTACGTCGAAAAACTCCGCGCCTGCCACGTCATCGTCCACTTCAGCGAACGCTGCGCGATCATCCGCGACGGCGCGCGTGACGCCGCCAAAACCGCAGGCCTGACGCTGATCGAGGATGAGGGACTGGTCGCCGAAAACGCCGGCCTCACCGAATGGCCGGTGCCTTTGCTCGGCCGCTTCGACGCCAGCTACCTCGCGGTGCCGCAGGAGATCATCCAGCTCACCGCGCGCGTGAACCAGAAATATTTCGTGTGTGCGGACGCGGATGGAAACTTGGCCAACGCGTTCGTCTGCACCGCGAATATCGACGCACCCGATGGCGGCGCGGCGATCGTCGACGGCAACCGCAAGGTCATCGCCTCGCGCCTCGCCGACGCCAAATTCTTCTGGGACAATGACGTCCGCGTGCCGCTGGACCAGCAGGCGCAAAAGCTGTCACAGATCGTCTTCCACGAAAAGCTCGGCACCGTCGCCGACAAGGTCGAGCGCGTCGCGAAACTGGCGCGGTGGCTCATCACCGAAAACATCGTCACCCCCGCGAAGGCGGGGGTCCATCTCTCGAAGTCGTCGGATGTGGAAACTCACCAGATGGATTCCCGCCTTCGCGGGAATGACGATGATGTTTCCAAACTCGCCGACCTCGCCGAACGCGCCGCCCGCCTGTGCAAGGCGGACCTCGTCACCGGCACCGTCGGCGAATTCCCCGAACTGCAAGGCGTGATCGGCGGCCACCTCGCCCGCGCGCAGGGCGAGGGCGACGCCGTCGCCGACGCGATCCGCGATCATTACAAACCGGTCGGGCAAGGCGACGACGTGCCGACTGCGCCGGTGACAGTCGCGGTGTCGCTGGCGGATAAGCTGGACAGCTTAATTCTATTCTTTTTCGAAGGTATCAAGCCGACTGGCTCTAAGGACCCGTTCGCTCTCCGCCGTGCTGCGTTGGGAGCAATCGAAATTATACTACAAAACCAAACGAGGATTTCACTGCGTCGCGTAGTGGCAGAGCACGTCATTCTTGAAGAGACACGAGCGTACGACCGACACAAGGTCGAAGGTGAGCCAAACGTGGGTCTCACGGCTCGCCGCCTCTTCGACGACGCTTATGCCCTTGGGCTATCGAGCGTGATTGATCAGATCCCGCCTCAGATCAAAGGTGGGACGCGGGAGGTGATCGAGAAGGCGATCGCCGTAGCCCGAGAATTGACGACGTTCTTCGCCGACCGCCTCAAAGTCCAGCAGCGCGAAGCTGGTGTCCGCCACGACCTGATCGACGCGGTGTTCGCGCTTGGCGGGGAGGACGATCTCGTCCGTCTGCTCGCCCGCGTCCGTGCGCTGCAAGCCTTTGTCGAAACCCCCGAGGGCACCAACCTCCTCTCCGGGTACAAGCGCGCCGCGAATATTCTCAAGAAAGAGGGTTACGACTCCACCCCAAACATCGTCACCCCCGCGGAGGCGGGGGTCCATCTCCCGAACTCCTCACTGGTGGACGTTACCGAGATGGATTCCCGCCTCCGCGGGAATGACGAGGCAGGGAACATGGATGCGGAGGATTACCTTCGTGCGTCGATCGATCCCGCCGAGGCGCGCGCCAAGGCCGCTATCGAGATCGAGGATTTCGGCGCGGCGATGCTCGCTCTGGCAATGCTGCGCGGCCCCATCGATGGCTTCTTCAAGGGCGTGATGGTCAACGATCCAAACCCGAATATTCGCGCGCGCCGCCTTGGCCTGCTCGGGCGTTTCCGTGATGCGGTTCACACCGTCGCCGATTTCTCGAAGATCGAGGGATAGTCGTTTCGTATGCGTAACAAAATGCCCGTGACTTTTGGGCTAAACTTTGGCTAAACTTTCGACCGCCGGGAGCAGTGAATTGACCGAGTACGTATACCGCTTTGGCGGCGGGGTGTCCGAAGGCGGGCAGGACAAGAATCTGCTCGGCGGCAAGGGCGCCAACCTCGACGGCATGGCGGGAATCGGACTGCCCGTGCCCCCCGGTTTCACGATCAGCACCGCGATGTGCACGCGCTACTATGAGGAAGGCGAGCGCTTCCCCGACGAATTGCGCCCGCAGGTCACGCTCGGCCTCCATCACATCGAAACGGTCACCGGCAAGAAGTTCGGCAACCCCGCCGACCCGCTGCTGGTCAGCGTCCGCAGCGGTGCGCGCGTGTCGATGCCGGGGATGATGGACACCGTCCTCAACCTCGGCCTCAACGATGCGACGGTGGAGGGACTGGCCGCGGTGTCGAATGACGCGCGCTTCGCCTGGGACAGCTATCGCCGCTTCGTCCAGATGTATGCCGATGTCGTGCTCGGCCTCGATCATGGCTCGTTCGAAGAAGCGCTAGACGTGGCTAAGGAGGATCGGGGCTATACGCTCGATACCGAGCTCGAGGCCGACGACCTCCGCGCGCTGGTCGCCGAATATAAGTCGCTGGTCGAAAAACTGTGGGGCAAGCCGTTTCCGCAGGACGTCCACGACCAGTTATGGGGTGCGGTCGGCGCGGTGTTCGGCTCGTGGCAGTCGGAGCGCGCGAAAGTTTATCGCCGGATCAATTCGATCCCCGGCGACTGGGGTACCGCGGTCAATGTCCAGGCGATGGTCTTCGGCAATATGGGCGAGACCTCCGCGACGGGCGTGGCGTTCACGCGCAATCCATCGACCGGCGAGCGGGCTTATTATGGCGAATTCCTGATCAACGCGCAGGGCGAGGATGTCGTCGCGGGCATCCGTACGCCGCAATATCTCACCAAATCGGCGCGTGAGGCAGCCAGAGCCAAGCCCGCGTCGATGGAGGAAGCACTCCCCGAAACCTACACCGAACTCGCGCGCGTGTTCGACCTGCTCGAAACGCATTACCGCGACATGCAGGACATCGAATTCACGGTGCAGCAGGGCAAATTGTGGATGCTCCAGACGCGCTCGGGCAAGCGCACGGCCAAGGCGGCGCTGAAGATCGCTGTGGATATGGCCGAAGAGGGCTTGATCACGCGTGACGAAGCCGTGGCGCGCGTCGACCCGTCGGCGCTCGACCAGTTGCTGCACCCCACACTCGATCCGGCGGCGATCCGCGATGTCATCGTCACCGGCCTGCCCGCCAGCCCCGGCGCGGCATCGGGCGCGGCGGTGTTCGACAGCGCGACCGCGGAAAACCGCGCGGCATTGGGCGAACCCGTCATCCTCATCCGCACCGAAACCAGCCCGGAAGATATTTCGGGGATGCACGCCGCCAAGGGCATCCTGACCGCGCGGGGCGGGATGACCTCGCACGCCGCTGTGGTGGCGCGCGGCATGGGGCGTCCCTGCGTTTCGGGCGCGGGCGGACTGTCGATCGACGCGAAAGCGCGCACCGCCAAGGCTGGCGGGCGCACGATCAACGAAGGGGATCTGATCACCATCGACGGCTCGTCGGGCGAAGTCATGGCGGGGCATGTCGCCACGGTGCAGCCCGAACTGGCGGGCGATTTCGCGACACTGATGGTGTGGGCCGATGGCGTGCGGCGGATGCGCGTTCGTGCCAATGCCGAAACCCCCGAGGATGCCCGCGTCGCGCGCGAATTCGGTGCCGAGGGCATCGGCCTGTGCCGCACCGAGCACATGTTTTTTGATGCTGCGCGGATCTCTGCGGTGCGCGAGATGATTCTGGCGGAAAACGAGGCGGGAAGGCGTGTGGCGCTGGCAAAGCTGCTGCCCGAACAGCGCAAGGACTTTGCCGAATTGTTCGAAGTGATGGCCGGCCTGCCCGTCACCATCCGACTGCTCGATCCGCCGCTCCACGAATTCCTCCCCCATGAGGATGCGGAGTTCGAAACCGTCGCCGCGGCGGCGGGTGTGCCCATTGAAACGCTCAAGCGACGCGCGGCGGAACTGCACGAATTCAACCCGATGCTCGGCCATCGCGGCTGCCGCCTGGGCGTGACCTTCCCCGAAATCTACGAGATGCAGGCGCGGGCGATTTTCGAAGCGGCGCTGATGCTTGACGTCGCGCCCGTGCCCGAAATCATGATCCCGCTCGTCGCCACCAAGCGCGAACTGGAACTGATGAAAGCGGTCGTCGACAAGGCCGCCGAAGCTGTATTCGCTGAAGCCGGCCGTCGCATCGAATACCTCGTCGGCACGATGATCGAACTTCCCCGCGCTGCCCTTCGCGCGGGCGAAATCGCCGAAGCCGCGCAGTTCTTCAGCTTCGGCACCAACGACTTGACGCAGACCACACTGGGCGTGTCGCGCGACGACGCGGCGCGGTTCCTCGGCGCCTATGTCGATCAGGGGATTTACGCGCGCGATCCGTTTGTCAGCATCGACGTCGAAGGCGTCGGCGAACTGGTGCAACTGGCGGCGGATCGCGGCCGGGCGACCCGGCCCGACATCAAGCTCGGCATTTGCGGCGAACATGGCGGAGACCCGTCCTCGATCGCCTTCTGCGAACAGGTCGGCCTCGATTACGTCAGCGCGTCACCCTACCGCGTGCCGATCGCGCGACTGGCGGCGGCGCAATCGGCGTTAGCGGCGAAGGTCTAGATCACCGATCTTGGTGCCAGGACGATACTCGTCGACCAGCCGCTGATGCTCGAGTTTGAGTGCGTCATAACGGATGCGCTCGTCCTCATATTTGCGCCGCCACTTGCGTCCTGACGAAAACAGCACCGCGCCGAGAATCAGGCCAACGACGAAGACGGCGACATAGACGAGGGTCTGGTTTGGATCGATGGTCATGCGGCCTCAATCCGCCGCATGACTGATCGTTCCACCTATTTGTTGAGGAGGTTGTCCTTGATCGAACAGGCTGCAGGCCCGAGGATCACGACGAACAGCACCGGCAGGATGAACACGATCAGCGGCACGGTCATGATCGCCGGCAGGCGCGCGGCCTTTTCTTCGGCGCGCATCATGCGTTCGTGACGGAATTCGGCCGATAGCACCCGCAGTGCTGATGCCAGCGGCGTACCGTATTTCTCGGTCTGGATCATCGTGGTGACGACGCCCTTGACCGAGTCCAGGTCGACGCGCGTGGCAAGGTTCTCGAACGCCATGCGCCGGTCGGTGAGGAAGCCGAGCTCGATCGCGGTGAGGGCGAATTCCTCGCCCAATTCCGCATAGGCCCGGCCCAATTCCTTGGACACGCGTGAGAAGGCCGCATCGACGGTCAGACCGGCTTCGGCGCAGATCACGAGCAGGTCGAGCGCATCGGGCAAGCCCTTGCGGATCGCGGCGGTGCGCTTGCTGATCTTGTTCTTCAGCCAGATATCGGGCGCCTTGTACCCGCCGATCAACGCCGCGGCGCAGATCGCGTAACGCTTGAAGGCGCCCCATTCGGGAAAACCGCCCAAGCCGTACACATAGAGCAACATACCACCGCCGAGGATGATCGGCAGGAACATCCGCCCGAAAATCACCGCGACGGCCCATTCCTTCGACCGGATCCCGGCTTGCAGCAGCTTGATCTGCGCGACCTTGAGCTGTTCGTCCTGCAGTACCTTGAGTCCCGACAACAGCGACCGCATCCGGTCGGTCGTCTCATTCTTGGTGGTCAGGCGCGCGCGGCGTTTGCTGCTCGACGCGACGATGCCGGCTTTCAGTTGCTCGCGCCGCTCGTTGAGCGCCTTGACGCGTCGAGCCATCGGGTCCTTGACCTGCGTCGCGGCATAGATCGCCATCATCGTCGCGAAGGCGGCCACGGCCGACAGCAACGTCGCGACATAGATGATATCGATGCCGAAGAATGTCGGGTGATTGGCTGGCGGCATAGCGTCAGATCTCGAAGTTGATCATCTGGGCCATGATGAACGCGCCCATGCCCATCCACACCATCCCGCCGCCGCCGACGGCCATCAACCGCGGATCGATGAAGAACTTGCCCATGTATGACGGGTTGATCCAGTTGATCAGCAGGAACACGATGAACGGCAGCGACCCAATGATGTAGGCCGATGCCTTCGATTCCGACGCCATCGCCTTGATCTTCAACTTCATTTGCGCCCGACCGCGCAGCACGTTGGCGAGGTTCGAAAGCGTTTCGGCCAGATTACCGCCGGTTTCGCGCTGGATCTGCAGCGATATCACGAAGAACTGGAATTCGGGCGTACCGAGACGATCGGCGGTGTCCTGCAATGCCGCGTCCATGGTCTTGCCGATCTTGATCTTGTCGCTGACGGCGCGGAATTCCTCGCCGACCGGTGCCGGCAGCTCGGTCGCGACGACGCCCAGCGTTTCCGAGATCGGCAAGCCCGAACGCAGCCCGCGGACGAGCAATTCGATCGCATCCGGGAAGCGCTTGGTGAATTTTGCGACGCGACGATTGATCATCATCGTCACGGCCTTGTGCGGCACCGCCAGGCCGAGGAACAGGCCAGCGCAAAGGCACAGCAAGATCGGCAGGCCCTTGAGCATCATCAGCCCGGCGATCACCAAGGCGATGAGCAGATTATAGGTAAAGAACTTGCCCAGCGTCCAATTCTTGCCCGTTTGGTCGAGGCGCTGCTGAAGCTTGGCGGTGTTGGGCAGGAATTTTTTCGCGAGCCCTTCCATCGTGCCGCTGCCCATCTGGGTCGCTACGGCGCGGCGCATCTGGGCCTCGACAGCACCCGCCGCCGTGCCGGTATGGCGGTCCCTCACCGCCGTCAGACGGCGATCGGTGGCCTTGGCGACCGACGGACCGCTGAACGCAAAAAACAACAGGGCGAACGTGCCCAGCACGCAGCCGAACAGCATGACCAGCGGCATCGTCTCCATCGCGTCAGCCCGCCTTTTTCTTGGACAGCATCGCGCCCAGGCCACCAAGCTTGCCCATCAGCGACGGCTTCTTCGCCACACTGGCGGTGTCGGGAGCCAGTTCGTCGGCCGACGAGACGAGACGTTGGGCGATTTCCAGAATGCCCGCGGCGACCTTGGTCCCCTTGCCAGCCTCGGCCACGGTCTTGCCAAGCTTCGCCGCTTGGACCGCGACTTTGATGTCGAGCGGAACGACCAGATCGACCTTGCGCTCGACCGACGTCTCGAACTCCTTGCGCGACACTTCGCCGCCCGCCGGGGCGACGCGGTTGGCGACCAGCAGCACTTGCGTCTGCGGCGCGTTTGCCTTGAGCCACGCCAAAATGCGGATCACATCGCGCGCCGCCGCCAGGGTCAATTCGCAGACGACCACCGCGACACTGACATCGTGCATCAGATGCGGATGCGCGACCAACATGTTGCGCGGCAGATCGACGATGGTCGCCTCGAATGCCGTGCGCAATTCTTCCTGAAGCTGATAAAAGGCGGCCCCGTCGGTCAGCAATGGCTGATTGATCGGCGCTTCGGCGCTGAGCACCGACAATTTGTCGTTTGCCTTGACCATCGCGCGTTCGATGAACAGGCCATCGATCCGGCTGGGGTTTTCGATCGCGTCGGTCAGGCCGCGTCCCGGCTCGAGGTCGAGCTGGAGCGCGCCGGTGCCGAAGTGCACGTCGAGATCGAGCAGCGCGGCCGAACGGCCATGCGTCTGACCCATCAACCAGGCGAGCGAGGTGGCGATCGTTGACGCGCCCGATCCGCCGCGCGCGCCGATCACCGCCGCCATCATGTGCGGGCGTTCGAGCGAGGCTTCGACGTTCTTGGGTGCGGAAAACACCGCTTGCGCGCTGGCAAACGCGTCGCGCAACGCATCGGGACTGAGCGGCTTGAGCAGATAATCGTGCAGCCCGCTGGCGACCAGGTCGCGGTACAGGCGAACATCGTTGACCTGACCGGCGGCGATCACGACCGTGCCGGGTTCGCACACTTCGGCCAGGGCGTTGATGTCGTTGAGCGGATCGCCGCTTTCGGACAGATCGACGAACAGGATTTGCGGACTGGCGGAGACCGACAAGGCCTGGACCGCGTTGCGCAGGCCGCCCTTGTTGACCTTTTCGGCCTGCCAACCGAGCTCGCCGACGATCGGCCGCAGCGACTCCGCTGTCGCTTCGTCGCAGACGAAGGCCGTGAACGGTTCGCGCAGCCCGCGCGACGGGGACCAGGGCGCGTTCATCAGTTGCCGTTCCTCGTTGATTCGTTCTTGAGCGGAGCACCGCCGCCGCCGGTCGGCGCGGCCTTGCGCAGTTCCTTGATCGCGCGGCCGCCCATATTCGCGTCGGTGACGCTGCCGCTGGTCCGTCCGCGCACCAGATCCTCGGGATTGGCGACCATCGCGGCGAGGTTGGAATTCATCGCGCAACCGTAATTGGACATGCTGTTCGCGCCGAATTCGGGTTGCGACGTCCGGCTCCAGTCCGGGCAATTGGGCACGTCGGCTACCGCGCGGCTGACGACCACACGAACCTGACCGGCGCCGATCTCGCCCGTCGTCACCGGAGCGGTGCTGTCGAGCAACAAACCGTAATGCGCGGCCAATGCCTCGATGTCGTGACGGCTGCCGGCATCGGCGCCGTCGATGGCGATCTTGTCGCCATAGCCGACACGCAATGTCTGGAACCACCCGTCGAGGCGGTCGCGATCGGTCGACGACAGGCCACTGGCGGGGACGTCATAGACATAGTCGGTGCGGTGCACGACCGGCTGATGAACCGATTCGAGTCCGCGATTTTGCGTCCCGCCGCATGCGGCGAGCGCGGTCAGCGCGAAAAGCGGCAGGAATTTGATGGCGCGCATGGGGGCGATCCTCACTTGCTGAAGCCGGGGGCGATGAAGGCCGATGCGACCTGCTTGCCCTTGCCCTTGGCGGGCGCGACCGGCTTGAACATCGAAATGGGCGGCGATACCGGATTGACGGTGGTCGGCGGCGCGGTCGTTGGCTTGGGACGTTGTTCGCCCGTGTGGCCGCCAAAGCTCTGGCCGAGCAGCACGCGCTCCGCATCGTTGGGGGCGACATAGCCGTCGGTCGGCAGCTTGATGTTCGCCGCGTCGGTCGGCCGCACCAGATACGGCGTGACGACGATCATCAGCTCGGTCTCGTTGCGCTGGAACTTGCTCGACCGGAACATCGCACCGAGGATCGGAATGTCGCCCAGGCCCGGCGCTTTGGAGACCGAGTTGACGTTCGAATTGCGCATCAGCCCGCCGATCATGAACGATTGTCCCGAACCGAGTTCGACCGTCGTCTCGGCGCGCCGCGTAGTGATCGCGGGGATGTTGAAGCCGTTGAGCACGATCGCGCCATCGGACGACAATTCGGACACTTCGGGACGCACGCGCATCGAAATGCGGCCGTCGGCCAGCACGGTCGGCGTGAACGCCAGGCTGACGCCATATTGTTTGTATTGGATGGTGATCGAACCGAGCGCCTGGCTGATCGGGATCGGGAATTCGCCACCCGCGAGGAAGCTGGCGGTTTCGCCCGAAAGCGCGGTCAGATTGGGCTGCGCCAATGTGGTGACGAGGCCGTCATTTTCGGCAAGGTCGAGCGCCGATGCGACATCGACGCCGAACAGGCGACCGAGGAAGCCGAGGCTGGTCTTGCCCGCGCCGATGCCCAGTTTGGAAAAATCGGCGACGGTCGCGCCGCGCGTCACGAACTGGCCGGTGCGCGGGTCGAACGGCAGCGAGATCGAACCTGCGGGCAGACCGAACACCGACGACGCGTCGAGTTTCTGCAGCGCCGCGGTCGAGGCATAGCCGATTCCGGTGTCACCAAAGGCGCGACCCTGGGCAACATTGAACTGGAATCCACCAGTGGTGTCGCGGGTCAACAGATTGACGCCGATTTCCTTGACCAGCGCGCGGCTCACTTCGGCGATCTTGACCTGCAGATTGACCTGCAGCGGCGTCGCCGATTTGAGGCGGCTGACGACCTGTGTGCCTTCGCCGACGAACGCCTGGACCAGCCGTTCGGCTTCCGCCGAATCGTCCGGACCGGCCACGGTGCCGGTGAGCAGGACGAGGCCGTTCATCGGCGTGCTGACGATCGCGGCATCGGGCAAGGCGAGACGCAGCATCTGGTCGAGCGAATTGCTGTTCGAACCGACGCGGACGTTGGTCGAATAAACGACCTGGCCGCCCTTGGTGGTCGCGAACACCGTCGCTTCGCCCTTGGTCTTGGCAAAGACGTAAAGCTGGGTCGGCGAACGAACCTGCACGTCGGCGACCTTGTCGTTCGACACGAAGATATCGCTCATCGGTGCGGGCAGGTTGACCAACTGGCCACGCCCTTCGGACAGAACCAGGTCGCCGAGCGGGCGCTGAATGCCTGCGGGGGCGGTGACGCCGGCGGTGGGCAGTGTGGCGGTGGCCAGCGCAGCCGCGCCGACGAAGCCGCGGAGGATCGTCTTCACACGCATTTACTTGGCCCCCAACTGGACTTCGGTGACAGTATTGCCGCGCGCGACACGCACGACCGGCCCCTGTGGCATCGCCTTGGCCATAGCGCTGACCATCGCGCTCATCGCCGTGCCGGCATCGGCCGGATTGGCTGCGGGCGAAACGGTGTTGTTCGACGGCGGGACGGTGCGCCGCTGAAAGCGCGAGACGTCGGCACCGGTCACATACGTCGTGTTGCTGTCCTGTGGCCGCTGTGCCGCCTGCTCCATGATCGCCGCCGTGGTTTTCGGATCGGCGTCCTTGGGCAGCGTCACATCGCCCGAGGCGATAGCGCGGTCGAGCTCGGCGTTGTTGTCGGCGATCGAGCGCAGGCTCAGCGACAATTGGCCGATGGTCTGTGCCACCGCGATCTTTTCGGCGAGGCGCGGGGTGACTTCCAGCGTCACGCTCGACGCCACCGCGACCTTCTTGTTGCCCTTGTCGTCCTCGTCGGGAACGACTTTCTGGTCGGTCGCCAGCACGCGGACGTTGCGGATGAAGGTTTCGGAGGCTTTCAGCTCGGGTCCCTGGCCCGACACGCTTTGCGTCAGCACGAGATCGACCCGGTCGCCCGGGAACACGAAGCCGGCGACACCGGTCTGGTTCGACACTGCGACGGTCACGGCGCGCATCCCGGCACCGAGCGCGGCGGCGAGGAAGCCACGGTCGCCCGGCTTGACCAGGGACCCCTGGGTCAGCGGCTGTCCGGCGGTGATGTCCGCGCGGACGACAGTGCCCGCGAGGCTCGCCGGGTCGGCCGATCCCTTGATGTAATAGGCGTTCTCGACCAGATCCTTCGGCCAGGGCTGATAGCGAAAGCTGTCGGGCTGGATGATCGTGCCGACGGGCAGCATGCGCGTGGCGACCAGGACTTCGGGGCCGACCGGCGCGGCGACGACCATCGCCTGCGCCTGCGGAGCGGCACTTTGGCCGAACATATTCTTGGCCATGACCGCGGCCATTGCCGCAACCACCAACGCGCCGACCAACAAGGCAATCTTCTTAGGCTCCATGACGGAACGCCCCTCCGACCCAAAATTCAATAAGCGAACTATTGAACAGCAATGGTTAAAATACGGTGCGAACTATGCTCCACGCCCCCGCCGCCGCGATCGCGACGCCATACGGTACCTCCAGCGGACGATCGGTCGGGCGGAGCTTGTGAAACAACAACATAGCGACGGTCAGCACGCCGCCGAGGATCGCCATGAGTGTGAGCAACGATAAAAACGGCGTGACCGGAAACCACAGAGCCAGCGCGCCGATAAGCTTTACGTCGCCGCCGCCCATCGCGCCGATTGCGAACAATCCGGCGAAAGCGCCGAACACGGCGAGCGCGAAAGCGAGTTGCAGCGCCGCCCCCGGCCATGGTGACAGCCCTGTTGCCCACCAGAATAATGGCGCCGCCAACGCGATGCCCAGGTTTAGCGCATTGGATATGGTGCGGCTGCGAATGTCGGTGGCGGCTGCGGCGATCAGCGCGGTGAGCAGACCGGCGAGCAGCAAAGTCTGGACTTCTGGCATGCCCGAATGGACTAGACGCTACCAATCAAGAAACCGTAACTGCCAACCATGATCTTCGATTTTGCTGTGATCGGCGGCGGTATCGCCGGGGCGAGTGTGGCCGCCGAACTCGCGCCGCACGCGTCGGTCGTGGTTTTGGAGGCGGAGGACACGCCCGGTTACCATTCGACCGGACGCTCGGCGACGTTCTGGCACGAGACGCTGGGCGGGGTGCTGGTGCAGCAGCTGACCACGGCGTCGGGGCCGTTCCTGCGCGCGGGCGGCTATCTGTCGCCGCGCCTGACCCTGAATGTGGCCGAGACGGCGTCCGAGGACCGGCTTGCCGCGATGGCGGCGAGATTTGCCGGGACGCCGGTGCGTCTGACGCAGATCGGTCGCGAGGCGTTGTTGAAATGGTTGCCTGATGCCGCGCCCAGTCTGATCGGCGCGTTGATCGAAGAGGATTCGGCCGATCTCGACGCGGCGGCGCTGCATGCGGCGAGGCTCGGTGAGTTCCGCAAGAGCGGGGGGACGGTCGAAACCGATTTTCGCGTCGATGCGATCCGGCGTGGGGATGGCCTGTGGCACGTCGCAGCGGGCGACCGGGCCATCGCCGCGCGGGTCATCGTCAACGCCGCCGGTGCCTGGGCGGATACCGTCGCCGGGCTGGCGGGTGTCGCGCCGCTGGGCATTACCCCACACCGCCGCACGATCGTGCAGGTGCGCGTCGATCAGGACCTGCCTGCCGACCTGCCGTTCACCATCGACGTGGCGGGCACATTCTACTTTCGCGCAGAGGGCGGCGCGCGCGTCTGGGTGTCACCGCATGACGAAGCGGCGGTCGAGGCACACGACGTCGCGCCGGAAGAACTCGACGTCGCCATCGCCGTCGACAGGCTGGAAACGATGACCGGGTGGCACGTCCTGGCGGTCGAGCGCAAATGGGCCGGGCTGCGCAGCTTCGCGCCCGATCGCATTCCCGTTTATGGGTTCGATCCGCTGGTCGAAGGCTTTTTCTGGTGCGCCGGGCAGGGTGGCACGGGGATACAAACCTCGCCCGCTGCGGCGGAACTCTGCGCCGCGCTCTTGCTCGGCCAGACCCCACCGTTCGATGCGCAGCCCTATTCGCCCGCGCGGTTCAGCGGCTGACGGTCAACGCCTGGCATCCGCGGCGTCGCTCGCCAGGCGGTCGGCGCGTTCGTTGTCGGGGTGACCCGCATGACCTTTGACCCAGACCCATTCGACGCGGTGCGGTTCCGCGGCGGCGCATAATGCTTGCCACAGCTCGACATTCTTGACGGGTTTCTTGTCCGCGGTGCGCCAGCCGTTCTTGCGCCATCCGTGAATCCACTTGGTCAGCCCGTCCATGACGTAGCGGCTGTCGGTGGACAGCGTCACGCGGCACGGGCGGGTCAGCGCGTTCAGTCCCTCGATCGCCGCCATCAATTCCATGCGGTTGTTGGTGGTGTGCGCCTCGCCGCCCGACAACTCGCGCTCTTTTGCGCCCATGCGGATCAACGCGCCCCAGCCGCCCGGCCCGGGATTGCCCTTGCACGCGCCGTCAGTGGCGATTTCGACGTGCGGGAGTTCGGTCATGCGAGGTAGTGGCGCAGACGGCGAACGTAAGCGAGCGGGTCCTTACGCGTCACCAAAGCGTCGGCGGGCGTGTTGAGCCAGTCCCACGAGCGTGACAGCGCGAACCGCAAAGCTGCCCCGGCGGCGAGGATCGGGAAGGCGGCCTGTTCGGCTTCGGTCAACGGGCCATAGCCTTGTATCAGTGCATCGCCGATTTCGGAGCGATAGGTCGGGCCGGCTGGATCGAATGCCCAGGCACCGTGCATCACTGCCAGATCGTAAGCGCGCAGATCGGTGCAGGCGAAGTAGAAGTCGATCAGCCCGGTCACTGCGTCGCCGCGCATCAGAACGTTGTCGGGGAACAGATCAGCGTGAACCGCGCACACGGGCAGGTCGGTCGGCCATGCTGCTTCGATGCGATCGAGCGCGGACGACAGTTCGTCAAACAGCCCGGGCGCGATGCCATCAAGGTCGGCACCGCAACGGGCGAGCAACGGACGCCACGTCGCGATGCCCATCGAGTTCGGCCGCTCGCCTCGAAAATCGTCCACCGCGCGGTGCATGTCTGCCAACGCAGCCCCCGCCGCCTGCGCCTGTGCCGGTGTCGGCGTCGTCAGCGATATGCCCGGCAGAAACTTGATCAGGCAGGCGGAACGACCGCACAGCTGCTGAATCTCGACGCCCTCACGATCCTTGATCGCCGGCGGGACGGGCAGGCCCTTCTCCGCGAGGTGATCGAGCAACGCCATGAAGAAGGGCAAATCATCCGCCGCGACACGCTTTTCATAGAGCGTCAGAATGAAGCGGTCGGTGGTCGTATCGACGAGGTAATTGGTGTTCTCGACCCCCTCGGCGATCCCTTTGGCCGAAACCAACTCGCCGACATCGTAACGCTTGAGGAACTCGCCCAGCGCTTCGGCCGAGACGTGGGTGTAGACCGCCACTTCAGGCGGCGAGGCCGTGCGGCAGTTTGAATGCGATGTTTTCGACCGTTGTTTCAACCTCTTCGCGCGTCAGCGTGAAGCGCGCGTTGAGCCAGGCAATAACCTCATCGACCAGCAATTCGGGGGCCGACGCTCCGGCCGTCAGGCCCAGTGTCGTCACCCCGTCGAGCCACGCCGGGTCGATATTTGCCGCGCGGGGGATCAGCAGTGATTTGGCACCCCCGCGCTCGGCAACCTCGACCAACCGCAGCGAATTGGACGAATTCGATGCGCCGATCACCAGAACCGCGTCGCACCGCCCGGCCATCGCCTTGACGGCTTCCTGCCGGTTCGATGTGGCGTAACAAATGTCCTCGCCGCGCGGACCCTGGATCGCCGGGAAACGCGTCTGCAGCGCTGCTACGATTTCCGCCGTGTCGTCGACCGACAAAGTCGTCTGCGTCAGAAAAGCCAGATTGTCCGGATCGGGCACGGCAATCGTCGCGACATCGGCGACCGTCTCGACCAGCGTCATCGCGCCTGCGGGCACTTGACCAAAGGTGCCGATAACTTCGGGATGGCCGTCATGGCCGACAAAGACGATGTGACGACCCGTCGCGACCAGCCGTTCGGCCTGACGATGGACCTTCGACACCAACGGGCAGGTCGCGTCATACCATTGCAATCCCCGCGATGTCGCATCGGCGGGCACGGCCTTGGGCACACCGTGCGCCGAGAAAATGACTTCGGCCCCATCGGGCACTTCGCTCAATTCATCGACGAAGATCGCGCCCTTGGCCTTCAGAGCATCGACGACGAATTTATTGTGGACGATTTCATGACGCACATAGACGGGCGCGCCGTGACGCTCGAGCGCCAGTTCGACGATGCGGATCGCGCGATCGACGCCAGCGCAAAAACCGCGCGGCGCGGCGACGAGGAGGTGGAGGGGTGGTCGTTCAGTCACGCGACAGGCGCTTACGCGATTGCTTGCACGCGCGAAACCCGCCTAAAGCGCCTCCACTGTTCGAAAGGTCTGTCCCGTTGAATAAATTGCTGCCGCTCGCCGCCGTCGTGCTGCTTTCCGGGTGCGCCCACAAGCTTGGCGAGTTCAACGAAGCGGGCGGAATCAACGCCACGCGTTCGACCTGTCCCGCAGTCGCGATTCCGGCGGCGACCGGCGACATCACATTGTTCGATCCGCCTGCCAGCCGCGATGCGCGCGCGATCGACGTGACCGCCTACATGACCAATGTCCGCGTCAGCTGCGCGCCGCAGGGCGATCAGGTCGTCGCGCAGGCCGATTTCGACGTGATCGGCCACCGCCGCGATACCAGTCAGGCACGCGACGTGACGCTCCCTTATTTCTCGACGGTCGTGCAGGGCGGCAACACCGTCATCGCCAAGCGCATCAGTCGCGTCGCGCTGCATTTCGATGCGGGCCAGGCCGACGCACGCACACGCGGCAGCGGCGGCGCGGTCGTCTCGCTCGCCGCCGCGACTTTGCCCGAAGCGGTGGTCACCAAGATCAACCGCAAGCGCAAGGCCGACGATGCCGATGCGTCGATCGACCCTATGGCGGCACCGGACGTGAAAGCGGCCCTGGCGCGCGCGAGTTTCGAACTGCTCGTCGGCTTCCAGCTGACCCAGGAGCAATTGCGCTACAACGCGACGCGATAAGGCGTTGACTCGAATCGGGGCGACAACCATTCGTCGTTCCAGCCTCTTCCTTCGGGAAGGCGGCCGCGCGGGAGAGTCCCCGATAAGGGGCGCCGAAGGAGCAACCGCCCCGGAATCTCTCAGGCAACCGGACCGCGCGGACGTTAACAGGCAACTCTGGAAAGAGTCCGGCTCGCCGGGCCGCCGACGGGGCAAAGCTCTCAGGCATCCGTGACAGAGGGGGCAGGCGGCGGGATGTCCTCGTCTGCTTGCATCTGTCGTGGAGTTGCCCGTGGACGAACCTGTCGAGACCCCGACCGAAACACTGCCGCTGGATGGCTGGCACCGGGCGCAGAGCGCACGGATGGTGGCGTTCGCCGGCTATCACATGCCGATCCAATATGACGGCATCATCGCCGAGCATTTGTGGACGCGCACGCACGCCGGGCTGTTCGACGTCAGCCATATGGGCCAGCTGCTTATCGGTGGCGCGGGCGCTGGCGAGGCGCTCGAAACGCTGTTGCCTAGCGACATTGTCGCCATCGGGCAGGAGCGGCAGCGTTATTCGCTGTTGCTCGACGAGAGCGGCGGGATCCTCGACGATCTGATGATTACGCGCAGGGACGACGGCTATTACATGGTGGTCAATGGTGCGACCAAGTGGGACGATATCGGCGTCCTGCGGGAATTTCTGCCCGACGAGATTACGATCAACCACCTCGACGACCGCGCGCTGATCGCGCTGCAGGGGCCGGAGGCGCATGTCGCGCTGGAGCGGCTCGTGCCCGGCGTCGCGGCTTTGTATTTCATGCAGTCGGGGGTGTTCGGCGATCTGTGGGTCAGCCGTTCGGGCTATACCGGCGAGGACGGGTTCGAGATTTCGGTACCCGCCGCGCAGGTCGAAAGCTTCGTCGCCGATCTGGTCGCGCAGCCCGAGGTCAAGCCGATCGGGCTGGGCGCGCGTGATTCGCTGAGGCTCGAGGCGGGGTTGCCGCTGTACGGGCATGACCTCGACGAGACGATCGATCCGGTCGAGGCCGGGCTGACGTTTGCGATCCAGAAGCGGCGGCGCGACGCTGGCGGCTTTCCCGGGGCGGAGCGTATTCAGGCGGGATTTCGCGATGGGCCGAAGACCAGGCGTGTCGGCCTGATCATCGATGGACGCCTGCCCGCGCGTGAGGGCGCGACGATCCATGCGGGCGGCGTGACGGTCGGCCGGGTCACGTCGGGCGGCTTTTCGCCCAGCCTCAATCACGCGATCGCGATGGGCTATGTCACGCCCGAACATGCCGCAGCGGGAACGCTGCTCGAGGTCGATGTGCGCGGCAAGCGCCTCGCCGCCTCGGTCGCGCCGATGCCGTTCGTACCCCACACCTATCACCGCCAGCCCAAGGCATAAGGGAGCCTTTCCGATGCGTTATTTCACCAAGGATCATGAGTGGATCGAAGTCGACGCCTCGGGCGAGACCGCGACCGTCGGCATTACCGACTATGCCCAAGGGCAACTCGGCGACATCGTGTTCGTCGAAGTGCCGGCCAGCGGCGCGCGCCTCGACAAAGGCGGCGACGCGGCGGTGGTCGAGAGCGTCAAGGCGGCGTCGGACGTCTATTCGCCGGTGACCGGCACCGTCAGCCAGGGCAACCCGGCGCTGGAAGGCGACCCCAGCCTGGTCAACACAGCGCCCGAGAGCGACGGCTGGTTTTTCACCATCGTGCTGGAGGACAAGGACGAATTATCGGCTCTGATGGACGAGGCGGCGTACAAGTCGTTCGTCGAGACGCTCTAGCCCATGCGTTATTTGCCCCTGACCGATGCCGACCGTTCGGCGATGCTCGAGACGATCGGCGCCGATTCGATCGACGCGCTGTTTGTCGATGTGCCGGTGGAAGCGCGGCTGGACGGGCCGATCCACGGCCTGCCGAACCATGCCACCGAAATGGCGGTCGAGCGGCACATGCGGATGCTGTCCAAGAAGAATCTGGCGGCGGCGGATGCGCCGTTCTTTCTCGGCTGCGGGGCGTATCGCCATCACGTTCCGGCGTCGGTCGATCATCTGATCCAGCGCGGCGAATTCCTGACGGCGTATACGCCGTACCAGCCCGAGATCGCGCAGGGCACGCTGCAGATGCTGTTCGAATTCCAGACGCAGGTCGCGCGGCTGTTCGGCTGCGATGTCGCCAATGCGTCGATGTACGACGGCTCGACCGCGTGCTGGGAAGCGATCGGCATGGCCGGGCGCGTGACCAAGCGGAGCAAGGCGGTGCTGTCCAGCGGACTGCATCCGCATTACGTGTCGGTCGCCAAGACGATGGCGAAGTATACCGGCGACACGCTGGATATCGCCGCGCCTGAACTGGTGGCGGAAACCGATGCCGACCGCGTGATCGCGGCGATCGATGGCGAGACGTCGTGCGTCGTCGTCCAATATCCCGACATCCTCGGTCGCGTTGCGGATTTGAGCGCGATTGCCGAGGCGGCGCATGCGGCGGGCGCGCTGCTGATCGCCGTTGTGACCGAGCCGGTGGCGCTGGGGATGCTCAAGTCGCCGGGTGAGATGGGCGCGGACATCGTCGTCGGCGAGGGGCAATCGATCGGCGTCGGATTGCAATTCGGCGGGCCTTATGTCGGGCTGTTCGCGTGTCAGGAAAAGTTCGTGCGGCAGATGCCGGGGCGGCTATGCGGGGAGACAAGGGACTCCGATGGAAAGCGTGGGTTCGTGCTGACGCTCAGCACCCGTGAGCAGCATATCCGGCGCGAGAAGGCGACTTCGAATATCTGTACGAATTCAGGGCTTTGTGCGCTGGCGTTCTCAATTCATATGACCTTGCTAGGCGAAAAAGGGCTGAGGGGACTCGCCGGGATCAACCATGCCAAGGCGGTCGCCGCGGCGGGTGTGCTGAGTGCCATTCCCGGGGTCGAGCTGGTCACCCCGACGTTCTTCAATGAGTTCACACTCAAACTGCCCAAGGCGGCGCGGCCGGTCGTGCGGGCGCTGGCGGACAAGGGCATATTGGGCGGCGTGTCGCTCGGGCGGCTGTATCCGGACGATGGCAGTATCGAGCATGGACTGGTCGTCGCGGTGACCGAAACGGTCAGCGACGAGGACATTCAAGCCTTTGCCAAGGCGCTGGCGGAGGAACTGGCATGAGCGCGGTCAATGCCAGCGGCTGGAAGCCGGACATGGGCCAATCGAGCGAGGGCGCGGTGCCGACTTTCACCGGCAACCGGGCGCTGATGCTCGACGAAGCGCTAATCTTCGAGGTCGGTGATTCCGAGACCACCGGTGTCGATTTGCCCGAGGTCGTCCCGGCGGCGGCCGGGACCGCTGGCGGCACGACCGATGATAGCGGCCCCGGCTTGCGCCGGGGTGACGGGCTTGCTGGCTTGCTCCGCACGTCCCCGATCGGCCTTCCCGGACTCAGCGAGCCCGAGACGGTGCGTCACTACACCCGCCTGTCGCGGCAAAATTACGCGATCGACCTGGGCCTGTTCCCGCTCGGCAGTTGCACGATGAAGCACAACCCGCGGCTGAACGAGAAGGTCGCGCGGATGCCGGGGTTTGCCGACGTCCATCCGCTCCAGCCGGTCGATACGGTGCAAGGCGCGCTGGGCGTGATCAACGAACTGGCGGTGTGGCTGATCAAGCTGACCGGCATGCACGGTGTGGCGATGACGCCCAAGGCGGGCGCGCATGGCGAGCTGTGCGGCATCCTGTGCATCAAGGCGGCGCTGGATGCGCGCGGCGAGACAGGGCGAAACGTCATCCTCGTCCCCGAAAGCGCGCACGGCACCAATCCGGCGACGGCGGCGTTCGCGGGCTATAAGGTTGAGAACATCCCGGCGACGGCGGCGGGGCGGGTCGATCTCGAGGCGCTGACCGCGCGGCTGGGACCCGACGTCGCGGGGGTGATGATCACCAACCCGAACACCTGCGGCTTGTTCGAGCGCGACATGAAGGCGATTTCGGACGCGGTGCATGCGGCCGGCGGCTACGTCTATTGCGACGGCGCGAACTTCAATGCGATCGTCGGGCGGGTGCGGCCGGGCGACCTCGGCATCGATGCGATGCACATCAATCTGCACAAGACATTTTCCACCCCGCATGGCGGCGGCGGGCCGGGGTCGGGGCCGGTGGTGCTGTCCGAAGCGCTGTCGCCTTACGGTCCGCTACCGTTCACCGAGCGGCATGCCGATGGGCACATCACGCTGGTCGAGGAAGAAACCGTCGAGGATCGTCACCCGCACAGTTTCGGGCGGATGTGCGCGTTCCACGGGCAGATGGGCATGTTCACGCGCGCGCTGACCTACATCCTCAGCCACGGCGCGGATGGGCTGCGTCAGGCGTCGGGCGATGCGGTGTTGAACGCCAACTACATCCTGCGCAGCCTGGAGGACGTGCTCGACGCGCCGTTCGCGGACAGCGGGCCGTGTATGCACGAGGCATTGTTCTCGGACGAAGGTTTCCCCGACGGGTTCTCGACGCTCGATGTGGCCAAGGGGCTGATCGACGAGGGGTTTCACCCGATGACGGTGTATTTCCCGCTGGTGGTTCACGGCGCGATGCTGGTCGAGCCGACCGAAACTGAATCGAAGGCGAATCTGGATCAGTTCATCGGCGCGTTGCGGGCGGTGGCCGAGCGGGCGCGGGCGGGTGATGTGGCGTTGAAGTCCGCGCCGCATTTTGCCCCGAGGCGGCGGTTGGACGAGACGTTGGCGGCGCGGAAGCCGGTGCTGACGTGGCGGCCAAGGGACGTCGCCCCGGCGTAGATTGGCGGGTCGGGCCGTTCCCTGGACGGCCCTTGGACATGCGGGGCATGTCCAACCAGCCACTGGGCCGCTATCAACAGTAGCGCGACCGTTCGCAGCGGCCCCGGCCTTCGCCGGGGTGACATGTAGGTTAGCTCGCCAGCCGCCGCGCGGTTTCCTGAATCAGGCCGATCATGTTGGGGATGCCTTGCGTGCGGTTGCTGCTGAGGTGGCGGCCGAGGTCGAAGGGGGCGAGCAAGGCGGGGATATCGAGCGTCGCGACTTCGGCGGCGCTGCGTTCGCCGACTGCGGCGAGGACCAAAGCGACGATGCCTTTGGTGATCGCGGCGTTGCTGTCGGCGAGGAAGTGGAGTTGGTCGCCGACCTGCTGCGGATAGACCCAGACGGAGGCGGAGCAGCCGCGGACTTTGGTTGCGTCGGTTTTCAGCGCCTCGGGCATCGGGTCCAGCCCGCGCCCGAGGTCGATCAGATACGCAATGCGGTCATCGCCTTCGAGAAAGGCATAGTCGTCGAGGACGTCGGCGAGTTGGGGGAGGGGCATTGAGCGGCTGTATCAATCCGTTGGGCGGGTGCCCAGCCGAACAGTCCGGCGGCTGGACGGGATTAGGAAGAAGAAGCTGGGTCCCGGATTAAATCCGGGACGACGTTGAATTGAGGATTATTCTTCATAACGGTGATCCGTCACCCCGGCCCCCGAGCCGGGGTCCAGCTTCCTAAAGCTCAACCCCAGCGGCGATCGCTTCCAGTTTGCGGATGCGTTCCTTGATGTCGGCCAGGTCGATGCGCGCCGCGGTCTGGGGCAGGCCGACCGACGGCGCATTGTGCGTCGTCAGTTCGGTCTGTTTCAGCGCGATCCACTGCTTGAAGCCGATCAGGCCGGTGGCGGCGAGGATCGCGGTGCCGGTGACCGCCGAGCCGGCGACAGTGACGAGTGTTGCGGAGTCCATGGTCAGTCTCCTTCCTCTTGGTTCAGCGCAGCCGCTCGATCTCACGATCGAGATCGACGGCACGGTTGGTGTCGGTGGCGATGCGTTCGAGGACGTGGAGGCGTTCCTTCAACTCCTTCACTTCCTCACGCAGCCGGACGGTTTCGGTATCGTCGGTCTGCATGGCGGCAAGGCGTTGATCGCGACCACGGCGGCCGCCCCAGAAATTGCCGGTGGGCAGGCCGTTCTTGGCGCGGACGAAATTCGCAACCGCCCCGATCCCCACGATCATGACAACCATTTCAAACGGATTCATCAGTCGTACTCCTTTAAGCCTGGTCGCGCTGCGGATCGGGGAGCTGCGCGGTGCGCAGCGCTTCGATCTGGTCGGACAGGTCAGTTCCCTTGTCGGTGGCGATGCGTTCGAGAACGCGGACACGCTGTTCGAGCCGTTCGGTATGCGCCGCATATTGGGCGGTCTTTTCGGCGGTCATCTGCGATTGCAGGTCGAGCTGACGCTCCTTGACCTTGATCCACATCTTGAAGGGCGCGATCCCGATCGCGGCGAGGGGGATCAAAACCCAGATCCAGCTGGCAACATCGCTCATCGTGCGTCCCCTTGAACCTGGTCGTGGCGCGGATCGGGCAGTTGCGCGGTGCGCAGTGCTTCGATCTGGTCGGCGGTGTCCATGCCCTTGTCGGTGACGATCCGTTCCAGCACACGCATGCGCTGTTCCAGCCGTTCGGTGTGGGCGGCATATTGGGCCGCCTTTTCCGCGCCCAGCGTGGTCTGCGCCGCGATCTGCTTGCCCTTCAGCCGTGCCCAGATGGCAAAACCGGCGAGCATGAAGGGAGAGAGCGGGATAAGGGCGAAAATGGCGTTCTGATCGAACATCTGACTGTCCCTAGTTCGAGCGGATCGAGCGCAGCTGCTCGATATCGTGGCTCAGGGTGTGCGCGCCGTCGGTCACGATGCGCTCGACATTGGCCAGGCGATCCTTGACCGAGCTCAGCTCGGCACGCAGCTGGGCGTTTTCCTGGCTGACCAGCTTGACGCGTTCGAGCATTTCCTCGTTCTTTTGCGGCAGCATCGGTTTGCCCCAGCTGCTTTCCAGCGGATAGCCGTTGCCGATCTTCATCCAGGTGGTGACGATGTAGCTGATGATGCCGAGCCCGCCGACCGCGAGGGCCATTGGAATGATCACCGTAAAGAGTTGTGCTTTTGCGGGGTCCACGATTTTTCTCCCTGATGCTCGCGGCTTTTAGCGCAGCGAGTCGATTTCGTCGGCCAGCGCGGTGTTGCGGCTGGTGTAATAGGTTTCGACATCGGCCAGGCGGCGATCGAGATCGCGGAACTTGGCGCGGACATCGGTCGCGGTGCGCGACGGCGACTGGCGGACACCCTGCCAGAATTTGGCGTCTTCCTTGTCGGTGTAGAGCCCGGCAGGCTTCGGATTGGCGATCCAGGCGATGATCAGATAGGCGATCAGCAGCGAACCCGAACCGAAGATCGTGCCCAGCACGGTGACGATGCGGATCACGCTGACGTCGATGCCGGTATATTCGGCGAGACCGGAGCAGACGCCGAGCCATTTGGCGTTCTGCTTGTCGAGGTAGAAAGAGGTGGGTCGAGCGTCCATTTGAACTACTCCTTCGAAAAATGAGGGTGAATTAGAGGCCGGATTTCCAGTTGGGATTTTCGGCGGCCATGATGCGTTCGATGGTGATCACGCGGTCTTCGAGACGGCGGGCGGTTTCATGCATCTCACCGAGCAGCGCTTCGTCTTCGCGGGGCAGGGTTTTTCCCTGTTTCCACTTGGTGATGTAGTGCAGGATCAGCCACGGCAGTCCGATGAATAACACCGGCACGACGGTGACCGCCATCATGACGTCTTCCATATCAAAGCCCCTTGTTCAGTTTGGCCTTGAGCGCTTCGAGCGCCGCATCGACCTTGTCGGATGATTTCAGTTCGGCGATTTCCTCGTCGAGCGACTTCGGCTGGCCACCGAGGTTCAGCGCATCGGCCTGGCCCTCGGCATGATCGGCTTCGCGTTCCAGGACATCGAAGCGCGACAGGGCGTCCTTGACGCGTTCGCCGGCATAAGCCTCGAACGCCCGGACCCGGCCCTTCGCCGTATCGATGCGGCTCTGGATCGCCGACTGGCGGGTGCGCGCTTCGGTCAGCTTGGTCTGGAGCTTGGAAATGTCCTTCTCCGCGATGCCCAGCGTCTCGCCCAGCCGGGCAATCTCGCCTTCGAGGCGTTCGCGGGCGTCGGTCGCCTTCTGCTTTTCCTGCAGCGCCGCCTTGGCGAGGTCTTCGCGGTCCTTCGACAGCGCGAGCTCGGCCTTGTCGGTCCAATTGTCCTCCAGCGCGGTCAGCTTGCCGACATGGCGGCGCAGCTCCTTCTGGTCGGCGATCACGCGAGCGGCGCCGGCGCGGACTTCGACCAGCGTTTCTTCCATCTCCATGATGATCATGCGGATCATCTTCGACGGATCTTCGGCGCGGTCGAGCAGGTCACCCATGTTGGCGGCGAAGATATCGCGCGCCCTGGAAAAGATGCTCATGTTGAACTCCATCGACTTGATCCTTTGCTTTGTAACTAGGCTTGCCGGGGTCGGGGAGGGAGGGGAGCACCTCCCCAACCCCGGCAAGTATTCCCCGCCGCTTAGCTGTTGGCGGGGACCGACGCCGCCGTGGGGGTGGCGGCGCGGGCAGGGCTGACCGCCACTGCAAGACAGGTCGTCGACATCAGGACGGCGCCGACGATGGCGGTGAGGGTGTTGCGGAAGTTGCTGTTGTTGGTGGTCATTGGAAGTCTCCTTAATGGGGTAGTCGTTGAATTTGTTTCCGCGTTGCTGCGGATACCAATGGTAATGCAGGAACCGTGCCAATTGATAAGTTGTTGTAATTGCTACGTTTGTTCACGACGTGCCAACTCAGGTGTTGCAAACAGTTGGTAAAATATACTAACTATCGGGAATGGCTGATCGGGTTGAACAGGTTGTCGGACGGTCGAGCGAGTTTCTCGACTGTCTGGAGCTGGCGAGCCGCGCAGCGACGCTCAATCGTCCGGTGCTGGTCATCGGCGAGCGCGGGACCGGCAAGGAGCTGATCGCGTCGCGGCTTCACCGCCTGTCGAACCGCTGGTCGGGGCCGCTGGTGACGATGAACTGCGCGGCGCTGGCCGAGACGTTGATCGAGGCCGAGCTGTTCGGGCATGAGGCTGGCGCGTTCACCGGCGCGACCAAGGCGCGGCAGGGGCGGTTCGAGGAGGCCGATGGCGGGACGTTGTTCCTCGACGAGCTGGCGACGCTGAGCTCGGGCGCGCAGGAGCGGCTTCTCCGCGCGGTCGAATATGGCGAGGTGACGCGCGTCGGGGCCAACAAGCCGATCCGCGTCGATGTGCGGATTGTCGCCGCGACCAACGAACATCTGCCGCGGCTGGTCGAGCAGGGCCGGTTTCGCGCCGATTTGCTCGACCGGCTGGCATTCGAAGTGGTGACACTGCCGCCGCTGCGCGCGCGCGAGGGCGATGTCGCGGTGCTGGCCGACCATTTCGGGCGACGCATGGCGGCGGAGCTCGAATGGGATGCGTGGCCCGGCTTCACGCGCGAGGCGGAGGATCAGCTGCTGGCTTATGGCTGGCCGGGCAATATCCGCGAATTGCGGAACGTCGTCGAGCGCGCGGTGTATCGCTGGGACCGGCGGGAGGAGCCGATCGGGGCGATCGAGTTCGATCCGTTCGCATCGCCGTGGTTGCCCGTTATGGTGGACAAGCCCGAAAAAAGCGGGACCCCGGATCAAGTCCGGGGTGACGCAGTTATTGCGAGTGAGGCTCCGTCGCCCCGGCCCCCGAGCCGGGGTCCAGCTTCGTCCCTTAAAGACGAGATGATGGCGCACGAGCGTGTTATCCTCGAAAACGCGCTCCAATCCGCGCGCTACAACCAGCGCACCGCCGCCAAGGCGCTGTCGCTAAGCTACGATCAGCTCCGCCACGCGCTGAAACGTCACGGATTGTTGGAGAAAAGCGCCGCTTAGGGCGTTCGGAGGACAAAGGAGATTTCCATTGCCCTTCGCCCTCCCCGAATTGCCGTATGCCAAGGATGCCCTGGCGCCGCACATGTCGGCCGAGACACTCGAATTCCACCACGGCAAGCATCACAAGAAATATGTCGACGAGACCAACCGGCTGGCCAAGGAAACCGGCAAGGATGGGCTGAGCCTGCTCGAGTTCATCAAGCAGGCGGACAAGGGGCCGCAGTTCAACAATTCGGCGCAGCTGTGGAATCACAGCTTCTTCTGGCAATGCCTGTCGCCCAAGGGTGGCAAGCCGTCAGGCGAACTTGCGAAGCGGATCGACAGCGATCTGGGCGGCTACGATCAATTCGCGAAGGATTTCGCGGCCGAGGCGACCAAGCATTTCGCCAGTGGTTGGGCGTGGCTGGTCGAGATCGGCGGCAAGCTGCAGATCACCAGCTATCACGATGCCGACACGCCGGTCGCGCACGAAGGGGTGCTACCGCTGTTCACGCTCGATGTGTGGGAACACGCTTATTATATCGACTATCGCAACGAGCGGCCGAAGTTCATCGAGGCGGTGTTGGGCAACATCGTCGATTGGGACTTTGTCGCGCAAAATCTCGACGGGAATGGCGCCGGTCGCGCGGATCAGCCGGGCGGCTGAATCCGCCTCAAGTCAGGCGTAAGTGACGGCCGAACGACGGCGGCGCATCGCGCCGCCGGTCAAGGCGAAGCCGCCGATCAGCAAGGCCCATTGGGCCGGCTCGGGCACTGCGGCGGCAGCGAATTGCATCGCGTTGGTGTTGGCCAACCCTTGCCCACTGACGTCGATCGTGCCCATCGGCGTGCTGACGCCGTGGTAGATGAATTCGAAGTCGAACACGTCGCGGTTCTGGCAGCAGTCTTCACGTCCGAACACCTGCAAGCGCGTGATGTTGTACGTGCGCGAAAATGTCAGCAGCAGATACGGCGCCGGGTCGCTGGTGTCCGAGATGTAGACGCCGCCGCCATAAGGCTGACCGTCGGTGAGACCGTCATTGACCTTGTCCGGGCCGGTGAAGCCGAACAGCGCGCTCGAGGCGGTTGCGACGGCGCGCGGCGCGACATTGATCAGCCCCTGAAACGCCTGAAGCTCCGCGATTTGCAGCGGCAGACCCTGGGTGTTGGTGACGCGGATCGCGGTGACGTTGACCGCTTGCGCAGGAACGGCGCAGGCGAGCGCGATAATCGAGAGCAAAGCGGCACGAAACATCAAGCGTCCCCAAGGCGCAGATTGCGCCTTGGGGACGCTTATTCGAAATTAACCATCTTCACCACTATCGTTCGATAGTAGTGAAGATACCCGCGTCCGACGCGAAAGCGATCTAGTTCTTCGCCTTGTCGACCAGCTTGTTCGCGCCGATCCACGGCATCATCGCGCGCAGTTCCGCGCCGACCTTTTCGATCGGATGCGCCGCTGCGGTCTTGCGCGACGCCTTCAGCTCGGGCTGACCCGCGCGATTGTCGAGCACGAAGTTCTTCACGAAGCGGCCCGACTGAATATCGGCGAGGACGCGCTTCATTTCCGCCTTGGTCTCGTCGGTGATGATGCGCGGGCCGGTGACGATGTCGCCATATTCGGCGGTGTTGCTGATCGAATAACGCATGTTGGCGATGCCGCCTTCGTAGAGCAGGTCGACGATCAGCTTGGTTTCGTGGAGGCATTCGAAATAGGCCATTTCGGGCGCGTAACCCGCCTCGACCAGCGTTTCGAAACCCGCCTGGATCAGGTGCGTGATGCCGCCGCACAGCACCGCCTGCTCACCGAACAGGTCGGTTTCACATTCCTCGCGGAAGTTGGTTTCGATGATGCCGCTGCGCCCGCCGCCGACGGCGGAGGCATAAGCGAGGGCAATGTCGTGCGCGTTGCCGCTTGCATCCTTGTCGATCGCGATCAGGCAGGGGACGCCGCCGCCGCGGACATATTCGCTGCGCACCGTGTGGCCCGGACCCTTGGGCGCGATCATGATCACGTCGAGGTCGGCGCGCGGCTCGATCAGCCCGAAATGGACGTTGAGCCCGTGCGCGAAGGCGATGGTCGCGCCCTGTTTCAGATTGGCGTGGAGATCGTCGGCATAAATCGCCGCCTGATGCTCGTCAGGGGCGAGAATCATGACGATGTCGGCCCAGGCCGCCGCGTCCTTGTTCGATTTGACCGCGAAGCCCGCGTCGATCGCCTTTTTCGCGGTCGCCGAGCCTTCGCGCAGGGCGATGGCCACGTCCTTGACGCCGCTGTCGCGCAAATTCTGCGCGTGGGCATGGCCTTGCGAGCCATAGCCGACGATGGCGATCTTCTTGTCCTTGATCAGGTTCAAATCGGCATCACGGTCGTAATAAACGCGCATTGGTTTCCCCATCTCGTCGCCCCGGCGAAGGCCGCGGCCGCTATTCATACTCATGCCGCCAGCGGTCCCGGCCGGCGCCGGGACGACGGCAAACTATAAAGCTTCTCTTCCCCGCGCCATCGCGACGATGCCGGTGCGGGCGACCTCGACCAGCCCGATTTCGCCCATCAGGGCAATGAAGCGGTCGATCTTGGAACTGGAGCCGGTCAGCTCGAACACAAAGCTGCCCGTCGTCGTATCGACAGGCTTCGCGCGGAAAACATCCGCCAGGCGGAGCGCCTCGATACGATTTTCACCGCTGCCCGCGACTTTTACCAGCGCGAGTTCGCGTTCGATATGCTCGCCCGCCAGCGTCAGATCGACGACGCGGTGGACGGGCACCAGCCGGTCGAGCTGCGCCACGACCTGTTCGATGACTTGCGCCGGGCCGGTGGTGACGATGGTGATGCGGCTGACCGCATCGTCGTCGCTGATATCGGCGACGGTCAGGCTCTCGATATTATAGCCGCGCGCGGAAAACATGCCCGCGATGCGCGCGAGGACGCCCGATTCATTGTCGACGGTGACGGAGAGCGTGTGCCGCTCGACGGGGCCTGAGGCGATTTTCATGAGCGGGCCTCTCGGCGCAGGAAGATGAGGAAAGCGGCGGCCCAGGGCAGGTCGAGTAATGAGGTGACGAACTGACTGGTCGGGATCACCGCCGACGACCATGCGGCGAGCATGAGCACGACAAACCCCAACTTCCCAATCACACCAAGTTTGACGATCCCGTGGTGCCGGTCGGGTGCGTTTGCAACCATCGCATAGCCGACGCCGAACACGGCAATGAACCAGCCCATTGCGCGCACGGGCAAAGTTCCGGGATCGAAGTCGTGCCCGATATCGTCTCCGGGAAAAATCATCAGTGCGAGACCGATGATGACGTTGAACGCCGCCGCGACCCAGAACAGGATGGACCAGCCGCGCATCACACCAGCGCCTTCGCTTCGTCTTCCATCTCGCCGACGACTTCGTCCGAATGGAGGAGCATTTCGGTATGCGCCGCGCCCGAGGGGATCATCGGGAAGCAGTTGGCGAGTTTCGACACGCGGCAATCGACCATCACCGGGCCGTCATGCGCCAGCATCTGCTGGATGCCCGCGTCGAGATCGGCCGGGTCCTCGATCCGCAGCCCCAGCCAGCCATAGGCTTCGGCCAGCCGCACGAAATCGGGCAGGCTTTCGGAGTAGCTGGAGGCGTAGCGCGACTGGTAGGTCAGTTCCTGCCACTGGCGCACCATTCCCATATATTCGTTATTCAGGATGAAGACCTTGACCGGCGCCTTGTACTGGGTGGCGGTCGCCAGTTCCTGGATGTTCATCTGGATCGACGCTTCACCGGCGATGCAGATGACGAGTTCGTCGGGGTTGCCGATCTGCGCGCCGATGGCCGCGGGCAGGCCGTAGCCCATCGTGCCAAGGCCACCCGAGGTCAGCCATTTGTTGGGCGCGTCGAAGCCGAAATGTTGCGCCGCCCACATCTGGTGCTGGCCGACTTCGGTGGTGACGATCGGGGCGCGGTGTTTCGTCGCCGCATACAGCGCGCGGACCGCGGCCTGCGGCATGATCTCGTCGGTGCGCGCCTCGAAGCCCAGCGAATCGCGCGCGCGCCAGCCGGCGATGCGCGACCACCAGGCGTCGAGATCCTGCGGCTTGAATCCGCGGTCGCGCCACACCGCCACCATGTCGCGCAGCACGTTGCCGACGTCACCGACAATGCCGAGATCGGTGCGGACGATCTTGCCGATCGAACTGCGGTCGATATCGACATGGATGCGCTGGCTGCCCGGGGAGAACGCGTCGAGGCGGCCCGTCACGCGATCGTCGAAGCGCGCGCCGAGGCAGACGATGAGGTCCGCATCGTGCATCGCCAGATTGGCTTCGTACGTGCCGTGCATGCCAAGCATACCGAGGAATTGCGGATCGCCCGCTGGCACGGCGCCGAGGCCCATGAGGGTCGAGGTCACCGGTGCGCCGGTGAGCGCGGCGAGTTCGCGCAGCATCTTGCTCGCCGCCGGACCCGCGTTGATGATCCCGCCGCCGGTATAGAGGATCGGGCGTTCGGCCGCCGCGATCATCTCGACTGCGCGGGCGATCAACGCGGGGTCGCCATCGACCTGCGGGTGATAGGAGCGGTGGCGGTTGCTTTCGGGCCGCGCATAGGTCGCGGTGGCGACCTGCACGTCCTTGGGAATGTCGATCACCACCGGGCCGGGGCGGCCGCTGGTGGCGATGTAAAAGGCTTCGTGGACCACCTCGCTGAGCCGCGCGGGGTCCTTCACCAGATAATTATGCTTGGTGCAGTGGCGCGTGATGCCGACGGTATCGGCTTCCTGAAACGCGTCGGTGCCGATCAGCGTCGTCGGCACCTGCCCGGTGATCACAACCATCGGGATCGAGTCCATCAGCGCGTCGGTGATGCCGGTGACCGCATTGGTCGCGCCGGGGCCGGAGGTGACAAGAACCACGCCGGGCTTGCCGGTCGAACGGGCATAACCCTCGGCGCCATGCGTGGCGGCCTGTTCGTGGCGGACGAGGATGTGGCGGATGCGCCCGTCCTGAAACAGCGCGTCGTAAATCGGCAGCACCGCGCCGCCAGGATAGCCGAAAATCGTATCCACGCCCTGGTCGACCAGAGCCTGGATCAGAATTTCAGCGCCGCTTTGCTCTCCCACCATGGCCTCCGGCTAGCCAGCCGGAGCGGGCAAGTCAAAAATTATGCTGCAACTGCGAACCCACGACGGCGACGTCGTACGACGCCACCGACAAGGCCAAAGCCGCCAATCATCAGCGCCCAATTGGCCGGTTCGGGAATTACGCCGGTCAGCAGGCCGTTATTCCCGTTATTGCCGTTATTGCCATAGGTGCCGAGGTGAACCTCGTTGGTCTGATTGAAGTTCTTCGCGACAACCGAGCCTTCGATCACATTGGCTTGCAGATCGGCGAGATAGGCCAGTACCGTGCCCTGAAACTGGCGGGTGAGCACCACCGACGATGCGTCGGCGAAGTTCCAGATGACGTTCTTGTTATACTGGCTGGCATTGCCGGTGAAATTCGATGCCATCGAATAGCTGCAGGTCAAATTCGTCGTGCAGGCGGAATTGGTGCTCTTCACGTTGATGATGATCGGCGTGCTGGTGTTCGCGAAATCGTACGCAAATTCGTTCTTCGAAAAGATCGACTGGTCGACGTTGAACACGGTGTAACCCGATGTCGCCGTGCTCTTGAAGGTGAACCCCTGACTGCCACTGATCAGCGTGCCGGTATGTCCGGCCTGAGCAAGGTAAGTCAGGCTGTTCGACAGCGCGGCGAAATTGTCGAACATCGTCTGTGTGTCACCGGCGACGCTGGCGACGGTCGGTGCGCCGGGCGACACAGGTGCAGCTACGCCCGCGCAATTGGCATAGTTCGCGCCGCAATTCGCGTGAATTGCGCCCGGCCCGCCATTGTTGTTCTGCACCGAGATCGAGCCGCCGGCATACAGGTTGCTGCCCGTCGAAATACCGCTCTGGCCATTGACTGAGCCACCGGCCTTCACGGTCAGATTGTTCGCGTTCATGTTCAAGTTCGAGATGTTGCCGAGCACGGTAACATCACCGTTGGTCGAGCTGTTATCGCCATTAGCGCCCAGCGAACCGCCGATTTGCGCCGTGCTGCCCGAGGTGATGTCGGCCGACTTGAGATTGCCGCCGACGCGGATGGTGTTGTTGCTGCCGCCCTGGATGCGCGTCGAATTGCCGCCGATCCAGACGTTGTTGCTGCCGCCCAGGCTAAGGCCATTCTGGTCGTTATAGCTCCCGGCGATGCGGAGCGCGGTGCCGGTGCTCACGGATATCTTGCCCGACACGCTGCCGCCGACGTTCACCGTGCCGTTGTTCTCCTGAACCTCGATGCCGTTGCTGCTGCCAACGACATAGGCGCCATAGCTGCCGCCGACCTGGTTCTTGATCTGCACCTGGGCGTTTTGATTGCCGCCGACCGTGACGGTTGCAAAGGTCGATGCGACCGTGCTCTGACCGTTCGACGCACCAAAGCCGATGTTGAAACCGTTGCCGCCATTCAGATTGCCGCCAACCCACGTCTTGCCTTCGATCTCACCGCCGCCATTCGTCAAATTCGCTTTGACGAAGACATTGAGCTGACTGAGCGTCACGAGCGCGACACCCGCCGCCTGTTTGTCTGCCGCGGTCGGCGCGCCGGCGATCGCCGGAACCGTCATCGCAGCAGTAGTGAGCAGCGCGCAAAGCGCAGCAGGACGAACAAAACGCATGATCACGACCCTAAATTAGAAAGCACCACTATGGAGCGGTGCTGCCCCTTACTATCCTGCGATATAGAAAATTCCGCGCATTTCGCAACTGCGAGATAAGTCAGCCGTCCTGTTTCGGGACGAACACAAGACGTGGCCAGTCGCCCGGAAATTGTCCGCGCATCCAGGTTTGCTGGCGCTTGATATAAGCTCTTGTATCCATGCTAATTTGTTCGACCGCTTGGTCGTGTGTCAGTTCGCCCGAAAGATATTTGAGCACAGGCGGTACTCCGATTGCTCGCATCACCGGGAGGTTCGGATCGAGAGTTCGGGCGCGCAACGCGGCAACTTCTTCGATCGCGCCTCCGGCCAGCATCGCTTCCACGCGTGAATCGCTTTGCCGCACGACGTCCTCCCGCGGTGGGTCCAAAATGAGTGGATTGAGGGATATTTGGGCGGCAATCCCGCCGACCCGCTCGCTTTGCCAATCGCTCAGCGATCGCCCGGTCGACCGCATCACTTCGAGCGCGCGGGCGACGCGGGTCGTGTCGCTCGGACGCAGTCGTGCGGCCATGTGCGGATCTTCGAGCGCCAAAGCGGCGTGCGCGTCCGCGACATCGAGCGCGCGGACTTCGCTTCTGAGCGCGGGATCGATGGCCGGTACCGGGGCAATGCCATCGAGTAGAGTGCGGATGTACAGGCCGGTGCCACCGACAAGAATCGGGTGCAGGCCCGCTGCCCAAATATCGGCGAGCGCCCCGCGCGCCTGTGCCGCCCAGTCCGCCGCCGAACAGGCCGTGGCACCATCGACATGGCCGAACAGGCGGTGCGGGACTGCTGCTTCCTCTTCTGCCGACGGACGCGCGGTCAGCACGCGCAGGTCGGCATAGACCTGCATCGCGTCGGCATTGACGATCACGCTGGGACGCTCCGCCGCCAGCCGCATCGCCAGCGCCGACTTGCCGCTCGCGGTCGGCCCTGCAATGAGCGTGAGGGGCGGGAGGTCGGCTTTGTTCATCGCGACGATCGTTGACCAGCGTGGTTTGGCCGCGTCCGTTATCGCCGATGCGGCGCGGGCGATAGGCGGGACGGCTGGCGCTGTCGTCGAAGGCGTCGCTTGCGACCTGCGATTTTCGGGCGATCCGGTGGCGGCGCGTATGACGCTGGAGGGTTTCGTGAACCTCGACGTCATTGTCCAACGCGCGGCGGACCGTCACCGCAAGCTGCTCGTCGCTGATATGGATTCGACGATGATTACCGTCGAATGCATCGACGAACTGGCTGACTATGTCGGACTGAAGGCCGAAGTCTCCGCCGTCACCGAGGCGGCGATGCGCGGTGAACTCGATTTTGGGGAAGCCCTGGCAGCGCGGGTCGCGCTGCTTGAGGGACTGCCTCTCGCCAAGGCCGAGGAGTGTTTGCGCGAACGGGTAAAGCTCATGCCTGGGAGCGTCGAATTGGTTACGGCATTTCGCGCGGCCGGAGGCTATGCGGTGCTCGTGTCGGGCGGGTTCACGCTGTTCGCGGAACCGGTCGGGCAGCAGGTCGGCTTCGATCGGGTGGTCGCCAACACGCTGCTCCACGAAAACGGCGCGTTGACCGGGAGGACCGCGCAGCCGATCGTCGACTCTGCGACGAAGAAAACGGTGTTGCTCGACGAGCTGACGAAGCGTGGCCTGCCAGCGTCGGCCAGTCTGGCCATCGGCGACGGCGCCAATGACATCGCGATGATCGAAGCGGCGGGGCTGGGTGTGGCGTATCATGCCAAGCCAAGGACCGAGGCCGCGGCGGATGCGCGGGTCCATTGGGGCGATTTGAATGTGGTGCGGTATGCTTGGGGGTTGGCTATCTAGGTCGCATGTCGCCCCTGCGCAGGCAGGGGCCCAGATGATCTCCCGACCTCGCGGCTTCGTCTCAATTTGAGCGTTTATCTGGACCCCTGCCTGCGCAGGGGCGACATGGCTTATTTGCTGACAGAAGACCCCGAAACGGCGAATGCCCGAGGCGTTTCCACCCCGGGCATCCGCGTGACGATTGCTCGTCAGCCCCCTTCTTGTTCTTTTCCCGGCTCGACGCTCGCGCGGAGCCGGAAACTCCCTGAACCGGGCCATTGGCCTTCAATCCAGAATCGGGTCGGTATGCGAGCCGTCGGGCTTTGGCCATGTGAAACTGGCCCTGAAGCAACGATTTGGATGCAGGTGTGTCGAATCGAACACAGCGCCGTCGCGCTTGCCGCGTGCCGAGAGCGGCCCTAGTGCCGCGACCCATGCTGCTCAGCCCCTATGAACGCATGATCGCGCGGCGTTATTTGCTGCCGGGCAAGGGCGAGGGATTCATCTTCCTCGTCGCCTCGATCAGTCTGGTCGCGGTGATGCTCGGCGTCGCGGCGCTGATCGTCGTGATGAGCGTGATGTCGGGGTTTCGCGCCGAATTGTTCGACAAGATCGTCGGGCTGAACGGTCATGCCGTCGTGCAGGGCTATGGCGGGCGGCTGGAGGATTGGCGCGACATCATGGCGCAGGCCAAGGCGACGCCCGGCGTGACGTCGGCGACCGCGCTGATCGAACAGCCGTTGATGGCGAGCCACGACGGGCGCGTCGAAGGCGTGCTGGTGCGCGGGATGCCGGTGGGCGACATCGCGACCAACCAATCGCTGCACACCAAAGTTCTGTCCGGTTCGCTGGCCGATCTGAAACCGGGCAGCGGCAATGTCGCCTTGGGTGCGCGGCTGGCCGAGCAATTGGGTGCGCAGGTCGGCGGATCGGTCAGCCTGATTTCGCCCGATGGACAGGCCAGTCCGTTCGGCAGCGTCCCGCGCATCGTCAGTTACCGCGTCGCCGCGATCTTCGAAATCGGCGTGTATGACTACGACAAGGCGTTCGTCGTCATGCCGATCGAGGATGCGCAGACACTGTTGCTGCTCGGCGATGCGGTGGGGATGATCGAGGTCAAGACGACCGACCCGGACAAGGTCGGCCCGATCCTCGCGCCGCTGGCCAAGGCGACGACGGGTCGCGCGGTGGTGACCGACTGGCGCCAGATGAACGCGACATTGTTCGAGGCCCTGGCGGTCGAGCGCGTGGCGATGTTCGTCGTGCTGTCGATCATCATCCTCGTCGCGGTGTTCAACATCCTGTCGTCGCTGATCATGCTGGTGCGCGCCAAGACGCGCGACATCGCGATCCTGCGGACGATGGGCGCGTCGCGCGCCAGCCTGGTGCGGATTTTCGTGACGGTGGGCGTCAGTATCGGTGTGCTCGGTACACTCGCCGGTGTCGTGCTCGGGTTCATCTTCCTGTTTTTCCGGCAGGACGTGGTCAATTTCGTTCAGCTGGTGACCGGCCAGAATTTATGGGACCCGTCGATCCGGTTTCTCACCGAACTGCCGGCCAAGGCCGATCCGCTGGAGATCGTCGGGATCTGCGCGATGGCGCTGATCTTCGCGTTCCTCGCGACACTCTATCCCGCGTTCAAGGCGGCGAGCACCGATCCGGTGCAGGTGCTGCGTTATGAGTGAGGTGCTGGGCACGTCGGACCTGCGCCGCTCATTCACGCAAGGGACCGCGACGATCGAGGTTCTGCGCGGCGTCGATCTGAGCGTGCAGAGCGGCGAGATCGTCGCGCTGCTGGGGCCGTCGGGGTCGGGCAAGTCGACCTTGTTGCAAGCGGTCGGTCTGCTGGAGGGCGGGTTCGAAGGGTCGATCCGCATCATGGGTCAGGAAGCGTCGAAGCTCGATGGCGATGCGCGCACCGCTTTGCGACGCGACCGCCTGGGCTTCGTGTATCAATTCCACCATTTGCTGCCCGACTTTTCGGCGCGCGAGAATGTCGTGCTGCCCGGACTGATCGCGGGCGCGACGCATGCGGAGGCGATTGCGCGTGCCGACAGTCTGCTGAGTGCGCTGGGACTGGGCGAGCGGCTCGACCACAAGCCGTCGAAATTGTCGGGCGGCGAACAGCAGCGGGTGGCCGTCGGTCGCGCGCTCGCCAATCGGCCCGCTCTGGTGCTGGCCGACGAGCCCACGGGCAATCTCGACGAAGCGACCGCCGACACCGTGCTTGCCGAATTTCTGCGGCTGGTGCGCGGCGAAGGCAGCGCGGCTTTGGTCGCGACGCATAACGAACGGCTGGCGGCGAAGATGGACCGCGTGGTAAGGCTGCATGAAGGGGTGCTGACATGAACGCGCACGATTTTACGGTGAAGCAGGCCGACGGCACGCCGCTCGACCTCAAGACTGTCGAAGGACCGATCTTGGTCGTGAACACCGCTTCGAAATGCGGGTTTACGCCGCAATATGAGGGCCTGGAGGCACTGCACCGCGAATATGGCGCGCGCGGGCTGACGGTGCTCGGTTTCCCGTGCAATCAGTTCGGGTCGCAGGAACCGGGCGATGCCGCCGAAATCGCCAATTTCTGTTCGCTGACTTACGATGTCAGCTTCCCGGTGCTCGGCAAGGTCGAGGTCAACGGATCGGGCGCCGACCCGTTCTGGAAATGGCTGAAGCACGAAAAGCCGGGGCTGCTGGGCCTCGAAGGCATCAAGTGGAATTTCACCAAATTCCTGATCGACAAGCAGGGCAAGGTGGTCTCGCGCCATGCCCCCACCGAAAAACCCGAAAGCCTCAAATCCGAAATCGAGGGACTACTCGCATGACCGACTGGACTGCGCCTGCGAAGCTGATCGAACGCACCGACGAGGGGTCGGAACTGGCGTTCAAGTTCGAGGAACGCGGCCGGGGAACCTTGGCCGAACTGGTCACCAAGGTGTGCGGCATGGGCAGTGCCGAGCGGGCGCGCGTGGTCATCGATGCGGGGACGCAGGGTACTTTCAACGTCGGCCAGATCCTGGCGATGCGCGGCGATGCCGGATTTCCCGCCGATAATTGTGGATAAGGTCCGCGCCGGCATGGCGAGGCGGGCCGCCGCCTGATACGCACGGGCATGGCATTCGCGCCCTACGTCCCGCTTCGCAATTTCTCCGCTTACACGATGCTGGAAGGCGCGATCGACCCGAAGGCGATCGCGGCGACGGCCAAGGCGCGCGGTTTCCCGGCCGCGGCGATCTGCGACCGCAACGGCCTGTACGGCGCGATGCCGTTTGCCGAGGGATGCACCAAATCGGGGGTCCAGCCGATCATCGGCACGCTGCTGAGCGTCGCGCGGCCGGAGGGAACGGCCCCTGGGATCGACTGGCTGGCGCTCTATGCGCAGGATGAGAGCGGCTATGACAATCTGTGCGCGCTGGTCAGCCAGGCGCATCTGGCGCGACCGGTCGACGAGCCGCCGCATGTATCCTTCGCGGCACTGACCAAGCATTCGGCTGGGCTGATCGCGCTGACCGCGGGCGGGGAGGGCGCGCTGGTGCGCTTGCTCGCCGACGGGCAGGGTCCGGCCGCGCGCGACTATCTAGAGCAGCTGCGCGCGGTGTTCCGCGACCGGATCTATGTCGAGGTGTCGCGCCGCGGCGATGCGATCGAGGGGCAGGCCGAGGCCGCCCTGGTCGGGCTCGCCGACGACATGGAAGTGCCGGTGGTCGCGACCAACCCCGCGCACTACGCCAATGCCGAATTCCATGCGGCGCACGACATCATGCTGTGCATCGCCGGCAGCGCGTATGTCGACAGCGACGACCGCGCGAAATCGTCGCCCGAGGCGTGGATCAAGCCGATCGAAGCGATGCAGGCGCTGTTCGGCGATTTGCCCGATGCGCTGGCCAACACGCTGGTGGTGGCGCGGCGCTGCGCGGTGTCGGCGCCCAATCGCAAGCCGATCCTGCCGAGCCTGGCGGGGGATCGCACGGCCGAGGCCGAGCAATTGCGCGTGGATGCGCGCGCGGGGCTGGAACTCCGGCTGGAGCAGGCCGGCAATGTCGATGTGCAAATCTATCGCGACCGGCTCGAATTCGAGCTCGACGTCATCGTCGGCATGGGTTTTCCCGGTTACTTCCTGATCGTTGCCGATTTCATCAAATGGGCGAAGGAACAGGGGATTCCGGTCGGTCCGGGTCGCGGTTCGGGCGCGGGTTCGGTGGTGGCGTGGTCGCTGACCATCACCGATCTCGATCCGCTCAAGCTCGGCCTGCTATTCGAGCGTTTCCTCAATCCCGAACGCGTGTCGATGCCCGACTTCGACATCGATTTCTGCGAAACCCGGCGCGAGGAAGTGATCCGCTACGTCCAGGGCCGCTATGGCCGCGATCACGTCGCGCAGATCATCACCTTCGGGCGGTTGAAGGCGCGCGCGGTGCTCAAGGACACCGGGCGCGTGCTGCAGATGAGCTATGGCCAGGTCGACCGCCTCGCCAAGCTGATCCCCAACCACCCGACCGATCCGTGGACGCTCGACCGTTCGTTGAACGGTGTCAGCGAATTGGCCGCCGCCTATAAGAACGACGAAGAGGTCAAGCGCCTGTTCGACTTGGCGATGAAGCTCGAGGGGTTACCGCGCCACAGCTCGACCCATGCGGCGGGCGTGGTGATCGGCGATCGCCCGCTCGACCAGTTGGTGCCGCTGTATCGCGACCCGCGTTCGGACATGCCGGTGACGCAGTTCGACATGAAATATGTCGAGGCGGCGGGGCTGGTGAAGTTCGACTTTCTCGGATTGAAGACGCTGTCGGTGTTGCACCGCGCGCTCGACATGATCGAGGCGCGCGAGGGGCATCGGCCCGATCTCGACCGGCTCGGCTGGGACGACGAAGCGGTCTATCAACTGCTCCAGCGCGGCGACACGGTCGGGGTGTTCCAGCTGGAATCCGAAGGCATGCGCCGCGCGCTGGCGGGGGTGAAGCCGAGCAGTTTCGCGGACATCATCGCGATCGGCGCGCTGTATCGTCCGGGCCCGATGGACAATATCCCGATGTTCGGCCGTCGCAAGAACGGGCAGGAGGATATCCTCTACCCGCACCCGTTGCTGGAGACGGTGCTGGCCGAAACCTATGGCGTCATCGTCTATCAGGAACAGGTGATGCAGGCGGCGCAGATCCTCGCCGGCTATTCGCTGGGTGAGGCCGATCTGTTGCGCCGGGCGATGGGCAAGAAGGTCCAGGCGGAGATGGATGCGCAGCGCCAGCGCTTCATCGATGGCTGTGCGGCCAACGAAATCGAACCGCGCAAGGCGTCGGAACTGTTCGACTTGATCGACAAGTTCGCCGGCTATGGCTTCAACAAATCGCACGCCGCGGCCTATGCGGTGCTGAGCTATCAAACCGCATGGCTCAAGGTGCATTACCCGCATGATTTCTTTGCCGCGTCGATGGCCTTCGACCGGACCAACACCGACAAGCTGGCAATCTTCGTCGACGATATGCGCCGCTCGAACGTCGCGATGCTGCCGCCGTGCATCAATGCCAGCGGGGCGGATTTCACCGTCGAAACGACCGAGGATGGCCTGGCGGTGCGCCATGCGCTCGCCGCGCTGAAGGGTGTCGGTGAAGGCGCAATGGAGCAACTGGTCGCGACGCGCGAAGCGGGCGGCAAATTCAAGTCGATCGACGATTTTGCCGACCGCGTGCCCCCGCGCATGCTCAACAAGCGGCAGCTCGAAGCCTTGGCGGGCAGCGGCGCCTTCGACGGCATCGAGCCAAACCGGGCGGGCGTGTTTGCGGTCGCCGAAACGATGCTCGCCGTCGCCAATTCGGCGGAAGAGCGACGCACCGGCGGGCAGCACGGCCTGTTCGGTGGAGAGGCCTCCGTCACCGCGATCAAGCTGCCCAAATCGGCCAGTTGGTCGCTGGCCGAGCGGATGACGTCGGAGAAGGAGGCGTTCGGTTTCTATTTCTCCGCGCACCCGGTCGATCGTTATCGCCACGCCGCGTCGGCGCATGGCGCGCGCAGTCATGCGGCATTGTGCGCGGCGGCGTCTCCCGAAGAGGGGGCGCGAACTGCGGGCGTGCTGGCGGCGCTGGTCGAGGATGCGCGCTGGCGCACGTCGGCGCGCGGGCGGCGGTATCTGATGGCGACGCTGTCCGATGCGAGCGGGCAATATGTCGCGACGTGTTTCGACGATGCGCCGAGCCTGGCGCTGGAAGAGGCCGCGCGCAGCGGGGCGTGCCAGTTGCTGCAGGTCGAACTCGATCGCCGCGCGGGCGAGGAGACACCGCGCGTGACGATTCGTGGTGCGCGGTCGCTCGACGGGCTGGCGGGCGAAACCAGACTGTCGATCAGGCTGGTGATCGACAAGGCGGGCGATCTGTCCGCGCTGGCGACGTTGCTCGCAACGCGGGTCGGCGGACGCGGCGAGGTGCATGCCGAGGCGCGCTTTGCGGAAGGGATCGCGCAACTCACGCTGGGCCGCAATTTCCGGCTGGACGGCGAAGTGATCGACCAGCTCGGCGCCGTCGCCGGTGTGGTGGCGGTCGAGACGTTGACCAACGTCCCGAAACTGGCGCTCGCGTCCTGATTAACTATCTTGCCACCAACAGTTTCGAGCGTCAGGCTCTCCTTTTTTGGGAGACTGGTGATGATGCGTAAGATCGCTGCGCTGGCGGTGCTGATGATGCCGGTTCCGGCGTTTGCTGCGGATTTTTCGTTTGTCCGCTATGATGGTTCGGACCGTCCGTTTACCTTCAATATCGCGACATCGCCGACGCCGGATTTTTCGTCGGCCAAGACCTTCGAAATCGATGGCGTGTCGACGCACGAAACGGGGCAATTCGGTCAGCCATTGGTCTATGATGCCGATTACACGTTTTATTCCGACGCCGATGGCGGCGGATTCCTGAACGGTTTTGTCGCTTATTACAGCGCGCAGTTGTTCGGCGGCACGACCGCGGCGCCGACCTTCTACAACGGCGTGTTCGACCTGTCGGATTTCGGCGGCGGGCCCCCCGTCGGCACATTGACGATCACCAACGGCGCGACGCTCCCGACGGGTGGTGTGCCCGAGCCGGCGAGCTGGGCGCTGATGCTGGCCGGGTTCGGCGCGGCGGGCGTGGCGCTGCGCCGCCGCCCGCGGCATCTCGCGCTGTCCGCTTAGTCGAGCGAGGTGGCGAATTCCGCCGCCGCCGCATCGAACGCGGTCCAGGCCTTCCACGCCAATGCGCCGCCCAGGCTGATCCGGCGGGCGCCCGCATCGGCTGCGGCGCGCGCGGTCAGTCCGCCGTAAAGCAGTACGTTGACGGGCAGCGGCGCGACCGCTTCGACGATCCGCGCGATGTCCGTAGGGTCGGTGACACCGGGCGCGTAGAGGCAGTCCGCACCCGCTTCGGCAAAGGCCTGCAACCGCTCGATGGTGAAGCCCAGGTCGTTGCGCCCGACCAGATAGGCTTCGCAGCGCGCGACCAGCAACGCGTCGCCACAGGCGAATTTGGCGGCACGAACGCAGGCCACGGCATTGTCCAAATCCCGCAAGTCGTTGCCGCGCGCGCGGTCCTCGATCGACAAACCCGCAATCCCCGTTCTGACCACACGCTCGACATTTTCGGCGACCTCTTCGGGCTCGTTCGAAAAGCCGTTCTCGAAATCGGCGTTGACGGGCAGGTCGGTCGCGCCCGCGATCAGGGCACAGTGGACCAGCGCGTCCTCGGCGGTGATCTCGTAATCCTGCTTGCCCAATGCCCAGGCGGCGGCGGCGCTGGACGTCGCCAGCGCGGGAAATCCGGCGGCTTCGAGGCGCTTGGTGCTGCCGATATCCCATGGGTTGGGGAGGAGGAAACAGCTGCCGTCGTGCAGGCGCCGGAACGCCTCGCGCTTGCTTGCGACATTTCCCATCGACGTCCTCCCGTTGCGTGTGCCCGCGATGCCGTGACATAGATGACGGCAGGAGACGTGTGAATGGCGATGCTGGGTGGAATGCAGGACTGGGCGCTCAGGGTCACGCACCTGATCGATCATGCCGAACGCGAGGCGGGCGGGCGCGAGATCGTCACGCGCTGGGCCGACGGGCGGATCGAGCGGACCAATTGGTCGGGGATCGCGGTCGAAGCGCGCAAGCTGGCGTCGGCGCTGGCGAGGCTGGGAGTGCGGCCGGGCGACCGGGTGGCGACGCTGGCGATGAACCATCATCGGCATCTCGTCGCCTGGTATGGCGCGATAGGGTGCGGCGGGGTGATCCACACGGTCAACGTGCGACTGTTCGACGAGCAATTGGTCTACATCATCAATCATGCCGAGGACCGCGTGCTGTTGTACGACAGACAGTTCCAGCCGGTGATCGATCGCATCCGGTCGCAGCTGACCACGGTCGAACATTTCGTCGTGTTCGATGACGACTCTGGTTATCCGGCGCTGATCGCGACTGGGGATGCGGACTATCGCTGGCACATGGGTGACGAGCGCGACCCGTGCATGCTGTGCTACACCAGCGGCACGACCGGAAATCCCAAGGGTGTGCTGTACGAGCACCGCTCGACGATGCTCCACGCGATGGCGGAGGTGGCGCCCGCGGTTTTCAATCTCGGTGCCCGCGCGGTCGTCCTGCCGATCGTACCGATGTTTCACGCCGCTGCGTGGGGCCTGCCATTCGCCGGAGCACTGGCAGGCGTGAAATTCGTTTATTCGGTAACCAACGACGCGGCCGTGTTGTGCGATCTGATGAATCGAGAAAAGGTCACGCATTCGGCTGGCGTGCCCACCGTCTGGCTGGCGATGTTCGGGCATATCGACGCGACGGGCGAAGCGCCTCGCCATCTGCAACAAGTGACGATCGGCGGGTCGGCCGCGCCGCGTGCCATGATCGAACGGATCATGGGCATGGGCATCGAGGTCAAACATCTGTGGGGCATGACCGAAACCTCGCCGATCGGCACCGCCGGTGCGCCGCCGCCCGACTGGGACGATTACAGCCACGATCAGAAGCTCGACCGCATCTCCAAACAGGGTCAGGTGCCGTTCGGCGTCGAACTGCAGGTGATCGACGATGACGGTGTGGCGTTGCCGCGTGATGGCCAGACCTCGGGAAGGCTGCAAATCCGTGGGCCTTGGGTCGTGAAGCGTTACTTCAAAGCCGAGGAGGACGCCGTCGAGGACGGCCAGTGGTTCGACACCGGCGACGTCGCGATCCTCCATTCCGACGGGACGATGCAGATCACCGACCGCAGCAAGGACGTGATCAAATCGGGCGGCGAATGGATTTCGTCGGTCGAACTGGAAAATGCCGCGGTCGGTTGCGAGGGCGTGGCCGAGGCGGCGGCAATCGGCGTGAAGCATGACAAATGGGACGAGCGCCCGATCCTGCTGGTGGTGCGCAAGCCCGGTGCGGACGTCTGCGCGGTCAAGATGCGCGCGCATTTGACCCAGCATGTCGCCAAATGGTGGTTGCCCGACGAAGTCCTGTTCGTCGACGAATTGCCGCACACCGGCACCGGCAAAATCCTGAAGACCGCGCTGCGCGAACAGTATCGCGATTACCGCCTGAGCTCGTGACCGACGCGGCAACGCTGCTGGCGCAGGGGAGCGCCTTGCGGCGGGAGGGCAATTTCTCGGCGGCGATCCGCTTGCTCGACCACGCGGCGCGGCTGACGCCCGGCGATCCGGATATCTGGCTCGAGCGCGGCTACGTGTTCGATTTCGGCGGGTCGCTCGACAATGCGCTCCACAGCTATGCGGAGGCGGCACGGCTGGGCGGGGGCGCGGCGCCCTTGGCGGGCTATGCTTCGGTGGCAGTACGGAAGGGCGATTACGACGGTGCGAGGGCCGCCGCCGGGGCGGCGCTGCAACTCGCGCCGGGCGAGCCGACGGCCGAGATCGCGCTCGCCCGCTGCGACGTCGAAGCGCGCGGGTATTCGGATGCGGAGGATCGTCTGCAACGGGTGCTCGCACGCAGCGATATCGCACCGGAAGAACAGATGATCGCGGGCGGATTGTTGGGCGACGTGCTCGACAAGCTCGATCGCCCGGCCGAGGCTTTTGCGGCATATGCCCGATCCAAGGCGCTGTTCGCCGAAGTTCATGCGGAGCGGTTTGCCGGTCAGCTGCCGCTGACCCAATTCGTCGACGAAATCGCCAAAACATTTGCCAGCGTTGCGCCGGAGGCGTGGAGCGCCGCACCCGCCACGATTGCCGGCGCTACGCCCAATCACGTATTTCTGCTCGGCTATCCGCGGTCGGGAACGACGCTCGTCGAAAACATTCTGGCCAGTGCGCCGGGCGTCGCCGCGTCGGAAGAAAGTCCGACTTTGCGCGAAGCAGATCGCGAATTTCTCGATCCGCCGGACAAACTCGTCGGGCTGACGCGTTTGGATGCCGCAGGTCTCGCTCCGTGGCGCGAAGCCTATTGGCGGCGGGTCCGTGCGGGGGGCATCGCGCCCGACGCGCAGACGTTCGTCGATATGGACCCGTTGAAGGGCAGCCGCCTGCCGATGATCGCGCGACTGTTTCCGCAGGCGAAAATCGTCGTGATGCGCCGCGATCCGCGCGACGTGGTGCTGAGTTGTTTCCGGACGAGCTTCGCGCCGACGGCGGCGGCGTATCAGTTCACGACGCTGGCGGGTGTCGCGCGGCATTACGATGCACTGATGCGACTTCAGCGGGATTGCCTCGCGGCATTGCCGCTCGCGGCGCATGAGTTGCGTTACGAGGCTTTGGTCGGCGATTTCGACGCGACGACGCAGGCGTTGTGTCGCTTTATCGGGATCGACTGGAGCGACGATTTGCGCCGCTTCGACAAGACCGCCGAGCGGCGCGGGGTTTCGACCGCTAGCCAGACGCAGGTGCGGCGCGGGCTGTATGACGGGCGCGCGCAGTGGCGGCGGTATGAGTCCGAACTGGCGCCGGTCATGCCGATCCTGCAACCGTGGATCGACGCCTTCGGATATTAGGCCGGCACGCCGTAAAGATCGTGCTCGTCGGCATCCTCGATCGTCACCTGGACGATGTCGCCGCTGGCCAAGCCGCCTGCATCGCGCAGCAGGACGTGGCCGTCGATTTCGGGCGCGTCGGCTTGTGACCGTCCCGTCGCGCCGCCTTCGTCGTCGACCTCGTCGATGATGACGGGAAGGGTGCGGCCGACCTTTGCCGCGAGCTTGTCCGCGCTGATGCGCGCGGTCAGTTCCATCAGGCGCGCGTAGCGTTCTTCTTTGATGTGCTCGGGCACCGGATCGGGCAGGGCATTGGCCGCAGCACCCTCAACGGGTTCGAAGCGGAACGCGCCGACGCGGTCGAGTTGGGCTTCGGTCAGCCAGTCCATGAGGTATTGGAAGTCCGCCTCGGTTTCGCCGGGGAAGCCCACCACGAAAGTCGAGCGGATCGCGATGTCGGGACAGATGTCGCGCCATTTGTGAATGCGTTCGAGCACTTTCGCCTCGTTGGCGGGCCGGCGCATGCGCTTCAACACGTCGCGGCTGGCATGCTGGAACGGGATGTCGAGGTACGGCGTGATCAGCCCCTGGGCCATCAGCGGAATGACCTGATCGACGTGCGGATACGGGTAGACGTAGTGGAGGCGGACCCACACCGGCGTCTCGGGCGTCGAGAGCGTGCCGAGCGCCGCCGACAAATCGGTCATGTGCGCGCGGACTTCGTTGCCGTGCCAGGCGCGTGGCAGATGCTTGATATCGACGCCGTAGGCCGACGTGTCCTGGCTGATCACCAGCAATTCGCGCGTGCCCGCCTGAACCAGCTTTTCCGCCTCTCGAAGGATCGCATCCGGGCGGCGGCTGACCAGATCGCCGCGCAATTGCGGGATGATGCAGAAGCTGCAGCGATGATTGCAGCCTTCGGAAATCTTCAAATAGCTGTAGTGACGCGGGGTCAGTTTGTCGGCGAGCCAGGTTTCCTCGACCGCGGCGCCGGGGACCAGATCGAGATACGGCGAGCGCGCGGGCGGGGCGGCCTCGTAAACCGCCGAGACGACCTGTTCGTACTGATGCGCGCCGGTGATTGCGAGGACTTGCGGGAAGCGCGCGCGGATCATATCCGCTTCCTTGCCCATGCAGCCGGTGACGATGACGCGGCCGTTTTCGGCAATGGCTTCGCCGATCGCTTCGAGGCTTTCTTCCTTCGCACTGTCGAGGAAGCCACAAGTGTTGACCAGCACGACGTCCGCGCCGGCGTAATCGGGCGACACGCCATAGCCATCGCTGCGCAGCTTGCCGAGAATGCGCTCGCTATCGACAAGGTTCTTCGGACAGCCGAGCGAAACCATGCCGACCTTGGGCGGGGTGGGGAGAATTGTGGCCATGACGGGAAGAAGATTGCTTAGACGCCTTTGGCAAATTTTGCTACCTCGGGTGCAACGCCGTCCAAGATTGCCCGAGAGCGCGGTCATCAAAAACTTGACCTGTATCAACCACGCTGCTTGGTGTGTCATGGAATCGGGGGATCACCATGAATAATCTACGCGTTGCGGGGGCAGCAGCTGCTGTCCTTATGCTGAGCTCGACTGCTGCGTTCGCCGACACGGCCGTCAGCGTGAACTGTGTTGCGACACATTTCGGCAGCGGGCAGACGAACTGCTCGGGGAACGGCGGCGCAGGGAGCGAAGGCGGCTATCAGTCGGGCGCGACAAAGACCGCGAGCGGATCGGCAATCGGGGCGAACGGATATACCGCGACGATGAGCGCGCGGGCATCCTACGGATCGCTCGGAATCAGCGGCGATTTGAGCGGATCGTCGAATGCACTCATCGGCGGTGCACCGCTGTTCAGGGTCGACGGCACTTCACACGCTGAATGGACTGACGGCTTCACGATCGTCGTTCCCGGTCAGGCGAACGGTACCAGTGCCTTGGTCAAGGTCACACAGATCATCGACATTCATGATCTGTCGGCGACGGTCGGTGGCCTCTATCCGACGACGAGCAGCAAGGTCTCGTTCTTTTCAAGTGTCAAGAACAGCGATGTGAGTTTGGCCAATGCGTGCGGCACCGCCAGCGCCAGCACGCTCGGCCAGGACGCCCAATGCCAGTCTAATACCACCCTTCTTCACGTCGGGCGGAATGTTATCGAACAGCAAATCCTTCTGCCGGTCGGACAAATCCGGTATTTGACCGCTGTGCTGGATGGCGTTTCGATTTATTACAATCCGTATGCCTCCGCGTTGAGCACGGGCAGCACGTCATTCGACGCGTTCAACACCGCACACACCTATCTGACCGTCCTGACGCCCGATGGGAGCGTTACTTCCACGAGCGGCCAAAGCTATGTTTTGCCCGCAATCCCCGAACCGGCGACATGGGCGCTGCTGCTCACGGGCTTCGGCGCAATCGGCAGTCGGTTGCGACGGCGGGTGGGGCGGGGGTTGCGCACGGCGTAACGCTGGCGTTTCAGGACTGTGTGAAAGCATCCTCGAGCATCGTCATGCTGGCATAATGCGTCAGGTCGAGGTGCAGCGGCGTGACGGTGATGAAGCCGTCGGCGATCGCCTCGAGATCGGTGTCGTGGCCGGGCGTGTGCGGGACGCTGCCGAGACCGAACCAGTAATAGGGGTAACCGCGCGGATCGGTGCCCTGGACGATCTGGCTGCGGCCGTAATCGTGAAAGCCCTGCGTCACGACCTTGACCCCGCGCACGGCATCGGGTGCGAGCGCGGGGAAGTTGACGTTGACGAGGGTGCGCGGGTTCATCGGCGCGTCGATCAGCGGTTTGAGGACGCGTGCGCCCCACGCCTCGGCCGCGGCGAAGGGCACGGCGTCGCCCATGCCTTCGCGGGCATCGACCTGGCTCAGCGCGATCGAGCGGACGCCCGCGAGCGTGCCTTCCATCGCGGCGGAGACGGTGCCCGAATAGGTGACGTCCTCGGCCAGGTTCGCGCCGCGGTTAACGCCTGACAGGATCAGATCGGGCTTCAGGCCGCCGTCGACGACCTGCAGCGCCATCATCACGGCATCGGTCGGCGTGCCGCTGACCGAGAAGCGGCGGTCCTCATGCTTGCGTAGGCGGACGGGGCGGGAGAGCGTCAGCGAATGGCCTGCGCCCGATTGCTCCTCGCTGGGCGCGACGATCCAGATGTCGTCGCTGAGCGTGCGGGCGATGGTTTCGAGCACGTCGAGCCCGGGCGCGTGAATGCCGTCGTCATTGGTCAGGAGAATGCGCATGGGGGCGCCGTAGCTGTTCGCAGCGGTTTGGGGCAGACTTATTTCAATTGATCGGGGGTCGGTGACCGAATGTCTGCAATTGGGTGGTTAGTTCTCGGTCTGCTTTCAGGCGTCAAGGTGACGTAAGCTGCTGTTCCGCCTTGTGTCAAAACCGTTCGGTTGTGACACCAGCGATGACGAGGCAGCGAGCGTCCAGCCCAG
>NZ_CBCRXM010000008.1:30000-115413 GCF_965137005.1 Sphingomonas antarctica | reverse complement strand
AACCGCTTTAGTTGATCCGATAGCCCGAATAAACCCGTCTGACGCATCTGCCGCCTCCCTGCCAAGCGCAGTGAATCACCTCCGGCCGGATCATGCCAGGGTTATTGGGGGTGCCCAGCTTTCAGCGTGTAGGTCTCGGCCGGTTCCGCCACGCCGTCGCTATTGGCATCGCGCCAGACACCGAACCGGGCAAAGCCGTCATCGGCGGCCGACAAAATCCCGTCGCCGTTGGTATCGTAGCTTCGGAGGCCGTCGAGGTCCGACAGCGCGCCCGACCGGTGACCGGCGAAGCTCATCTCGTCGAAGCCGGTGTAGCTGCCATTGCCGTCCCGGTCATAGAACAGGAAGCCGTCGCCGGGTCCGATCCAGCTAAGCGGGTCGGTCGATCCCGCACGTGCGCCGCTGGCCCCGGCCGACGTCAACGTGATGCCGTTGTTATCGAGATCGAGCGCGATCGGCGCGACCAGCGACACGCGCTCGCCGTCCTTGAACAGAACATTTTCGATTCCGATCAGGGTGTCGGTGCCGTCGTCGCCATCGGCCGCCTCGTCGAGATCGCGGATTTGAATCCGGCCATTGAGCGTGGTGATGGTGTACGATGCCTTGAGCCCGCGCATCACCACGGTATCGTCGCCGGCGCCGCCATCCAGCGTGTCGTTGCCGCTGCCACCGCTGAGCATATTGTCCAGCGCATTGCCGGTGCCGGTGAATGCGCCGGTGCCGGTGTAGAACAAATTTTCGACGTTGTTGGCCAATTGATAATTGGCGAGGTTGGTTTGCACCGTATCGGTCCCTTCGCCCGGGTTTTCGACGATCGTGTCGCCCACCGCGCTGACGATATACGTATCGTTGCCGATCCCGCCCTGAAGCTGGTTGGCAACGCCGTCGCCACCGACCAGCACATCGTCGCCGCCAAACCCGATCAGGACGTCGCGGCCCAGCCCGCCCTCGAGCCGGTTCGCATTGGCATCACCGATCAGGACGTCGTTGAACGCGCTGCCGGTCACGTTCTCGATCCCCGACAGGATGTCGATGCCGCCATAGCCGTTGGCGGTGGTCAAATTGCCGAGCAGATTGGCGGTCACGCCCGATGTTGCCGCCGAATAATCCGCGCGGTCGATGCCTGCTCCGCCGATCAGCGTGTTGTTGCCGCCGAGCCCCGTCAACAGGTCGTTACCGGAGCCGCCGGTCAGCGTGTTGTCGAGGGCATTGCCGGTGCCGCTGAACGCGGCGATGCCGGTATAAACCAAATTCTCGATGTTGTTCGCGAGTTGATACCGGGCGAGGTTGGTGCGCACGGTATCCGTGCCCTCACCGGCGTTTTCCACCACCGTGTCGCCCACCGCAGTGACGATATAGATGTCGTTGCCAAGCCCCCCAATGAGTTCGTTGGCGGCACCGTCACCACCGACCAGCGTGTCGTTACCGGCGAACCCGACCAGCACATCGCGGCCCAGCCCGCCGTCGAGCCGATTGGCATTGGCGTCGCCGACCAGGACGTCGTCGTAATTGGATCCGACCAGCGCTTCGACCTGGGCGATCGTGTCGTTGCGCCCCAGCGCATCGACGGCGCTCGACTTCGTCAGATTGGCGGTGACCGCGACCGTCGCGTTCGAATAATCGACCGTGTCGAACCCGTCGCCGCCGATCAACACGTCGTTACCGCCGGTCGCGATCAACCAGTCGTCACCGCCCAGCCCGTTGAGGATATTCGTGCCGCCGTCGCCGGTGAGCGTGTCGGCAAAATCGCTGCCGACCAGATTTTCGATCGCTATGAGCTGGTCCGTCCCGCCATAACCGTTGATCGCCACGCCGGACGTCAGGCTGGCCTGCACGCCCGCAGGTTGCCCGGCGAAATAGGCGGTGTCCACGCCGGCTCCGCCGTCCAGAACATTGCTGCCCGATCCGCCAAGCAACACGTCATTGCCACCGCCGCCGTGCAGTGTGTCGTCGCCGTCCAGGCCGCTGAGAAAGTCGTCGCCACCGCCGCCCGTAATGACATTGCCCTGGATATTGCCGATGCCGGTGAAGGCCGACGTCCCGGTGTAAGTCAGGTTCTCGACATTGGTTACGGCGACCGCGGAGGACAGCCCGGTTTCGATCGTGTCTGTGCCGCCGCCGGGGAGTTCGATGATGCTGTCGCCCGCATTGGCAACGACATAAACGTCATCACCATTGCCACCCTGCAGGGTATTGGGAAGGCCGACACCCCCTTGCAACCGGTCGTTGCCGTCCAGGCCGATCAGGACATCACCACCTGATACTCCGGTGAGGACGTCGTCATAGGCCGAACCGAACAGGACGCCATCACCGATAAGGACGGTGCCGAGGCTACCATTGATCGTGAAGATCAGGCTGGCCGTCGATTCCGTGCCCAGCTCATCCTCTATGGTGTAGCTAAAGCTGTCGGTCCCGGTCTGGCCTTCGATCAGTTTCGCGGACTTGTCGGCGACATAGTCATAGCTGCCATCGGCGTTGAGCGTGAGCGTGCCATAGGTCCCGCTCAATGCGCTGCCGACATTGCCCGATAATCCCGCAACCGCGACGATGCTGAGCAAGCCTCCACCGGCGACCACAGCATCGTTGGCCAAGACGCCGGTCGTGGCGTCGGCGGTCACCGTCGCAGTTTCGTCCAGCGTCTTGTTGTCGTTGAACGCAGCGGTGATCGCCGAGTAAGTCAACGTGACCGTCTTTGCTTCGCTGACGTCCTGGCCGTCGTTCAGGCGGTAGGCAAAACTGACTTCGCCGGGCAACGGCAATAGAGGCGTAAAGTGATATGCGCCCGTCACCGGATCGATCGTTACCGATCCCCCGATCGATGATCCGGCCACAAGCTGGAACGACAACGTGTCGCCATCGCGATCGGTGCCGGGCAGCAAAACGCCCGAAATCACCGCACCGGCGCTTCCCGAATTCTCCTCGTCGCCGGCGGTAACGGTCGGCGCGTCGTTGACGGGTGTCGCGGTGCCGACCGTCCAGTCGGCAATCGCCTGATCCAGCAACGCTTTACGCTCGGGCGCGATATCCGGGAGCGCCAGACCCTGATCGTAAGTCAGCAGGTCGCGAAACTGCTGAACATCGGGCCCGCCGCCGAATTTGAGCCCGAGGCCGAGCCAGAAATAGGCGTCCTCTGGCTGATAGTCTGCGCCCTGACCCGCGAGATAACGACGGCCGAGCGTGTACATCGCGTCGGCGTTTCCGGCCTTGGCGGCACTGATGTAATTGTTGACCGCCGAGGCGTGATTGACCGGAGCGCCGAAGCCCAGATCGTCGAGCACCCCGAGCTCGTAACGCGCCTCCGGCGCCGCATATATGCCGTTGAGCAGTTCGCGCGCCTTGGCATAATCCCGCGGGACGCCGTCGCCCTGGGTATAGGCGTTGATCAGCTGCAGGCTGGCATCCTTCACTGTGCCGACGGCAAGTTGCAGGAACTGTGCGCCCAGCGCGTCGTTGCGTTCGACATTCTGACCGGCGCGCAGCCAGGTGCCATATTGATAAGCTGCGTTGGTATCGCCCGCCTCCGCCGCGCGAATGGTGTAATAGACGAAGCTCTGTCGATCGCCGGCGATCAGGTAATCGATCGCATCCTCATAGGTGGGCGGCGTGTAGGGATCGTCCGCTGGTGCAACGGTGACGGTCACCGTCTTGGCGTCGCTGCTTACCTGTCCGTCGCTGACGGTATATTGGAAACTCGCTGCACCGGCGTATCCGGCCTCGGGCGTGAACGTATAACGGCCGGTCACCGCGTTCATCGCGATCGTGCCATGCTCCACCGACTGATCGACCACATGATAGGTAAGCGGGTCGGTATCGACGTCGGTCCCCGCGAAGACGGTGAAATTGAACGCCTGATCGATATTGGTGGTCACGTCATCGCTGAACGTCGAGGTGAGCGGTGCGTCGTTGATCGGGGCGATGTAAAAATAGACGGTCTGCGGCGTGCTGGTGGTGGTGCCGTCAGTGGCCACATATTCGAAAGTCGCGGTCACCCCCTGACGGTCCGGGCCCCAGAAATTGGCTTCGGGGGTGAACATATAGGCACCGGTATCCGCATCCACCGTGACGGCCCCATGCGTCGCCGAATTGGCCACCAGTTCATAATGGGCGCTGGCGGCATCGATTCCCGCCGGAATTGCCAGCTGACCGTATTTCACGGTGTCTTCGGTCGTGTGCTCGATCTGGTCTGCCGGATCATGCGCGATCGGGATCGCCGGCGTCGCGGTGTGGATGGTGATATTCTCGATATCGATAAAGCCCTGCGGACCATGATCGGGCGCATCGCCAACGAACACGAGGTGCAGGGTCGCGTCGACGTCCGCCAGCGTATCGGGCAAACTGTACGGCACGTAACGATAGGCTGAATCGCCCTGCGACGACACGTTGTTGCCGGCATAGGTCCATTCGGACAGGTCGGGCGACAGATGAACCGTTACCGTGGTCCAGTCGGTTCCCACGCCATCCAATATATTCTGTCCGGTATGTGCCCAATTGGTCGCCTGCAGGCCGTAATAGTAATTCTCTGAAACGCCGGTCTCCGGCACATATTTGATGATCCAAAAGTATAATTTGGAATTATTGGCCTCGAATCCCGGCTCGGTCTTGAGTGTGATGTCGATATCGGCATCGGTCAGGTTGAGCTTCCCCGGCGATCCAACTGTCGGAATCGACAGGTGCGACAGCAGCCAGATCGGGCCGATGCCGTCGATATGGTTCGGATCGAGATCGCCCGGCGCGTTGAACCGCGTATAGTCCGAATACAGCCCGGTATCGCCGGTCACCAGCGACGGATCCATCCACGTGTGGAATGGGCCGGGACCCTGCGAAAAATCGAAGCTATAGGCGTATGGAAGGTCGCTCATCGTACCTTCGCCGCCCGGCGATAGATCATCATTCAAACTCCCGGCGACACAGGAGTAATACCTGACTCTACTAACTTTAGATATTGCAAATATGTGTCACCCCGCGCGAATTCGCACAGCGCGGCGTGTCACCTCTCCCGTCCGGCCTCGTTCGCTCGTCGGGCCAGCGGCGACAACAGGTACCGAATAATGGGTCGCGACCCGGTCCTGATCTCCGCCGTCGCGGTCAGCCCCGCGCCCAGCCGCTCACTATGGCCATCGGTCAAAGCGAGATGGTCGGACAGCAGCCTGATCCTGACCGCAAATACCGGCCCCGCTTTCTCGTCCTCGATGGAATCGCGCCCGATTCGTTCGACCACGCCATCGACGGCGCCATAATCGGTGAACGGGAACGCCTGGAATTTGACGCGCGCGCGCTGACCGACCTGAACGAAGCCGATGTCGCGGTTGAGCAGCCGGGCATCGAGGACCACCGGCGCGTCGGTCGGCACGATGGTCATCAATGGGTCGGCCGGTTTCACGACGCCGCCCACCGTGGTCACCATCAACTGTTCGACAACCCCGTCGATCGGCGCGCGGATCTGCGTGAGCTCGCGCAGTCGCGCGTTGCGCTGTGCATCGCCCCGGGCGACCCCGGCGTCGCGCTGTGCGTCCAGTTGCGCGGTCGATGCCGTGCGCGCAAACCCGCCGCGCAGCTTGGCAATTTCCGCGTCGATCTGGCCAATCGCCGCCGTCGCTTTGGCGACCGCCGCGCGCTGAATCTGCAAGTCGCGCTGGTGCTGCAAAAGTTGCTGCTCGTAATCCATCAGGCGCAGGCCGGCGAAATAGCCCTTCGCGGCAAGCGCCCGGCGTCCGCGCAATTGCTCGGCCTCGATGGGCAATGTGTCGCGCAGCTTGGCGACTTCCTGCAAGGCAACGTCGCGGTCGCTGACCGCCTCCAGTCGCTGCTTTTCCAGCGAGGCCCGGTTGGCCTCATATTCGGCGATGGCCGCGGCGATCAACCGGTTCTGGGCAACGACCATAACGTTCGGCGTTCCCGGCGGTGCTGTGAATACCGCCCCCCGACCGTCGATATAGGACAGCAGGGCGGCGTTGCGCCGATCCTCCAACTGATGCGCTTGCAGGGTCTCGTCGGCCGCGCCCTGGTTGGCGGCGGCGAGCGTCGGGTCGAGCGCGATCAGCAGCTGCCCCTTGCGCACCCTTTGGCCCTCATGAACGTAGATCGCCCGGATCGACCCGATGTCGAACGCCTGCACGATCTTGCTGTTCGCCGAAGGGATCGTTCGTCCCTGCGCCACCGCGATAACGTCGAGGCGACCGAAAATCGCCCAGGCCAGGGCGATCGCGACCATTGCCGTCAGCGTCCACAGCATCGCTCGTCCCAGCGGGCTGGGCGGTGTCTCGAGGATTTCGAGCGCCGGGGCCAGGAACTCGCGATCGCTGCGTCCGCGCTGCTTGTCATCTGCCTTGCGCTCACGCCACGCCTGTCCCAGCACAGCCAGGGAGCGCCACAGACGCGGGAAGCGATCCTCGAAGAGCGTCTGCAGAGCCATTAGCGCGTGGCCGATCCGACCTGCGCCGCGTGGAGGCGAGCATAGGTGCCACCCGATCGGATGAGCTCGTCATGCGACCCCGCCTCCGTGATCAGCCCGTGTTCCACCGAAAATATGCGGTTGCACCCACGCACAGCAGACAGCCGATGTGCAATGATGATGACCGTGCGGCGGGCGGCAATGGCCGCCAGATTGGCCTGGATCACGGCTTCGCTTTCGGCGTCGAGCGCGCTGGTCGCTTCGTCGAAAATCAGGATGCGCGGATCGCCGATCAAGGCGCGCGCAATGGCGACGCGTTGCCGCTGTCCGCCCGACAGCGTGTCTCCGCGCTCGCCAACCATCGTGTCATACCCTTGTGGCAGGTCGACGATGAAATCATGTGCGCCGGCCAGCCGTGCCGCTCGGACGACATCTTCCATCGGCCGGGCCGGATCGGCGAACGCAATGTTGGCAGCGATCGAACGATTGAACAGGATGCTGCTCTGCGGCACGATTCCGACCATCCGGCGGAGCAGCGCCGCATCGAACAGGCCGATATCGATGCCGTCGATCGCAACACGCCCGCGCTCCGGCACGTACAGTCGCTGCGCCAACCGGGTGAGCGTCGACTTGCCGGACCCGGATGGTCCGACGATGCCGATCATTTCACCCGCCTGAATGTCGCAGGTGATGCCACGCAAGACTTCGGGAAGGTCGGGGCGATAGCGAAAATGGACCTTGTCGAAACGGATCGCGCCCTTGATCTGGTCGATACCGACATTGGCCGTCTGGCCGCGCAGTTCGGCGGGAGTATCCAGCAGGTCGGCCAGACGGTCGACCGACACGCGGACCTGTTGAAAGTCCGACCACAGCTGCGCCAGCCGCAGGATGGGTTGGGCCAAGCGCGACGCGAGCATGTTGAATGCCACCAACCCGCCGACCGTTAGCGCACCCGATATGACCGCCAGCGCGCCAAAAAACAGCGTTGCCGCCGTGGTCAGCTTGGATACGCCCTGGATCGCGCTGTTCGCCATGTTGGACAGTCGCAGCGCGGCAAAATTGACTTTGACGTACCCCGCGAACTGGTCTTCCCACGTCTTGCGAAACTGCGGCTCGGCAGCGAAGGTTTTGATCGTCGACATCGCCGTCACGCTTTCGACGAGAAACGCGTTGTTGGCGGCCGACCGCGCAATCTTTTCGTCGATCAACCGGCGCAGCCTTGGCGTCGCGACCACCGAAATTACGACATAGAGCATGATCGATACGATCACGATGAACGTCAGCTTCAACGAATAGACCGCCATCACCGCCAGGAACACGAACGAAAACAACAGGTCCATGATGAAGTTGAGCGATCCAGAGGTCAGGAATTGCCGGATATTTTCCACTTCCCGCACCCGCGCCACCGTGTCGCCCGCGCGACGGCTTTCGAAATAGCCGAGTGGGACCGCCATCATGTGGCTGAACACGCGGGCCGACAGCTCGACGTCCATCCGGTTGGTGGTGTGCGCCAGCAACCATGTCCGCATCGCGCCCATGATCGTTTCCCACACGGCCACCGCGACCATCGCGAAGATGACGACCTCGAGCGTCGAGATCGTCTGATTGGTCAGCACCTTGTCGATGATGATCTGGAACAACAGCGGCGTGGCGAGCCCGAGAAGCTGAAGCACAAACGACGCGACGAGCACATCGCGCAACGCATGACGGTATTTCACGACCAGCGGGAGAAACCAGCTCAAGCCGAATTTGCGCTGCGTTCCGACCAGATTGTCTCGCGTCGAGACCATCAGCACGTCGCCGCCGAATTGCGTCTCGAACTCGTCGAGCGTCCAGACGACCGGCCGTTGCGCGCCGGCGGGATAGACCAGCCACCGGGGCGCGTCGCCGGAACCGTCCCGCTTGGCGACGACCGCTGTCGATCCGTCGCATAGGGTGATGACCAATGGCGTAGGCAGCTTGCCGACCGCCTTCGGCGTTATCTGGCGCGTGCGCGCGCGGCACGCGTAATCCGGCGCCAACCGCACAATATCCTCGAACTCGATGGCATCGACAGGCCCGCCGAAATCATGGACGACCCGTGCAGGGTTGATGGAAACACCGACCAAACGTGCGACGAGAATGAAACTTTCGAGACGCGCGCGACCATTCACCGGCTGGCGTGATGCCGCGTCGCTCACCTGCGGGCCTTTGGAAACAGAGCCATGATCATCAGACGGCAATTCCCCACGAGCCGATTTGCACCGCCACGGACATCCGCCCGAAATTCGCGTCTATCCCGTTCCCTCGTCCCAGCCAAACACGTCCTCAATCCCCACGCCGAACGCTCTGGAAATGCGAAAGGCGCTTTCGAGGCTTGGGGAATAACGGCCCTGCTCGATCGCAATGATGGTCTGCCGGGTCACGCCGATGACATCGCCCAGCGCCGCCTGGCTGATCTGCCCGTGCTCTTCACGTAATTCCCGCACACGATTGGTGATGGGGGGAATCTTCGCCACGATCAGGAATTCCGGCGGATCAGGATGATCTGCAAAGCGTATTCGGCAATCTGGGACACGATCAAGCTGGCCATGATCATGTGAAACAACAGCACGCCGTCTTCGCGAAACAAGTAATAAAGCAGTGAACTTACCGCCCCCGCCGCCAGGACAATGCCGGACCAGTGGCCGGCCCGGTCGAGCAGAGGTCGTTCTCGCTCGTCGGCGGGCGCAGTCGCGGCCTTCGGGGCCAGGATCGCCATCGCCGTCTGAACAATGACGGAGACGATCACGACCATCAGCGTATAGGGCACGAAAACGGCGACGGGCGGCACCGTCCGCCCCGCGACGTGCGACGCGGCCAACGCTATGTTGAGGTAGTAAACCCCCGCGACAACCATCAACGCTCCCATGATCCAAGCGGACTTTTCCCTGAACGACACTTATGCCTCCTGTGTTAAATATATTTGACATGCGTGCCTATGCAGCAAGACTATGTCAAACATTTTGGGACCTACATACGTGTTTGACCCAAACCGGAATCTTGCCATGATGCGGCGCGATGGCGGGGGACGAATCACCTAAGGGCACGGTTGATTGGTCAAAACTAAAAAAGCCCCCACCGCCCGAAGAAATCCTCAAATCGACCGCGTCATTTTCCGACCATTTGGCGGCTGCAAAGGCTGCTCAAGCGATACGGAAGCGTGGTGCGTTTCAGCCCACTCAAGAGGTGGAGCATCCGGCAAAGCAGGCTGACACAGAGATAGATTTCGACCAACTAATCACGCCGTCGGATGCCCTCGACCTACTTTCCGATGACTGGGGCTATGAAACGAAAGTGCGATGGATCGCGGGTCGCCTACAGAGCGGCTTAATTGTTGCCGGAGCGCGTGCGTTCGAACGAGCGTCAATGCAGCGGATGCCTAATAACTTAGATGAACTGGTCAGAATCAGTCGAGAGATGTGGCAAAATTGGCCATGCCTCTCTGACCATGATTTTTGGCGCACTGGAGACATCACCTTCTACAACCGGAGCAGCACGGGCTACGGCGGTCCTCTGGTCGGTCGCGCGTTTGACGTTCGTTTTCTCCCGAGCGGCTTCCCAATGTTGCCTTCGTCCTCGCCACCCGCGCCAGCGGAAGGCGACTTGAGTCCATCTGATGCACGCGCATGGTTCAATGCGCTCAGTCCTCAAGATCAGGCTCTAGGGATGCGGAAGCTCTGGCAGAAGGCAAAAGACGACCACCCTGAGCTACGTGTGGTGCGTAAGGTCATCGAGCAATTTTCCGAAGGCCGAAAAACCGGACGCCCCCCAAAAGCGTAAACGTCCGGGACGTTTATCAGCGCGGGACGTTTTTCGGGACGTTTATTCGTCCGAGGGATAATTCGACCGGGGCATAGTCAGCGGCAACGATGCGCCATCAGCCCGGAAAGCCGGGTAGCTGATGGAGGTGCGAATGATCTGGATATAGCCTGAAACGCAAAAGGCCCGCCTTGTGAGCGGGCCTCCGAACCGGGGCCGAAGCCGCCAGTCTCTGCAAAATTCTTGTCGCAGTTTCGGTCACCGGATGCAACCCGCCTCAAAGCGAGGGAGGGACCGATGGTCTTTATCCGCAGCTATTTCCGTATCCGGTTCGGGCGTGTCGAAAGCGTCCGCAGCCACTTCCGCTCACAGTAGCTAACGCTCTGGATCGGCCTTAACTTCAACACCTGGCCCTCGCTTCGGCGGGGGCCTTTTTCGCACCAACTTCACCTCGGGCGGCAATTCCTCTGGCTTCACACCTATGAAGCGTTCCAGTGCCTCATTGAACGGCATGTCGAGGCCAAGGGGGCGTTCGCGCTGGCGCGTCATGCCGTCAAAGCCTTGTAGGTCAAACGGCCCGCCGTCTGCGCCAGCAAGGCGTTCACGCGGTCGCCCTCGTTCATCGTGCGGAGGTTAAAGCGCCATGTCATCTCACCAAGGTAAGCATTCAAATGCTTAGGCGAAAGCCAATGGTGAGTGCCGTTGATCTGACGTTTGAACAGCGCCCACACACTCTCGATGCCGTTAGTGTGAGCGATGCCGCGCACATATTCGCCCTTCGTGTGGTTCACGCGATGGTGGTCGAAGGTGTCGCCAAGGGCGCGGAAAGCGTGATCGCTGTCCGTCATCAAGGATGCGTCCTGACGCACGTTGGCGTGGATGATGCCTTGGACCGCAATGCCACGCGGCGCTGCGCCAGTGCGGAGTTCGCCGCCACGCTCTAGCATCCCGAGAACCGCAGCCTTGCCAACGCCACCCTGCTTGCCGCCTATGCGCTTGGAGGCGTGCTTGTTCTTCTCTTTGCCACCGACAAACATATGATCGGCTTCGACCACGCCAGCGAGCGGACGATTGAACGACTGCGTTTTAATCGCATAGCGGAGGCGATGGGTCATGAACCACGCAGTCTTTTGAGTGACGCCAATGTCCTTGGCGAGTTGCGTGCTGGCTATTCCCTTCTTGTGCGACGTGATGAGCCAGATCGCCAGCATCCACGAACGCAGCGGAATTTTGCTGTCCTCAAAGATCGTGCCGACCTTGATCGAAAACCGCTTCCGGCAATCACCGCACTTGTGAGTGCGCTTGTCGCTGAAATGATAAACGCGGGCCGATTTGCAGTGCGGACAGAACGCGCCGTTCTTCCAACGGATTGCCGTGAAATGATCGACCGCCGCTTGCTCGTCAGGCAATGCGTTCATCATCTGGAGGATGGTGTCGAAGGGCTGCTGTTGCGTGCTCATACACTCATATAGGTGCGACACGGACCCACTGTCAATGGGTCACACAGATATATAATGCCCAACATTTTTTACACGTAATGTAATGGCCTCCGCTCGACATGCCGGTTTGACCGCGCCGCTGTCGCGCCTAACCACTCCGACTTGAATCAAGGAATCGAAGATGCCCGTAACCGGACGCGAACTGAGATCGACCGCCAATGGCGATGGAACGCTGTCGCTGGCACTGATCGACGTCACGCTGGACGATCCCGCCGCCGACGAAGTCATCGTCCGCGTCGAGGCTGCGCCGATCAATCCGAGCGACCTTGGCTTGTTGTTGGGACCCGCGGATATCGGCTCGCTGCGGACCGGCGGCACCGCCGAACGTCCCGAAGCGACATTCGCCATTCCACCTGCGCGGATGGCGTCGATGACGTCGCGGCTGGGCCAGTCGCTGCCGGTCGGCAATGAAGGCGCGGGGACGGTCGTTGCGGCGGGCGAAGGCGCGCAGCACCTTCAGGGCAAACGCGTCGGGATGCTCGGCGGCGCGATGTATGCCGATTATCGCAAGCTGAAGCTGCGCGACATTGTCGTGTTGCCCGACGGCGCCAGCGCAGCGGACGGCGCGTCGCTGTTCGTCAATCCACTGACCGCGCTGGGTTTTGTCGAGACCGCGCGAATGGAGGGGCACAAGGCGATCATCCACACCGCCGCCGCATCCAACCTCGGCCAGATGCTCCAAAAAATCTGCCTCAAGGACGGTGTGCCGCTGGTCAACATCGTGCGGTCGGACGAACAGGCCAAGATGTTGCGCGCGATCGGTGCGACCCATGCCCTGAACAGCGGTGACACGGATTTCCCTGCGCAGCTGGTCGACGCGATCGTCGAAACCGGCGCGACCGTCGCATTCGATGCGATCGGCGGCGGGTCGCTGGGCAGCGACATCGTGCAGGCGATGGAACAGGCCGCCAGCCGCACGATGACCGAATATAGCCGCTACGGTTCGAACACCTTCAAACAGCTCTACATCTATGGTGCGCTGGATCTGTCGCCGACGACGCTGAACCGGCTGAGCTTCGGGTTTCAGTGGAGCGTTTCGGGCTGGCTGCTGACGCCGTTCATGGGAAAAGCAGGCGCGGACGTCGTAGGTCGTATGCGCCAGCGCGTACTCGACGAACTCACCACCACATTTGCCAGCCATTATTCGCGCGTCATCGGTCTGGCCGAGGCGCTCGATCCCGACGTGCTACGCGGTTATGAACGTAAGGCCACCGGAGAAAAATATCTGATCGACCCAACCCGCGGATAGGCCGGTAACCGACGCCAAGGCCGTCCGGTCGGCCACACTCAACATGACCCATCTCGCCTTTGGAGCCAGCTTTTAACCGATGACATGCGCCGCGCCGTGGCCAAGGTTCCCGCGATCACGCTGGGCTTCTGGATCATCAAGATTTTGGCGACAACCTTGGGCGAAACCGGCGGTGACACGGTGTCGATGAGCTGGCTGGGAGAAACAACTCCCGACGCAGGCGCATCGGGGCTCAATGGCTATCTGATCGGCACGGCGATCTTCGGGGCGGTGCTGCTGGTACTGGTTTGGGCGCAAGTCCGGGCAGGGCGGTTCAATCGCTGGCTATACTGGGCGACCATCATCGCCTCGACCACGGCGGGCACGACGCTGGCCGATTTCGCGACGCGATCGATCGGCCTCGGCTATCCGGGCGGATCGCTGTTGCTGTTCGGCTGCGTCATCGCCGCGCTGATCGTTTGGCGGAGCACGACCGGCAGCGTCGCGATCGGCACGGTGACCGATCCGCGCAGCGAAAGCTTTTACTGGCTCACGATCACATTTTCGCAGACTTTGGGCACCGCGCTGGGTGATTGGGTCGCGGATTCCAGCCTGGGCTATGGCGGCGCAGCGATGATTTTCGGTGCAGCGTTGGCCGTGACGGCCGCACTCTATTTCTGGACCCGCGTGTCGCATGTCATGCTGTTCTGGGCCGCCTTCATCCTGACGCGGCCTTTGGGCGCGACCGTCGGCGACTTTCTCGACAAACCCGTGGCGAAGGGGGGTCTGGAACTCAGCCGCCCGATTGCGACGGCGGTTTTGCTGGTGGCCATCGTGATTTTGATTGTCGTCCTGCCGCAACGACCGGCGCAACGCGCGCATTAGATTGATAGCGTAGCCGGGGGATGCATTGCTTGTTCCCCGGCACGTGGGCGACTACCGAGCGGCCATGGCCGATCACGAGCCCGGGCGGACGCCAGCCAGCGGCTTGATCGCCGTGTTCATCGATTTGCGTCCCGCGCTGGCCCGCTTTCTTGCGGCGCGCGGCGCGCAGGCCGCCGAAGCGGAGGATTTGCTTCAGGATCTGTATCTCAAACTGGGCGAAGCAACGATCGGGCCGGTCGCCGAGCCACGAGCCTATCTGTATCGCATGGCGAACAATCTGATGCTCGATCTGCGGCGGTCTGCGGCGCGGCGGGCGGGGCGGGAGGAAGCGTGGACCGACGCCGGGCTCGGGGCGCAGCGTGATATGGATCCGCAACCCTCGGCTGAGGACGCGCTGCTGGCGCGCGAGCGTCTGACCGTCGTGACCAACGTGCTGGCGGCGCTCCCCGAACGCACGCGCGACGTGTTCCGGCGGTACCGTCTCGGCGGCGAACCGCAAAAAGACATCGCCGCCGATTTGGCGATTAGTGTGAGCGCGGTCGAAAAACATCTTCAGCGCGCCTATCGCGCGGTCGTCGAGGCGCGCGCTGCGCTCGATGCGGATTTGGTCGCACCGCGCCGTCTTATGGGCGAAAGAGACCGACATGGGGACTGAACCGGACAGGGATGCGCTCGACGCGGCAATCGGCTGGCACCTCAGCCTGCGCGACGACGCGTCCGCCGGCTGGGCCGGTTTCACCGCCTGGCTGGAAGCGAGCCCGGCGCACGCGGCGGCCTATGATCAGGTCGCACTGGCCGACGCCGAACTCGGTCCGGCTGTCGCCGCCATGCCCGCACCGTTGCGCGCGTCGAACGATGACGACGTGGCACCCGCGGCGTCGCGCCGCCGGTGGCTGATGGCCGGAGGCGGCTTGGCGGCGGTGCTGATCGGCGCCGTCACGCTGCCCGGACTGGTTCAGAACCAACGCTATCAAATCGTCACCGGCCCTGGCGAACAGCGCATAGTCGATCTGGCCGGGCAAGGCCGCGTGGCGCTGAACGGGTCGACCCGGCTAACGCTCGACCGGCGCGATCCGCGTTTTGCCGCGCTGGACAGCGGAGAGGCGACCTTCACCATCCGTCACGATCCCGCGAAACCGTTCATGCTGGCGATGGGCGACGACCGTGTTCAAGACGTCGGAACCGTCTTCAACGCCGTCGCCGACGAGACCGGCCACCGCGTCGAAGTGTCGGAGGGGTCCGTCATCTATAACCCGCAAGGCTCGGCCGTTTCGCTCAAGGCTGGCCAGACCTTGTTCGACGGAGCAACGGCGGGTGATGTCGTCTTGAGGAACAGGGACCCGCAGGCTATTGGCGGCTGGCGTCGGGGCCGCCTCGACTTTCAGGGGGTGCCCATCGCGACGGTCGCCGCGGACCTGTCACGCACTTTGGGCATCCCGATCGTGGTTGCGCCGGCGCTCGCGCAACAGCCGTTCACCGGCACGATCGCCGTGGACCGAAATCCCGAACGGATGCGGGTGCGCTTGGCGGCGCTGCTCAATGTCGATGCACAGCCTGCGGGGCGTGGTTGGGCGATCAGCGCGCGAGCCCGTGCGCCGCGCTAACTGGCTCGTTGCGGCATCGGGGGTCTGCGTCTGCGCGATGCCCGCTTGTGCCGAGCAACGCATGGATTTCCGAATTCCGCCAGGGCCATTGGGAGAGGCCTTGATCCAATTCGGCCGGCAAGCGCGCGTGTCGATCGGCGTCAGCGATGGGTCGCTGGGCGCGGCGCGAACCCGGGGCGTTCGCGGGCGCCTGCCCATGACGGCGGCGCTGCGCAAACTTCTCGCCAGGACGGGAGCGACCGCAAATTTCGTCGACGGATTGACGATCCGCATCGTGCGCGCGCCGGTGCGCGTTGCCGGTCGCACTGCCCCGCCGCCTTCGGTCGACACGGCGACGGAGACCACTCCGGACATCATTGTCACCGCCAGCAAGCAATCGACACCGCTCGATCATTATGCCGGGGGAGTCTCGATCATCGGCGCCGGCGATCTCGGCACGCACACGGCCGCCGCGGGCAGCGATGCACTGGTGTCGCGCCTGCCGCTGCTGGCATCGACGCATCTCGGGCCGGGCCGCGACAAACTGTTCATTCGCGGCATTGCCGACAGCAGCTTTAACGGGCCGAGCCAGGCGACGGTCGGGCAATATCTGGGCGACGTGCGCCTGACCTATAACGCGCCCGATCCCGACCTGTCGCTTTACGATGTCGATCGGGTCGAAATACTCGAGGGGCCGCAGGGTACATTGTACGGCACCGGCGGGCTCGGCGGAATCATCCGCATTTCGCCCAAGCTGCCCGATGCGAGCGGCTGGGCCGGCGCTGCGTCGGCGGGCATCAGCGCAATCCAGACCGGCGGGCACGGCAGCGATTTTTCGGGCATGATCAATGCGCCGATCGTTGCAGAGCGGCTGGCGGTGCGCGCGGTCGCTTACCGCAGTCTCGATCCAGGCTATATCGACGACCCGTCGCGCGGCCTGGTCGACATCAACCGGACCAGCGTGGTCGGCGGACGTCTGGCGATCCGCTTCACCCCCGCTGACGACCGGTCGGTGACGGTCGGCGGTGCGCTGCAGAATATCGCCAGCGACGACGGGCGTTACGCGCTCAGCACCCTGGCGCCGCTTCAGCGCACAGCCGCGATCGCCCAGCCGTTTGATAACGACTTCCGCCTCGCTTATGTCACCCTCACGCGCGACTGGCCGGGCAGCCAATTGGTCTCGACCACGGCGATCGTCGAGCATGACATCGCCTCGGTTTACGACGCGACGGGGGCGATCGTGGCGCCCGGCCCGGCGCGGTTCGAGGAGGATATCGGCGTCACCTTGCTGACGCACGAAAGCCGGCTGGCTTGGCATCGCGAGCGCGTCAACGGCGTGGTCGGCATCGCCGGGCTCTACGACGTCACGCGGCTGCACCGGACGTTGGGCAGCCTGACCGCCCCCCTGCCGATTACCGGCCTGCGCAATATCAACGCCGAAGTGGCGCTGTTCGGACAGCTCAACTTTCCGGTGTCGGACAACGTCACCGCGACGCTGGGCGGCCGCGTGGCCTATTCGCGCGCGGTCGGTTCGCTGGCCGACCGCAAGCTGGCCGAAGAAACCGAATCCAAGCGGCGCGGCCTCCGCCTGTCGCCCACGGCAGCGTTGAACTGGACCGCAGCGCCAGGACTGACGGTGTTCGCGCGCTATCAACAGGCGTCGCGCGCCGGGGGTCTCGCCGTCGCGCCCAGCGGGGCGATCAGCGACAGCAAACGGTTCGAGGCGGACACCGTCGGCGCGGCGGAAGTGGGCGCGCGTTACGCAACCTCGGACGACCGCTGGGCGGCGAGTGCGGTGTTGTCCTGGTCGCGGTGGAACGCGGTGCAGGCCGATCTGATCGACCTGACCGGCCTGCCCTACACCACGAATATCGGCAGCGGACATATTTACGGGCTGGAAGCGCAAATCACCGCCCGGCCGGTGACCGGGCTGAAGATCGAACTGTCGACCTTTCTCAACGATTCCGCCTTGTCATCGCCCGCGCCCGATTTCGCCGCGGCGGATGAACGCGAATTGCCCAATATCGCCAAGCTCGGGCTGCGCGGGGCGATATCCTATGCCACGCCGCTGGGGTCCGATATGCGGCTGAGCCTCGATACCTCGCTGCGCTATACCGGCCGGTCCTACCTGGCGATCGGCGCGCCCTTCGAATTGCCGCAAGGAAAATTTTTCGAAGGCACCGTCGGCACGCGGATCAGCCGGGGCGACATCGCTCTGACACTCGACGTGACCAACGTCACGAACGAACGCGGCAATATTTTCGCTTATGGCAATCCGTTCGGCGTCGCGGCGGGCAACCAGATTACGCCGCTGCGCCCGCGCATGATCCGGCTGGGGTTCGATGCCGCGTTCTGACCGCCGCTTGCTGCTGTCGATCCACGACGTGAGCCCGCGTTTCGAACGCGAAACCGACGCGTTGGTCGAACGCTTGACGCGTCTGTCCGGCGGGCTGAACTTCGCCATGCTGGTGGTGCCCGACCATTGGGATCAGGCACCACTGGCGGGGGACGCGGCTTTTCGCCGACGGCTGCGCCACTGGTCCGATCACGGCGTGGAAATGTTCGTTCACGGCTGGCGGCACCGCGACGACAGCGGGCAGGGCGGGTTCAAGGCGCGCCACATGACCGCGGGCGAGGGCGAGTTTCTGGCTCTCCACCGCCACGAAGCGCTGCAGCGGATGACCGCCGGACGCGCGCTGATCGAGGATGCGATCGGGCGACCGGTCAGCGGCTTTGTTGCGCCGGCATGGCTTTACGGACCCGGCGCATTGGCCGCGCTGGGCGACGCCGGTTTCGCGCTGGCCGAGGACCATATGCGCGTGTGGCGGCCCGATACCGATGCGACGCTGGCGCGCGGGCCGGTGATCACCTGGGCCAGCCGTAGCCGTCCGCGGATTGCGTCGTCGCTTGCTTTCGCCGCACTGGCGCGGACCGCGCTCCACGCGCTGCCGACGGTCCGCATCGGCGTGCACCCTGGCGACACTGGTGTGCCGGCGATCCTCCAGAGTATCGACGCGACGGTCGCGTCGTTCGCGCGCCGACGTCCGGCGGGGCGTTATCGCGACCTGCTGCCCGGCTGATCCGGATTTGACGAACGCGCGGCGTCTTACTGCAAATGCCCCGCCCGCTTCGCATCCTCACGCCATTGCACAGTTTCGAACCCGGCGGGGTCGAACGCGTTGCCCTGCGCCTCAACGCCCATTGGCAGCAACGCGGGATCGATGCGATCGTGCTCATGGGCCGCGACGCCGGGGCGATGGGCACGGGCAATCCACCGGCGCAGTATCGGACGTTCGACCAACCCGGATTTTCGACCGCGCCGTTCGAGACGTTGTGGATGACCGCGCGCCTGCCCGGGGCGATCCGCCGCCTGCAGCCCGACATCCTGTTCTGCGCGGGCAATACCTATGCGGTGGTGATGCTGGCGATGCGGATGCTGCTGGGGCGGCGCTGCCCGCCAATCGTGATCAAGGTCAGCAACGATCTCGCGCGCCGCGACATGCATCCGGCGGGACGCTGGTTTTATCGCCGCTGGCTGCGGCTGCAGGGGCGGTTGGCCCACGCCGTTGTCGGCATGGCGGAGCCGATGCGTGCAGAAATTGCCGTCGCGATGGGGGTCGATCCGGCCAAGGTCTGGATTGTCGAGGACGCTGCCGTATCGATTGCCGAACTGGCCCTTTTGGCACAGCCGCGCACGCCCGCAATTCGAGAGCGGCGGTTCGTTGCCGCCGGACGGCTGACGACCCAAAAGAATTTCGCCCTGATGCTCCGTGCCTTTGCGCAGGGCGCGGCATCCGAAGACCGTCTGACGATCATCGGTGACGGGCCGGACCGCGCGGCACTCGAACGCTTGGTTGCGACGTTGGGGTTGACCGGGCGAGTGACGATGCCGGGATACCAATCATCGGTCGCGGAAAGTTTTGCCGAAGCCGACTATTTCCTGATGTCGTCCGATTACGAAGGTGTGCCCGCAGTGGTGATCGAGGCATTGGCCGCCGGTCTGCCCATCGTCGCGACCAATTGCAGCGTCAGCATGGACTATCTGCTGCAATCCGGCCGCTTTGGTCTCCTGACCAAAGTTGGCGACACGGCGGCATTTGCGCACGCGCTGACGGCAATCAAGTCGCGGCCCTATTCCGCAAACGCAGCACGGACACATGCTGCGCGCTTTACGGTGGAGCACGCCGCTAAGGCCTATCTCCAGGTTTTTTCGAACGTCGTCGCTGCGCCGGGCCGATCGAGCCATATTGTATCCGACATCGAATGTGCGGCTTTGTCCGCTCCGTGACGTCTCCAGGTCGAACCAGTCGACCGAGAGACATTCCTGGATGCCGCCATCACCTCAGTCTTCCGCCACGGCGAACGAATGGTCAGCCCCCTTCGCGCCGCTCGATCCCGAACCCCTTCACATCGAACTCGGCAGCGTCGCCCGGATCATCGGGCCGTTGCTGTCGCTCGCCATCTTCGTCGCCGCACTGCTTCAATTTCGCGAACTCAATTTGCGCCAGGTCACCGCGATGCTGCCGGGATCGGTCGCCTTCTGGGCGGTTTTCGCGACCTGGTATCTGACGGCACCCTTTGTTGACTGGGTCATTTTTCGTCGCTTGTGGCGGATCCCGCTGTCGGGCTTGCTGCCGTTGATCAGCAAATTGATCGGCAACGACCTGTTGATGGGCTATGTTGGCGAGGTCTATTTTTACGATTGGGCGCGGCGGCGGGCGAACCTTGCCACCTCGCCCTTCGGCGCGGTCAAGGATGTCGCGATCCTCTCGGCCATAGCGGGCAACGCCGCCACGCTGGCGATGGTTGGCGTCGCATGGCCGTTCGCCAATCTGTTGCCACTCGGCGGACATGGCCATGAACTGGCGGTGTCGATCGCCGTCGTGCTGGCGTCATCGGGCGTCGTGATGGCGTTTCGCGGCCGGCTGTTCAGCCTGTCGCGTTCTGAATTGCGGTTCATTTTCGCGGCACAGCTGACCCGCATTGCGGTCGCGACCGCGCTGTCGGCGCTGTTATGGCATCTGGTGCTGCCGGATGTCGCGCTCAGCTGGTGGCTGCTGCTGGCGACGATCCGTTTGCTCATCTCGCGCCTGCCGTTCCTGCCCAACAAGGATGTGGTGTTCGCCGGGCTGGCGGTGGTGCTGGTCGGCCACGACATCGCCATCGCGGAATTGCTGACGATGCTCGCCGGGGTCATTCTGCTCACGCATCTGGTCGTGGGCGCGGGGCTGCTGGCGCGCCACTTCGCGCTTGAGGGCAAGCATCGGTGAAGGCCGCCGCGTTTCTGGTCCCCGTCGCGCTCAGCGGCACGGCGGCGTTGGCGCTGCCGTCGACACCGGCTCTTGGTCTTGCCGAAGGACATTGCGCCCCCGCCGAAACCGGGCCGTCGTTCTTGGTAACGGTGCTGGGGCTAAAGGATCGCACGGGGCGGCTCAGGCTCGAGCTTTATCCCGACAATGATCAGGATTTTCTGGCCGACGACAATATGTTGGTCGCCGCGCACAAAGCGTTTGCCCGCGTCGATGTCGCGGTGCCGCCGTCGGGGCCGGTGTCGCTGTGCATCCGGGCACCGCGCACGGGCTATTATGCGTTGTCGCTGCTCCACGACCGCAATGGCGACCACAAATTTACGTTGAGCACCGATGGCGTCGGCTTTCCCAACAATCCGCCGATCGGCTGGTCGCGGCCGAAGGCAGCCGTGGCGCGCGTGATGGCGCGCACCGGGCCGACGCCGTTGCAGATCCGGATGAACTATCGCCGCGGGCTGTTCTCATTCGGTCCGATTGCGGGGTCGGGGCAATGAAGATCGTCGACGTCTGCGCCTTTTACGCGCCACAGGGCGGCGGCGTGCGCACCTATATCGACCGCAAGCTGGCGAGCGGCCCGGCGATGGGGCATGAAATCGTCGTCATCGCGCCGGGCGAAACCAATCGCGTCGAGGAACGCGGCCCCGGCGCCCGGATCATCTGGGTGGAATCGCCGCGCTTTCCGGTCGATTTCAAATACCGCTATTTCGCCAGCGCCGAAGTGCTTCACGCGCTGCTCGACCAGGAACGGCCCGACATTGTCGAGGCATCCTCGCCGTGGCGCAGCGCTTCGATGGTCGCGGCATGGCGCGGCGACGCCCTGCGCGCGCTGATCATGCACGCCGACCCGCTATCGGCCTATGCCTATCGCTGGTTCGAGGATGTCGCCTCGCAATCGACCGTCGACCGGCAGTTCGACTGGTATTGGCGCCACCTGCTCCGCCTCGATGCGCGGTTCGACGCGGTGGTCAGCGCGGGCGCGAGCTTGACCGATCGCTTGCGCCAAGGCGGGCTGCGGCGCGTCGTGACGATCCCGATGGGGACCGAGCCACATCTGTTTTCGCCCGAATTGCGTGACGAGGATCTGCGCGCGCGTTTGCTGGCGCGGTGCGGGCTGGGACCCGATGCGACCCTGCTCCTTGGCGTTGGTCGCCACGCACCCGAAAAGCGCTGGCCGATGATCATCGACGCGGTGACCATGGCCGGAGTCAACGCGCCGGTCGGACTGGTGCTGATCGGCAATGGCCGCGACCGCGCCAAGCTGCTGCGCCGCGCGGGCGACAATCCGCACGTCCATTTCCTGTCCCCGATTGCGGATCGCCCGGCGCTCGCCCGATTGCTCTCTAGCGGAGATGCGTTGGTCCATGGCTGCGAAGCGGAGACGTTCGGCATCATCGCGGCCGAGGCGCGCGCATCGGGCCTGACCCTGATCGTTCCCGACCGCGGGGGTGCCGCCGATCAGGCGCGTGAGGCCGGAGGCTATTGCTACGCCTCTGGAGACACTCGCGCCGCAGCCGCGGCGATCGGCACGTTCCTCACCGATCGGCAGACAGGCCCTGTTGCGACTAAGCCGGCCCCGCCGCCGCGCTCGATGGACGATCACTTTGCAGAGCTTTTCGCGCTCTATCACAACATGCGCATGCCGCACCGGATCGCGGCATGACCCGATTGGCCATAGTCTGCGACGACGAAGTTCGGTCGTTGCGACCGCCTGAACCCGAAATATCGCCGGTGAAGCGGGCACCATTCGCGATGCCCCGGCGCGTCACCCGATCACGCGGATCCGTGGATAATTGTTCTTGCCTGTATTGGGCCGCGCGCTTTGCCGTCTGGGCAACGCGAAACTCGGTCGTGCGTTGAAGGCCAACATGGACGTCCGCTGACGAACCCGTTCACGCGCGATCCGCGATCCCGTGCGTATTGCAAGCTGTGGCCCGATTTCCCGGGTGAAAGGATCATTATGAAGATTACCCATATCCTCGCAACGGCTGGACTGGCGCTTGCCAGCCTCGGTGTGACGACGGCCGCCAGTGCCAAGGATCATCACAACGATCGCGGCTATCAGGACGTCCGCTATGATCGACACGCGCGTGATGACCACCGCGATTGGCATGGGCGCGATCGTGACGGCCGCTATGGCCGGTACGACCGCCACGATAACGGCCGCCATTATGGCTGGCGCAACGGCCGCGGGCACAATCGCTGCCACACCGAATGGCGCCATCATCGCCAGATCCGCGTCTGTCGTTAGGGAGATCGGCGGNGCCCGGCCAATGCGGCCGGGCGCCGCAGACCGAAGTCTTATCCGCCTCTGACGGCAAAGAGCAGGCCGTCGGCTATCCATTGCCCGAGGAGCGATCCGGCCAGCGCGACGCCCTGCGCTTCGCCATGGTCCGCCACGAGCTTCGCGCACAAAGTTGCAAAACTGGCGCCCGCGATCAGCGCGTCAATCGCGCCATGCTCGATCGCGTCGGTCGAACGGAAACACGGCGTGAAACCCTGACGCCACACGATCAGGAACATGGCAGACGGCAACAAGGCGGCATCGGGCGGCGATAACTCGGCAGTGAGCGCCGACCAGATCGCTCCCGCATTGGTACGCACCGGGACGATCCGCATGGACGGGACGAACTCCAGCTCCGCCTGCTCCCAGTCCACACCGGTTATGCCTTCGACGGACAAGCCTTCGGCATCCGCACCCTCGAATGCGCGCGACAACAGCCATTCGAGCCGCGCGAGTTCGGCGATTTCCGGGTCGTCAGGGTACAGCGTCGTCAGGGTACGGTCGAAATCGTCGCCATAAGCGGCGAGCGTCCAGCCCGAGGGCGGGCGCGCCTCGATATGCGCGCGGGCGGCGACGACAAAGGCCTCGCCGCCCAACCACGCATGGGTCTGGGCAAAGGTTTCGGCGAGGCAGTCGGTCAGCTGGACACGATAGGCGTTGTGATAGACCGCCATGCCGCGCGCTTCGCTATGGCTTGCCGCGAGTGTTTCGCCGACAAGATTGCGGCGGAAATCGCGTTGCAGCGCAAGCAGGCTCATGCCGCCAGCCGTGCTTGCGAAGAGGCGATACCGCGCGCGACATGGAGTTCGGCCAGCAATTCGGCCAGCGGCGGGATCGCATCGTCGCGCTCGATCATCGTCGCGACGGGTCCGACGCGGGCCAGTGCGGCCTCGTACAATGCCCAGACCGATGCCGGTACCGGGCGGTCGTGCGTGTCGATCAGCAAGTCCTGGCCCTGGCTGTGTCCGGCCAGGTGGATCTGGCGAACGCGGTCGGCGGGGACACCGTCGAGATAGTCGATCGCGTCGAACCCGTGATTGGTCGCGCTGACGAAGATGTTGTTGACGTCGAGCAGCAGGTCGCAGCCGGTGCGTGCGCACATCTCCGCCATGAACTGCCACTCGGTCTCACCGCCCGGAAACGCGATGTAGCTCGATGGATTTTCGATCAGCATCGCGCGGCCGAGCGTATCCTGCGCCTGGTCCAAATTCGCACACACGACGGCCAGGGCTTCCTCGGTGTAAGGCAGCGGCAACAGATCGTGCGAGTTGAACCCCTCGATCCGCGTCCAGCACAAATGGTCCGAAACGAATAGCGGATCGACGAAATCGACCAGTTCCTTCAGCCGCGACAGATGTTCGCGGTCGAGGCCGTCGGCCGATCCGATCGACATCGATACGCCGTGCAGCGCGACCGGATGGCGCTCGCGCACGCGGCGCAGAATGTCGCGGGGCCGCCCACCGTCGATCATGAAGTTTTCCGAAATGACCTCGACGAAATCGACCGCGATGTCGCGCTCCAGAAAGTCGGCATAATGCGCCGAGCGGAGCCCGAGGCCGAAGCCGTGAAAGGCGGGATTGCGGGTCATCGTCGAATCCTTGCGAACGGTTTCAGGCCCGGCCCTTGGGCCGGACCTGAAGTTCATTTTACTTTTCGGTCAGGCTGCCGCCGGCCTTGGCACACGCCTTGGCGGACACCGCCTTGAAGCCCTGGCCCTTGCATTCGTTCTGGCCCTTGCACTCATGCGCGCCGCTCTTGCAGTCCGACGTGCCCTTGCAGCTGTTGATGCCGTAGCAATGCACGACGGCTGCGCCGCCCTTGGCGAATGCGGGGGTTGCCGTGGTAACCGACGCGACGGCGATGATGGCGGCGGTGGCGGCAAAGCTGCTGCCGATGATGCGAGCGTTCATGGTGATCTCCGAGAAAAGTCCGTGCCGGATGTGGCAAGGACAGGTTCGGAGCCGTTACGATTTCGGTTACATCACCACCGCAATAAACGCGGACCGATCAGCGCACCGATGCCCGCAGCAACGGCGATACCCAGCGTGTACCATGTGAGCACGAAAACCGCCGACACTTCCGGACAATGGAGGCAATATAATGTCGCGCCACATGCACCTGCGGCGAGGCCGGCGACAGCGCCCGTCAGCCGCAGCCGCGTCGGCGCCAGGCGGCGGAACGCGATCACCAACCCGATAAAGATCGGCAGCGACAGCGTCGCGACACGCGTGCTGCACATCTTCCAGCTCAGCCCCATCCACAAGGCGGGCCAGTCCGCGGTCGGGGTGCGGATCAACTCGCCGGTCGCCAGTGCCGCCAGCGCCGCGACCGGCACCGCCAGCAGCCACAGCCAGCGCGGCGACGTCGCCTCGGGCCGCGCCAGATGCGCCACTGCCAGCAACGCAATGACGCCGAGCGAAATGGTGTAGGTCCACTTCATCCAGAACGCGAAGCCGTGCATCGCGACCATCAGGTCGGGGCGGAAGCCGAGCTGGACCGTGATCATCGCCAATGTGCCAAGCGCGCCCAGCCCGGCGCCGACCGCGATCCGCCGCACGATCCACCCGCGGCGCACCGGCACCGCATGCGCGGCTAGCGAGGTAATCAGATCGTCGGTGTTCATGACGATCCTCTCACGCGTTTGGCCAATGCGATCAGGCCGCGATGAACCGAAATCTTGACGTCGGATTCGCCCATGCCGGCGCGCGTCGCGGCTTCGGCAACGCTCAGTCCTTCAAGCTTGGTGGCGCGGATCGCTTGCGCCTGTTTGGGCGACAGTCCGTCGAGCAGGCTGTCCATATCGAGCCGCGCCGAAGCCGCATCCTCAAAGCCTTCGCTGACCAGGATGTGTTCGAGATCCTCGATCGGCACGGTCACGCGACCCCGACGAAAATGGTCGATCATCTTGTAACGCGCGACGGCATAGGCCCAGGGCGCGAATGGCCGGTCGCGGTCGTAAGTCCCGCGCCGCGTGTGAATGGCCATCATCGTTTCCTGCACCAGATCCTCGACGTCGTCAGGCACCCCCCGCATGCGGCTACCAAAAAACGAGCGCAGCATCGGCACGAGCGCGGACAGCAACGCGGCATAGGCGACGGCGTCTCCATCGAGCCCGCCGTGCATCCATTGCCTCAACTGGTCTTCGCTCGCCCGCACATGCACTCCCGAAACACTATTCGCGTCGCACCGCGCGAAGGTTACACCATAAATTTCGGCAGCCCCGCAAAAATCGGTTCGCAAGTGTAACCGATCCCGTCCAGCCGACGAAATCCTTGCCGTGACCCCGCTCCCAAGGCCCAGGAGTCACCGTGTGGCGGGATGCTTTTCCCCTTTGGCGTCTCGCCGCACGCTTGGCCGCAATTTCGAAGGATATGAACCATGACCAAAACTCACGCGGCGCTCGCCGCCACTCTCGCCCTCGCCATCACCGCCGGCACGGCTGCCAGCGCCCAGAGCGCCAAGCCGACCGAAAAATGCTACGGCGTCAGCCTCGCCGGCAAGAACGATTGCAAGGCCGGTGCGGGCACCAGCTGCGCGGGGACCTCGCGCGTCGCGTATCAGGGCAATGCCTGGAAGCTGGTTCCCGCCGGCACCTGCGTCAAGACCAAGACGCCCAAGGGCTTCGGTTCGCTGACCCCCAAGGCCTGATTGGCGTCGACCCGGCAGGATAGGAGATGTTCATGACGATGCTCGCCAAACACTATGCGCGCGTGGCCGACTGGCTCGACCGCGCGATATCGCGCAATCTGCTGTTGCTGCTCGCGCGGCTGGGCATCGCCGCCATCTTCTTCCTGTCGGGCCGGACCAAGGTCGACGGGGTGCTGCACATCACCGACACGACCTACGAATTGTTCCGCACCGATTACGCCTTGCCGCTGGTGCCGCCGGAAATTGCGGCACACGCGGCCACCTATTCGGAACATGTCTTTCCGATCCTGCTGGTGCTCGGCCTGTTCACCCGCCCGGCGGCCGCGGCGTTGCTGGGCATGACTCTGGTGATCGAGGTCTTCGTCTATCCCGACGCGTGGCCGACGCACCTCAGCTGGGCGGCGCTACTGCTGCCATTGGTCGCGCGTGGTGGCGGGGCTTGGTCGCTCGATCGTCTGTTCGGGTGGGACCGTGCAACTCCGGCGCTGGTCCACGCCTAGCCTCGGGATGTGACAATGATTCAGCGTCGACAGTTCGCTTCTTTATTGCTGGCCGCGCCGTTCGCTACGGCGGGTTGTTCGCGCGCGGCAACGACCCAGTCGAATCCCGGACAATCTGACTTTTCGTATCTCCCCGGTATCGCGGTCCGCGAACCGCTGATCGCGCCGCAGGGTCGGCGGATCAAGGTGGCCTTTGCCATCAACCCCGGGGTCCAGGTCATCGACCTCGCCGGGCCTTGGGAGGTGTTTCAGGACACGTATCTGCCGCCCGACGCGGCCGAGCCTGCGTTCGAACTGTTCACGGTGTCGGAAGCGGTCCAGCCATTCCGTGGATCGGGCGGACTGATGATCGCGCCGGACTTCTCGACGGCGGATGCGCCGCAGCCGGATGTGATCGTCGTGCCGCATTTCGATCGACCCAGGCCGGGAACACATGAAACCTCGGATATTCACCGGTGGATCAAGCAAGCGCATGCCCACGCGGCATTGACCATGTCGGTCTGCACGGGCGCGTTTCAGCTCGCCAAGACCGGCTTGCTCGACGGCGTACCGATGACGACGAACCAACGCGCTTATGACAATTTTGCCAAGAGTTTCCCCGCTGCCGATCTGCGACGCGGCCCTCGATTTGTAGAGGCCGGACGGATCGCCACCGCCGGCGGACTCAGCGCGGGCATCGATCTCGCGATTCGCGTGGTCTCGCGTTATTTCGGCGACCCCGTCGCGCAAGAGACCGCGAATATAATGGAATATGTCGGCACCGGGTGGCGTCCCGCGAGCCTCGCGTCCTGAACCCGTTCGGATCAGGCTGCGACCAGCCGATACCCGACACCCGGCTCGTTGCGCAGCAACGCGGGCGCCGCCGGGTTCGCCTCCAGTTTCCCGCGCAAGCCACGCATCACCACGCGCAGATATTCGACGTCGTCGAGGTGCGCTTCGCCCCACACGGCGCGGAGCAATGTCGCATGGGTGATGACCCGCCCGGGGTGGCGCGCCAGTTCGGCCAGCACGGCATATTCCTTGCGCGTGAGCGGCACATCCTGCCCGTCGCGCAGGACCTTGCGCATCGTCAGGTCGATGGTCACGTCGCCGAACGCGCGCGGTGCCGCAGCGGCGTCGCTTCCCGCACGATGCCGCAACGCCACGCGAATCCGCGCCAGCAATTCTTCGGTGTCGAACGGTTTGACGACATAATCGTCCGCGCCGAGATCGAGCGCCGCGACTTTTTCCTCGCTGGCGTCACGCGCGGTCAGCACGATCACCGCGCGCTCCATCGCCTTGATCTGCGGCACCAGCTCCATGCCGTCGCGGTCGGGCAAACCGAGGTCGAGCAGCACCAGTTCGCAGCCTTCGCGCCGCGCGGTGGTCAGGGCTTCGGCGGCGGTCGACGCCTCCTCGACCGTATAGCCGGCGCGCTCGACGGCGCCCCGCACCAGGCGGCGGATCGCCGGTTCGTCGTCGACGATCAGAATCTGCGCGGTCACGACTGAACGCTCACGACTGGCCGTTTGGGATCGCGCGGCGGATGCTGGCGGCGGGCCAGGCGATCTCGAACATCGCCCCGCCTTCGTCGCGATTGCGCGCGGCGACGCGCAATCCCATCGCGTCGGCGAACCCCTTGACGATGGCGAGGCCGAGGCCGGTGCCGCCGCTCATGTCGTCGCCCTCGACCCGCGTGAACCGGTCGAACAACTGATCGGCACCATGCTCGGGCAACCCCGGTCCGTCGTCGAGAACCGCCAGCGTCAGGCCATCGTGACGCCGCCGCGCCTGCACGATGATCTGCGTGCCGCGCGGCGCGAATTTGGCGGCATTGCCCAGCAGGTTGATCAGGATGTGATGCAGCATGCGCGGGTCGGCATCGACCAACGGCAGCGTTGGCGGCACGTCGAGCGTCAGCCGATGCCCGGCCAGCTCGGCACGCAGATCCAGCGCCGCCGCCGCGACCGCATCGGTCAGATCGGTCGCTTCGGCGCGTGCCACCAGCGCCCCCGCCTCGATCCGGGTCATTTCGACCAGATCGTCGAACACGCGGCGCAGGCGGCGCGCTTCGCCCTTCAGCATGTCGGTGGTCGGCGAAGGCCCGTGCTGCGTCGCCAGCGTGTCCGCCGCGGCGACCACGGCGGTCAGCGGCGTCTTGAGGTCGTGGCCGATCGACGACAATAAAGTCGCGCGCAAATCGTCGCGCTGTTTCAGCGCGCCGACGTCGCGGGCATCGGCCTCCAGCCGCAACCGTTCGTGCGCGAGCGACGCCTGGCTGATCAGCGTCGTCAGCAAGACCCGCCGGTCGGCGGGCACCGGATCGCCGCCGCCCTGCCGCGCGATGCCCAGCACCCCGAGTATCCCGAGCGCGGTTTCGAGGGGGTGAAATTGCCAGTCGCTGGCGGTCAACGTGCCGCTGTCGCGCCCGGCGACCTGCCCGCGATCGAACGCCCATTCGGCGGCGGCGATGTCGATCGGGCCGATCCACGGGTTCGCCGGATTGGCGCCCGCCATGACCAGCTTGCCGCCATCGCGCGCGAACAGGACGGTCGATACGTCGAGCACATGGCCGATCTCCTCGCACACCGCCGCCGCCGTGCCGTCGCTGTCGGACACCGCCGCCAGCCGCTGACCGAAGGCCGCCAGCGCGGCGTTTTCGCTGGCGGTGCGCGCGCCGATCGTCGCTTCGCGCTTCAGCCGCCCCGCCAGTTGGCTGGAGACCACGGCGACGATGGCGAGCACCAGCAATGTCACGACATTCTGCGGATCGCTGATCGTGAAGGTATAAAGCGGCGGCAGGAAGAAGAAATTATAGGCGAGCGCTGCGGCACAGGTCGCGGAGAGCGACGGTCGCAGCCCGTATAGGGTGGCCGTCGCGATCACCGGCAGCAGATAAAGCAGGTCGATCGAATTCGCCCCGACCCATGGCTGAATACCGATCGCGATGACGGTCGTCAGCGCGACGAACGCCAGACCTATCGCAATGCCGCTGGCCGGCAGCGGGCGCGCCTTCGCCCGTTCCGGATCGGGGGATGTCGCCTCGGCAACGGGAACGACATGCACCGCGACCTGATCGAGCGCGCGGACCAGCCGGTCGACCACCGATCCGTGCCGCAATTCGAACCACCAGCTGCGGTGCGATTTGCCGATGACCACCGCGGTGGCGCGTGTTTCGCGGATATGCGCGCACAGCCCCTCGAACACCGAATGCGCCGGGATCGTGACGATCGTCGCGCCGAGCCCATTCGCCAGTTTGAGCGCATCGGCCAGCCGCGCACGTCCCGCCGCACCCAGCGTCGCGTTGCGCGGCGTTTCGACGCTGACGGCGGTCCACGGCGCGTGCAGTGCATCGGCGAGGCGTTTGGCGGCGCGGATCAGGGCGTCGCCACCCGGCTGATCGCCGACCGCGACGACGATGCGCTCGCCGCCCGCCCACATGCCCTGGTCGCCGACGCTGGCGACATGATCGAGCAAGTGGCGGTCGGCCGATTGCGCCGCCCGCCGCAGCGCCAGCTCGCGCAGCGCCGACAGATTCGACTTCGAAAAGAAATGACCCAGCGCGCGCGTGGCTTCCTGCGGGATATAGATCTTGCCCGCCTTGAGCCGTTCGATCAGCTCGTCGGGCGGCACGTCGACGATCTCGATCTCGGCATCGTCCAGTACCGCGTCGGGCACCGTTTCGCGCACCCGCACGCGGGTGAAGCCGGCAACCACGTCGTTGAGGCTTTCGACATGCTGGATGTTGACGGTGGTCAGCACGTCGATCCCCGCGTCGCGCAGTTCCTCGATATCCTGCCAGCGTTTGGGATGACGGCTGCCCGCGGCGTTGGTGTGCGCGAGTTCGTCGATCAGCGCGACCCGCGGTTTGCGCGCCAGCATCGCATCGATATCGAATTCGCCGAGCTTATGCCCGCCATGGTCGACCATCTGGCGCGGCAGCACGGTGAACGGCGCGACCAGCGCCTCCGTCTCGGCGCGACCGTGCGTCTCGACCACGCCGACGACGACATCCTGCCCCCCGCGGAGCAATTCGGCGCCCTCGCGCAGCATCTCGAAAGTCTTGCCGACCCCGGGTGCCGCGCCGAGGAAAATCTTCAGCCGTCCGCGCGCCTCTCGTCTCGCGGCCTTGAGCAGCGCTTCAGGTGAGGGGCGCGGCGCCGCATTCATCCCTCGGTATTAGGCGCTTTCCGGTCGAGCTGTCGATTGAGCAGCAGCACATTGACGCGCCGCTCGCCGATGATGCCGAGCACCGGGTTGGCGATGTTCGCCTCGATCAGCGAGCGCACCGCCGCTTCGCTCATCCCGCGCGCCTTCGCGATCCGCGCTGTTTGAGAAAAAGCCGCCTCGGGGCTCAGATCGGGATCGAGCCCCGAGGCGGAAGTGGTGACCAGGTCAGGCGGAACGGCAACCCCGGTCATCCCTTGGCTGCGCGCGTCGGAAACGCGGGCGGCGATGGCATCGCGCAAATCCTTCGATCCGGGCGCGAGGTTGGTCGCGGCGGAGGCCGTCGCGTCGTAACCCTTGCCCGCCGCCGAAGGGCGCGGGTGGAAATAGCGCGGGCCGGCAAAGCCTTGCGCGATCAGTTCGGACCCGACGACCGTGTTGCCGTCGCGGATCAGGCTGCCATTGGCCTGGACGGGCATGGTCAGCTGCGCGATGCCGGTGATCAGTGCGGGAAAGGCGAGGCCGGTAATCGCCGCCAGCAGGACCAGCAGGACGGCAGTGGGGCGCAGCGCGCGAACGACTTCGGTAAGCATGTCTATGTCCTCAGGCGAGGTGGAGGCCGGTGACGGCCAGGTCGATGATCTTGATCCCGATGAACGGCGCGATCAGCCCGCCGACGCCGTAGACGCCGAGATTGCGCGCGAGCAGATCGCCGGCCGGGGCAGGGCGATACTTCACCCCTTTCAGTGCCAGCGGCACGAGCGCGGGGATGATCAACGCGTTGAAGATGATCGCCGACAGGATCGCGCTTTCGGGACTGCCCAGCCGCATCACGTTGAGCACGCTGAGGCCGGGATACAGCACCACGAAAATCGCCGGCAGGATCGCGAAATATTTGGCGACGTCGTTCGAAATCGAAAACGTCGTCAACGCCCCGCGCGTCATCAGCAATTGTTTGCCCAAGCCCACGATCTCGATCAGCTTGGTCGGGTCGCTGTCGAGGTCGACCATGTTGCCCGCCTCGCGCGCCGCCTGCGTGCCGGTGTTCATCGCCACGCCGACGTCCGACTGGGCGAGGGCGGGGGCGTCGTTGGTGCCGTCGCCGCACATCGCGACCAGCTTGCCGCCTTCCTGTTCCTTGCGGATCAGCACCAATTTGTCCTCGGGCGTCGCCTGGGCCAGGAAATCGTCGACGCCGCTTTCGGCGGCGATGCTCGCGGCGGTCAGCGGGTTGTCGCCGGTGATCATCACGGTGCGGATGCCCATCCGGCGCAGCTCGCCGAAGCGTTCGCGGATGCCCGCCTTCACGATGTCCTTCAGATGGACGATGCCCAGCAGGCGCTGCCCGTCGGCGACCGCCAGCGGGGTCGCACCCTGCCGCGCGACGTCTTCGGAAATGGTCCGCAGCGCATCGGCATTGGCGACGGTGCCGAGCCGCTTGAGCACGGCATCGACCGCGCCCTTGATCAGCTCGCGTTCGCCGATCTTCAGCCCCGAGACGCGGGTCTGCGAGGTGAAGGCGATCGGCTCCGCGCCCGCCGGCATGGCCTCGCCCGGCCCGGCGAGGACGACGATCGAGCGGCCCTCGGGCGTTTCGTCGGCGAGGCTCGAGAGGCGCGCGGCGGCGGTCAGTTCCTCGAGCGTCACGCCGGGGACGGGCAGAAACGCCGTCGCCTGACGGTCGCCGATGGTGATCGTGCCGGTCTTGTCGAGCAGCAGCGTGTCGATATCGCCCGCCGCCTCGACCGCCCGCCCCGATTTGGCAAGGACGTTGAACCGCACCAGCCGGTCCATGCCGGCGATACCGATCGCCGAAAGCAGCGCCGAAATCGTCGTCGGGATCAGCGTCACGAACAATGCGACCAGCACCGGCACCGCCAGCACCCCCCCGGCATAACTCGCGAACGCGGGCAGCGTCCCGACCGCGATAAGGAAGATCAGCGTCAGCCCGGCGAGCAGGATCGTCAGCGCGATCTCGTTCGGGGTCTTCTGGCGGCTGGCGCCTTCGACCAAGGCGATCATGCGGTCGAGGAACCCCTGGCCCTGTGCCGCCGTCACGCGCACCTTGATGCTGTCGGCGATGACGCGCGTGCCTGCGGTCACGGCGGAGCGGTCGCCGCCCGCCTCGCGGATCACGGGCGCGCTTTCGCCGGTGATCGCCGCTTCGTTGACCGAAGCGACACCGGCGACGACTTCGCCGTCGGCGGGGATCAGATCGCCGGTTTCGACCAGCACGATCTCGTCGATCATCAGCTGCGTCGCGGGCACTTTACCCCAGGTCTCGCCGACGCCGAGCATCCGCTTGGCCCACAAATCGGCCTTGGTCTGGCGCAGCGATTCGGCCTGCGCCTTGCCGCGCCCCTCGGCCATCGCTTCGGCGAAATTGCCGAACAGGACGGTCAGCCACAGCCAGAACACCAGCTGCGCCTGAAACGCGACGCTGGTCGATCCGCCCATCGCGCCCTTGACGAGCAGGACGGTCGAAAGCGCCGCGACGATCGCGGTCACGAACATTACCGGATTGCGGATCAGCGTGCGCGGGTCGAGCTTGATAAAGGCGTCGCGCGCCGCGGCCAGCATCAACGGGCCGGTGAACAGCGAGGTTTGGTTTGCCATGTCGAAATGCCTTTATTGAAGCGTGCCGGCGGCGATCTGCGCCTGGTCGGCGATCGGCCCGAGGACGAGTGCGGGCATGAAAGTCAGCCCGCCGACGATCAGAATGACGGCGGCGAGCAGGCCGATCCACAGCCCGCCGGTGGTCGGAAACGATCCGGCACCCGCCGGGATCACGCGCTTGGCGGCCAAGCCTCCGGCAATCCCCAGCACCGGCAGGATCACCCCGAACCGGCCGACGAACATGCCGAGCGCGAGCAACAGATTGTAGAACGGCGTGTTGCCGGTCAGCCCGCCGAATGCCGAGCCGTTGTTCGCGGCGGCGCTGGAGAACGCGTAGAGGATTTCGCTGAAGCCGTGCGGCCCCTTGGCGAGCGGCCCGGCAAGCCCCGCGGGCAGCACGCTCGCGACCGCGGCCAGGCCCAGGATCATCAGCGACGGCACGAAGATCGCGATCACGCTCAACTTCATCTCGCGCGATTCGATCTTCTTGCCGACATATTCGGGGGTGCGGCCGACCATCAGTCCGGCGATGAACACCGCCAGGATCGCGTAGATCAGCACCGCGTACAGCCCCGATCCGACCCCGCCGATGACCAGCTCGCCCAGATGCATGTTGAACATCGGGATCAGCCCGCCAAGCGCCATGAAGCTATCGTGCATGCCGATCACGGCGCCGCACGACGTGGCCGTCGTGATCACGGCGAACAACGCGGTTGCGGCGATGCCGAACCGGACTTCCTTGCCCTCCATATTGCCGCCGACCACACCCAATGCGTGGTGCAGCGGATTGCCCGCAGCCTCCGCGCCGTAAGTTACGGCGATACCGGCGACGAGCAGGATCAGCATCGTGACGAGAATCGCCCAGCCCTGGCGGACGTTGCCGACCGCCTTGCCGAACGTCAGCGTCAGCCCCGCACCAAGCACGAGGATGCTCAGCATCTGCACGAAATTGCTGATCGCCGAGGGATTCTCGAACGGATGCGCCGAATTGGCGTTGAAGAACCCGCCGCCATTGGTGCCGAGCATCTTGATCGCCAGCTGCGACGCGACCGGGCCGAGCGCGATGACTTGCCTGGCGCCCTCGACCGTCGTCGCGGTGACCGACGCGGCGAAGGTCTGCGGCACACCCAATGCGACATAGACCAAGGCGAGCACGATGCTTGCGGGAAGCAACAGATACAGCGTCACCCGCGTCACATCGACCCAGAAATTGCCGATCCCCGCCGCCTGCTTGCGCGCGAAACCGCGAATGAAGGCGAAGGCGACGGCAATGCCCGTCGCCGCCGACAGGAAGTTCTGCACCGTCAGCCCGACCATCTGCGACAGATGCGACAGGGTGCTTTCGCCGCCGTAATTCTGCCAGTTGGTGTTGGTCACGAAACTGACCGCGGTGTTGAACGCGAGCAAATTCTCGACCGCCGGAAACCCCTGCGGATTGAGCGGCAGCACCGCCTGCAGCTTCAGGATCGCGAACAGGAAAACGATGCCCGCGACGTTGAACAGCATCAGCGAGACGGCATAGCCGACCCAGCTCTGCTCAGCCTTGGGATCGACCCCGGCGAGCCGCAGCAGCGCGCGCTCACCCGGCAGCGCCCCGGGAGCGTAAAGCCGATACATCCAGTCGCCCGCCGGTTTGGCGAGCAGGACGACGAGCGCGAGAAACAGGACGATCATGCTCCAGCCGGCGATGGTCATGGTCGACGCCCCCTCAATACCGCTCGGGCCGCGCCAGCACGGCGAGCAGATAGACAAAGACGATGGCGAGCGTGATCGCGCCGAGAAGCAGGTCGATGGGCATGAAGCGGCCTTCGTAATGGAGGTCGCGCTATGCCGATGCTTGCCGTAAGTTCTCGCGGTGCATTGTCGGGCGGGCACGTAAAGGGAGCGTAAGTTTACGGTGGTGACCGCAATGCCGGCCGGTTCGACCGACCCCGCGCCCGCCATCGACCCCACATCCGGCGACGACGGCCAGAATTACGACGCGCCCAATCTGCGCGCGTTCGTGCTGGCGCTGTTCTTCATCTTCGGCGGCATCACCAGCCTCAACGACGTGATCATCCCCAAGCTGAAGGAGCTGTTCACGCTCAGTTTCTTTCAGGCCTCGTTGGTGCAAGTGTGGTTCTTCGTCGCTTATGCGGTCGTGGGCATTCCCGGCGCGAAACTGGTCAAGCGGATCGGCTATATGCGTGGTGCGGTCGCCGGTCTGGTGACGATGATCCTCGGCTGCCTGTTGTTCATTCCGGCCAGCCGCACGGCGACCTTCGGCATGTTCCTCCTCGCCTATTTCGTGTTGGCGAGCGGCGTCGTGCTGGTTCAGGTCGTGGCCAATCCGTTGATCAGCCTGTTGGGGCCGAAGCGCACCGCGCCCAGCCGCCTGACCTTCGCCCAAGCATTCAATTCGCTCGGCACGACGATCTTCCCTTATGCCGGCGCGATCCTGATCCTCGGCGGGCTGGCGAGCGTCAGCGCGAAACAATTGTCGGGCGCGGCGCTCGATGCCTATCGCACCGCCGAGACCCAGGCGATCGTCCACGGCTATCTGGGCATCGCCGCCGCGCTGGCGGTGGTCGCGACGGCCGTATGGCTGTTCCGCAACCGCCTGCCGGGCGAACGCCACGAAACGAGCAGCCTCCGCGACGGCGTAGCGTTGCTCCGCGACCGGCGGTTCGGCTTCGGCGCCTTGTGCATCTTTCTCTACGTCGGCGCCGAAGTCGCCATCGGCAGCTTCCTGGTCAGCTATATGGTTCAGGCCAGCGTGCTCGGTCTCACCAGCGAAAATGCCGGCAAGCTGATCCCGTTTTACTGGGGCGGCGCGCTGATCGGCCGCTTCATCGGCTCGGGCCTGTTGCGCATCGTCAGCCCGGGCAAGGCGCTGGCGGCCAACGCGATCGGCGCGATTGCGTTGATCGCGGTGTCGTTCGGCACCACCGGCACGGTGTCGGCTTATGCCCTCCTCGCCATCGGGTTGATGAATTCGATCATGTTTCCGACCATCTTCACGCTGGCCAGCGAGGGGCTCGGCGCGCGCGCCGCCGACGGGTCGGGGATCATCAATGTCGCGATTGCCGGCGGTGCCGTTGTCCCGGCCGTGTTCGGTCTCATCGCCGATGCGACCAGCCTGCGCATCGCCTTGTTGCTGCCGGCGATCTGCTACGCGGTCATCGCGGCATATGGCGTCTATGCGCGGCGACCAACTCCCGCACTCACTTCTCGGTAAATCGCTTCACCTTGACGGGCAGGTCCTTGCCCTTGGTCCGCCGCGACGGAACCTGCACCGGATTCTTCTTCTTCCACGCCGCCCAGGTCATCGGACCCTCGGGCGTGTCGATCATCGTGTCGTCGAGTGACATGAGGCGTTGTTCCCGAATATCGCCCGTATTTACGCGCAGCACCGCCCGCTGCCCATAGCGTGCTTCAATCCGGCGGCGGCGCGTGGCAGGGGGCGCCGATGCCGAACCCCGCCCCTTATGATGCGATCGTCCTCGGCGCGGGCGGTGCCGGGCTGATGTGCGCGGGCGTGGCGGGGCAGCGCGGTCGCCGCGTCGCGTTGATCGACCATAACGACGACCCGGGCGCGAAAATCCTCATCTCGGGCGGTGGGCGCTGCAACTTCACCAACAGCGAAGCCGCCGCCGACCGTTACGTTTCGGCCAACCCGCATTTCGCGCGCTCGGCGTTGAGCCGCTACACCGCGGCGGATTTCGTCGCGATGGTCGATCGCCACGGCATTGCCTGGCACGAAAAGACCCTGGGACAATTATTCTGCGACGGGTCCGCGCGTCAGATCGTGCGGATGCTGCTCGACGAATGCCCCGACTCCGTGACGCATGTCATGGGTCGGGCGGTCCGCAGCGTCGATCATGCCGATGGCGTCTTCCGCGTCGAAACCGATGGCGGCGTGTTCACCGCCCCCAAATTGGTCATCGCCACCGGTGGCCCGTCGATCCCCAAACTCGGCGCGACCGGGCTGGCTTACGACCTTGCGCGGAAATTCGGCCTCAAGATCGTCGAGCCGCGCCCCGCATTGGTGCCGCTGACGCTCCCCGGCGACGAGGCGTTGTTCCAGAACCTGTCGGGCGTCGCGGTGCCGGTCGTCGCGCGCTGCGGCCCGACCGCGTTCGCCGAAGCGGCGTTGTTCACGCATCGCGGGCTTTCGGGTCCGGCCATCCTGCAAATCTCATCCTATTGGCGGCACGGCCAGGACATCGCGATCGATTTCCTGCCGGATACTCCCGCGCAGTGGCTCACCGACCTGAAGCGCGCCCAGCCCAATGCGACGCTGCGCCGCGTTTTGTCGGCGATGCTCCCCGATCGGCTGGCGGTGGCGCTGGCCGAACGGCTGGGCGCCGGGGAGGCCTTGGGCCAAACCCGCGATGCCCTGCTGGCCGAACAGGAAACGCGGCTGCGGCGCTGGACCTTCCGCCCCAACGGCACCGAAGGGTTCGCCAAGGCCGAGGTCACCATCGGCGGCGTCGCCACCGACGGCTTGTCGCAACGCGACCTGTCCGCGCGCCATCTGCCCGGCCTTCACGTCATCGGCGAAGCGGTCGACGTCACCGGCTGGCTGGGTGGCTATAATTTCCAATGGGCGTGGGCCAGCGGATGGGCCGCGGCACAGGGATTGTAGCGGCCGCCGGGTCTCACCACATGCGGATGATCAGGAGGTCCATCATGCCCAGCTATCGCAAGACCGACGAAGCCGTGTCCGCTTTGACCGCCGAACAATATCGCGTGACTCAAAAGAACGGGACCGAAAGTCCCGGCACCGGCCCCTTGCTGCATAACAAGGCGGAGGGGATTTACGTCGATATCGTGTCGGGCGAACCGCTGTTCGCCAGTGCCGACAAATATGAATCCGGCTGTGGCTGGCCCAGTTTCACGAAGCCGATCGAACCCGCCAATGTGGCGGAAAAGCGCGACTGGTCGATGCTCGTTCCCCGGACCGAAGTGCGCTCGACGCATGGCGACAGCCATCTCGGCCATGTGTTCAACGACGGCCCGCGCGACCGCGGCGGCTTGCGGTATTGCATCAACTCCGCCTCGCTACGCTTCGTCCCGCGCGCGGAAATGGCCGAACAGGGCTATGAGGCCTATCTCGATCAGGTCGAGGAACTGCCGTCGCACACCGAGCGCGCGGTCCTGGCCGGCGGTTGTTTCTGGGGGATGCAGGATCTGATCCGCAAGCTGCCCGGGGTGGTGTCCACCCGCGTCGGCTATTCGGGTGGCGAAGTGCCGAATGCGACCTATCGCAACCATGGCAACCATGCCGAAGCGATCGAGATCGTCTACGATCCCGCGCGCACCGATTATCGCGCGCTGCTCGAATTCTTTTTCCAGATTCACGATCCGACGACGGTCGACCGCCAGGGCAATGATCGCGGCGCCAGCTATCGGTCGGCGATCTTCTACACCGACGAAGCGCAGAAGAAGGTTGCCGAGGACACGATCGCCGACGTCGAGGCGTCGGGCCTGTGGCCGGGCAAGGTCGTTACCGAACTCGCCCCCGTCGGCGATTTCTGGGAAGCCGAGCCCGAGCATCAGGATTATCTCGAGCGCCTTCCCAACGGCTATACCTGCCACTTCGTGCGGCCGAACTGGAAACTGCCGCGCCGCGCAGAGGCAGCCTGATTTCGCCCGCTGGCTGGTTAACGCGCCAATAAGCGCGTATGCTTGCGGGCAAGGGGGGATGAGTCCGATGCTGAGATTTGGAATGATTGCGGCCTGCGCCATCGCGCTGTCGGCGACGGCCGCGAACGCGACCACTTATTATCTGCAGAATGTGAAGTTCGCCGACGGCACGTCCGCCACCGGGTCGTTCTCGACCAACGTCTCGGGCTATCCCGACGGGCACAGCATCACCACCCTGACGGGCACGCTCACCGGCTATCATTACACCAACGATATCAACGTGTCGTACAATCCCGGCGTCAGCGGCTTCACGGTTTATCACAACGACCCGTCGTACAAAGGCTTCCTGACATTGACCGTCGGTCAGTCGCTCGACAGCATCACCACTCCGACCGTGCTGCTGACCGGCGGGACGTCATATGAATGTTCGGATTATAGCTGCCCGAATGGCATCGCGCGCAATGTCGTGTCGGGGTTCCTGAGCACCACGCAGGTTCCCGAACCCGCCAGCTGGGCGCTGATGCTGTTGGGTTTTGGCGCGCTGGGCACCGGATTGCGCCACCGCCGCCGCGTCTCGGTCGCTTTTTCGTAAGCGACGCTTAGGCGTTCAGCGCCCGATCGCCTGACGCTTGATCGGCGCCAGCTTGGCGAGCAAGCGATTCTGGGCGGCAAAGCTCACGCCTTCCTGGCGCATCGCCGCCTGCAAATCCTCGACCAATGCGCCCATATCGGCGGTTTGCAGCCCCAAATCCTTGTGCGCCGCCACCATGTCGCGGCCGGTATACGCGCAGCCGCCATTCAGGACGTAACAGAACTGCTCCTTCAACGTGCGCCGCAACCGGACGAGGTCGTGCGCCTTGAAAATGTCCGAAATCCGCCGATCCGCGACCAGCCGCGCGACCAGGTCGTCGACGATGCGCGACACGCCCGCCTCGCCGTGAAACGCGTCCCATGTCGCAGTGCCGGACAGCGGCGTCGCCCCGGCATTGGCGTTGCTCTGCGGATACGGATCGACCGGCTCTTCGCCCGGCGGAACGGCCGTCGCCAACAGCGCGGCGGCGACTATCGCGATCATCAGAAACTCCCCTGCAACGACAACAACCCGCCGCGTTGCCGGCGGAACGTCGCGATATGACCGACATCGGTATAAGCCAGCGTCACCGTAATGTGCCGCTGCGGCGCCCACGCCACGAATGCGTCGTGCGCATCATCTTCCTTGGCGAAACCCAGATTGTCCGGCTTCGTGCGATATTCCCCTCCGATCAACAGGTTACGCGACAAAAGCAGGCCCGCCGAGCCTTCGAATTGCGCGCGGTACTTGTCCCGCTTGTCCCCGCCGAAACCCAGCAGCCCGAACTGGTTGGCCTTGGTGAACCGCACCGACCCGCCCAGCACCGCACTATGCGCCAGCAACACCTTGCTGGCACTGACGACATAATCCACGCCGGCCGTGTGCTGCCCGCCGACCGCGCGGACGATGGCGTCCTGCCGCGACCGCTTATACTGGATCCCGACCGACACCTGCGGCAGCGCGCGATCCTGGTCGTACACTGAGTCCCCGGCTACGCGGACCTTCAGCCCGAATATGTCCTGCCCGAAGGTGAAACCGCGTCCCAGCCCCAGCAATGCACCGGCCTTGCCAGTGTCGAAATCCTGCCGGGCGTATGAAATTTCCACCCGGTTACGAATGCCGATCGCCGCGCCATAGGTGCGCAGTTCGAAATCGCTGAGCGCGACGCCGGTTGCATGAACCTTGCCGCCGATTCCGTCTTCGGTTTCGTTGCCCGCGATCATCGACCACGTCGCCAGACCGGCACCCGCCGACCCTTCGATGGTCGATACGCCACCGGTCAGCAACAGCTTCCCGCCGCTGCGCGCTTCACCCGCCAAGGCTGGGGCCGCGATTAACGATAACGCCAAAATGAATGGAGCACGGGACTGCATTCCGGCGCCACTAAGCGGCGTATGGTAAACGACCGGTAAAAATTGATGTGGTTCAATTAACATTCTGGTGACGTTTGCGGGAGATAGGGGTGCTGTGCGTCTTCTCACTCCCATCCTCGCGGCCCTGATCGTTTTTGCGACGCCCGCTGTGGCCGGCAATGCGGTGATCGAGGTTCGTGGCCCCGATGGCGGCCCCTTGGTCGATGCGGTGGTGACGATCCAGACCGCGCGTCGCCCGTCGGTGCCGATCCAGTTCGCCTGGCCCGCGACCATGTCGCAACATAACATCGCTTTCGATCCGCACGTCCTGATCGTTCCGGTCGGATCGACGGTCACGTTTCCCAATATGGATAAGGTCCGCCACCACGTTTACTCATTTTCCAGGGCCAAGAAATTCGACCTGAAACTCTATGGTCGCGACGACACGCGCAGCGTGGTGTTCGACAAGCCCGGGATTGTCGCGGTCGGCTGTAACATTCACGATTCGATGAGCGGGTTCGTCGTCGTCGTCGACACGCCTTATGCAATGAAGACAGATGGCAACGGCCGGGTCGTCATCGCCAACGTGCCCGCGGGCGGTGCCACGGTGCGGGTATGGCATCCGGGCATTCGCGCGCGCGACAACATGTTGAGCCAGACGGCGACCATCGCACCGTCGGGCTACAACACCACGCTGACCATCCGCAGATGAGTTTTCGCATGCCCCGATTCCGGTCGTTGCAAGCCAAGCTGGCGGCGCTTTACGGGGCGCTGTTCGCGGTGGCGATGATCGTCATCGCCGTCGTCGCGCAAGGCATGGTCCATACCAATGCCCAGCGTTCGGTGATGAACGAGTTGACGACCAGCGGGACGGTTTACGACCGCATCTGGGCGATGCGCGAACGCGCGCTCGGCAGCACCGCCGATGTCCTGTCGCGTGACTTCGGCTTCCGCAGCGCGGTGGCGAGCGGCGAAATTCCGACGATCGAATCGGCAGTGATGTCGCTGCGCCAGCGGGCCGGGGTTCCCGAAGCCGCCGTGGTCGATCAATCGGGCAAGGTCGTCGGTGCGCATGGCGCGCTGGCGTCGGCGATCGCGGCTCTGCCCGGCGCACTCGACGGCGGCCGCCGCGATGCCGTCGTCACCGCCAATGGCGCGGTTTACCGGCTGGTCATTTCGCCGATCCTCGCGCCCAACGAAATCGGCTGGGTCGTCCTTGCCGTCAAACTCGACGCAGCGGAAATGCGGGCGCTGGAAAAGCTGTCGGCGGTTCCGCTCACGGCAACGATCCTGCGCCACGAACGCGGGCACTGGATCGCCAGCGACGCCTCGCTCGCGCCCGATCCCGCTATCGATGCGCTGGTCGAACAATCGCGCGGTGTGCGCGTGCCGACGACGCTCAACCTGTCGTCGGGGCAAGCTTATGCGCTGGCCAAGCCGCTGGCCGGACCACGAGGCCAGCCCGAAGCGGCGTTGCTGTTGCGTTATCCGACCGCGCTGGCGCTGGCGCCCTATCGCCCGATCCAGCTCGGCATCGCTTTGGCCGGACTGATCGGCTTGATTCTCGTCGTCCTCGGCAGCGGCCGCCTGTCGCGAAGCATTGCGCGCCCGATCGCCGCGCTCCAGATCGCCGCCCAATCGCTGGAGGAAGGCGCGCGCACCGAAGTCTTGATCGAAAGCGATGACGAGATCGGCCGCCTTGCCGACAGCTTCAACCGCATGTCCGCCGGGATCGTCCAGCGCGAACATCGCATCACGCATCTCGCATTTCATGACTCGCTGACCAATTTGCCCAACCGCACGTATTTCCGGCAATCGCTCGAACAGTCGTTGGGCAGGGCCAATCGCGCCGACGATCGGATCGCGGTGCTGTGTCTCGACCTCGACGGGTTCAAGGGGGTCAATGATACGCTTGGCCACCCGGTCGGCGATGCTCTGTTGCTCAATATCGGCGATTTGCTGTTGAAACTGGCGCCCGAGGCCATGGTCGCGCGGCTTGGCGGGGATGAATTCGCGATCGTGCTCAGCGAGGGGTTCGACGAAGATCGACCGCGCGCGCTGGCTCAGGCGATTCTCGACGGACTGACCGAACCGATGGAGGCGAGCGGCCACGTCGTTGCCACCGGCACCAGCATCGGCATCGCGATCAGCCCGGGTGACGGCCGCGACCCCGACACTTTGCTGAAGAATGCCGATCTCGCGCTTTATCGGGCAAAACAGGACGGGCGCGGCATTTTCCGCTTCTTCGAACCATCGCTCGACGAAGCGGCGCGTCGCCGTCGCCGCCTCGAACTCGACCTGCGCATCGCCCTCAAGGCCGGTCAGTTCAGCCTCGATTTCCAGCCGATCTATGACCTGAAGGCCGAACGCATCGGCGGGTTCGAAGCGCTGTTGCGCTGGCACCACCCGGAGCGTGGGCTGATCCCGCCGACCGAGTTCATCCCGGTTGCCGAGGATACCGGGATGATCATCACGATCGGCGAATGGGTGATGCGCGAAGCCTGTCGCGCCGCCGCCGACTGGCCACCGCATGTGCGTGTCGCGGTCAACGTCTCGCCGCTTCAATTCCGTAATTCGGGCTTCAAGACGGTGGTGTTGCAGGCACTCGCCTATAGCAACATCGCGCCTCAGCGGCTCGAGGTCGAAATCACCGAATCGGTGTTCCTCGACGGCGAGGACATCGTCGTTTCGCTGCTTCATCAGCTGCGCGAGATGGGCGTCCGCGTGGCGCTCGACGATTTCGGCACCGGTTATTCGTCGCTCAGCTATCTGCGCAGTTTTCCGTTCGACAAGATCAAGATCGACAAGTCGTTCGTCGACAGCGTCGCCAGCGATCCGAGCGCCGCGGCGATTGTCCGCGCCATCGTCGATCTCGCCGCCGCGCTCAATATGGAAACCACCGCCGAGGGTGTCGAAGACGAAGATCAACTCGCACGGCTGCGTGGGCAAGGGTGCAGCAGCATCCAGGGGTTTTTGTTCAGCCGCCCGGTGAGCTGTGATCAGGTCGCCACGCTGCTGGGCACGGGCAACGAACGGATGGTTGCCTAAAGCCTGGCCAGCCCGATACCGGCATCACCCCGCTGGAGGATGATGCCGGTCGGATGGCTGTTTAGCGGAACGAGCCGCTGAACGAGACGCCGAACACGCGCGGTTCGTTGTAGATGCCGGCGCGATAGTTGTTGGTGTCGATCACCCCGACCAGATTACGCTCCTTGGTCAGGTTGCGGACGAAGCCGGCGATTTCATACGGCCCGAACACATAACCCGCCTTCAGGCCCAGCTCGAACTGGCCGTTCGAGGCATATTCGACCGACTTGTATAGGACGTAGTTGACCTTGCCCTGCATGTTGAAGTCGGACGACACGAAGAAGCGGTTGTCGTCGGTGACCGGAATGTCCCACCGCGCGCCGAGGTTGATGTTGAACGTCGGAGCATTGGGCAGCGAATTGCCATTGATCTGCGCGAAGAACAGGTTGCCCCTCTGCACGACGGGATTGAGCACGGTCTGCGACAGCGTCGGCACGCCGCCGATCACCACGGAACCGACCTGCGCGAAGACGTTCTTGTCCTTGATTGCGGTGTGCAGCAGGCTGAGCCCCGCATTGAAACGGAAGTTGCGCACTGGACGCACATCGAATTCGGCTTCGAGGCCATAGCCATCGGCCTTGTTCGCGTTGAACAGCACGCCGTTGCCGTTGCTGTCGTTGCCGTTCAGCTGGATGTTCTTCACCTGATAATAGAAACCGGTCAGGTTGAAGTGCGCGCGATTGTTCATGAACGCGGTCTTCACGCCGGCTTCGTAGCTGGTGTTGGTTTCCGAATCCGCGGTCGTGTACGAACTGTTGAACACCGCCGAACGGCCCTGGATCGTCGGGCCGCGGAAACCGCGGGCAACACGCCCATAGAGGCTGATTTCATCCGTCGCGGCATAAAGCAGGCTGGCATCCCAGCTCGGCTTGGTGTCCGACAGGCGGCAATCCTGCGCCGTCCCGCAGGCATAGGACGACGCCGGAGCCGTTGGCGGAACAGGGTTCAGATTGACGAAGTTCGGGTGCAGCAGCAGCGTGGTGTGCTTGCGGTCGTTGGAAATGCGCGCGCCGCCGGTCAGCGTCAGCTTGTCGGTCAGCTCATAGCTCGCCTGGCCGAACAGCCCCCATGACGTGTTGGCGTTGCGCAACAGGACGTAGTTGTTCGGGTTGGGCGCGGTGCCGAGCGCATTGCTGGTCAGGAAGAAGCTGCGCTGGTCGAATTCGGTCTTGTCGCGGCTGTCGAAATAAATGCCGCCGACCTGCCATTTGAACGCACCGGTGTCGGGGCTGGCGAGACGCAGTTCCTGGCTCCACTGGTTCAGGCCGCGCAGGCGACCCTGCGATTCACCGAAGCCGAACGGCGCACCGTTGAGCGGGAAATTCACGCCCGCGCCACCGTCGGTGTCGCCGCGGCTGAAGCCCTTGGCATGCTCATAGGCGGTGACCGAGGTCAGCGTGACGCCGCCGAAATCGTAATCGGCCTTCAAGGACGTGCCATAGGTCTTGTACGCCTGCGGGTTGTTGACCGCTTCGTCATACGCGACCTGACGCAGGTTGAGCGTCGGCGACTGTGCGTGCGATCCTTGCAGGATCGAACCGCGATAGAAGATCGACGCGGTGCCGTCATAATCGCGATAATGACCCGACAGGCGCAGGTTCAGATTGTCGCCGGCCTTCGCCGCGATCTGCAGGCGCACGTCGCGCTCGTTGAACCCGCCCATGACGTTGGTGCCGGGCTTGGTGCCGTCGTCGCTGACGCCGGTATAGGTGTTGCTGATCCAGTCGTCGCGGTGCTGGTACAGCGCCGACAGGCGGAACGAAACCGACCCGTCGCTGGTCAACGGTCCGCCGACGCCGGCATCGACGTTGACGCTGTTGAACGTGCCATAGCTCGCATTGACCTGACCCGAGAACGTGTCGCTGGGCTTGGCACTGTCGAACTTGATGATGCCGGCGGTGGTGTTGCGGCCGAACAGCGAGCCTTGCGGACCTTTCAGCACTTCGACTTGCGCGATGTCGAACGCAGGGTTCGATTTGAGCACGACGTGCTCCATGACGACATCGTCCTGGATGATCGACACCGGCTGCGATGCGCCGAGGTAGAAATCGATATTGCCGAGACCGCGAATGTAGAAGCGCGGGAAGATGCGCCCGGTCGTCGATTCGACATACAGGCTGGGAACCTTGCCCGACAGCGTCAGCAGCGTGTCGCCACCGGCTGCCGCGAATTCCTTGACCGACTCACCGCTGAGCACCGACACGGCAACCGGCACCTTGAGCGCGTCTTCGTTGCGGCGCTGCGCGGTTACGATGATCGTGTCATCGGGCGCGGCATCGGCAACGTCGGCAGCCCAGGCTGTGGCTGGCGCACAAAGTGCCATCGCCGTCGCGGCGCGCAGAGTCGTCTTGAACAAAACGTTCATCATCGGTTTGATTTTCCCTTTTGGACGTGCCGGTGCTGCAACGCAGCGGCACCCTTTTGCGTGCCGGCCCATAGCGTTAGCGATTCATCGTGACAAGTATGTTGCACTGCGGCATTCAGATCGCGAAGGTGTTGGTCCTCGGATCCGACCGGTTACGACGACAGATAGCCGTACCATAATATCAGCAGCACGAGGCGCGGCGCGAAAGCTGAGCGGCTGATCGCCGCGAGGCCGATTGCAAGCATCGCCGCCGCACCGGTCGTCCCGATCATCAGGACCAATGGCTGCGGCGACAGGCGCAGGGCTGTGGCGGGCAACGCCAGCAATATCGCCCAGCCAAGACCCGCCACGAGGAAGGCCGATCGCCGGATCGCTGGCGACATTTGCGTGGTGCGCGTCAGCGCCAGCAACCCGCTCGCCTCGCTTCGCCCGGCATGCGCGGACAGGCCGAAGATCAGCAGCAGCAGACTCGCTGCGCTGCCGACGTGCCGGAAATCGCCGAACACGCCCGCAATCGCCGATGCGGCGGCGAGCAGGTGGAACAGTCGGCCGCCGCCGATCAGGCGAAACTCGGCGGCAACCAGGCCGATAAACGGCGCTGCGACTGGCGCTGCGGAGGGCGCTCCCTCAACCGCCAATGGCGGCGGACCAGCCGCGAACAGCCGCGCTATCCTGCCCACGGAGCGTTGTTGCAGCCGCGCGGTATGCGGTCGGTATAACAGGCCAGCAAGGATCGCGACCGCAACGGCGATCGCCGCCCAGGCGAAGCGCGACGCCAGATAACCCGGCGCGCCGATGCCCGCGAGCACATCGAGCGGCACGCGGCCGGGCAGGATTCCGGTCGTGCTGCCGATCGAGAAATCATTCCCGATCGATGGGGCGGGGCCGACCAGCGGACGCACGAACCCGGCAAAGTCGTACATGTTCGAGGCGAAGCTCGACCGCTCGCCGCTCACCGCTGCGGGCATCGCGATACTGGCCATCCACGCGATAAAGAACAAAGGCTCGCCTAACCAGCGACGCGTCGCTGGAAATGCATCGAGCAGCGCGCGAAACGCGGCAAGGCCCATCACCGACGGCCCGGCGACGAGCCAGAGGCAGGCGGTCAGCAGCAGCGGATCATACGGGCCGGTGACAATCAGCCAGCCGAGCAGCCATCCCGCGAGCGTTAGCGTCGACAACATGCCGAACAGCACGGCGACATCCGCGCCGAACCGTCCCAGGGCAATCGGAATGCGCCGCGCCGGCGTGACCTCCTCGATTTGCCACGGCTGGCGGCGCGTGACGTTGGCGCGGAGGTAGATGAAGCCGATCGGCAGCAACAAAGTCGAAACGACGATGCCCAGCGAAATGCCGAGCATCGCGGAGGTCATAACCGGCAGATGGTTGCCGATCGCGATCTGCACGCCCGACCCGTCATCGCGTGCGATCATGAACCGCGCCCCGATCGGCCCGACCAGCAGCATCAGCCACAAGCCATGGCTGCGCGCATAGCGTTTCAGCGTCGTGGTCAGCGAAGACTGCCCAACGGCGAGCGCGCTCACGCGGTGGCGACCTTGCCGTCATCGACCCGCAATATGGCGGTCGCGGAAGGCCGTAGATCGTCGGCGAGATGCGTCGTCATCACGACCGCGGCGGTGCGGGCATAGTCGAGCACCAGCGCTCCGACGCGGTGGGCGGTTTCGCTGTCGAGTTCGGCGGTTGGTTCATCGAGGGCCAGCAATTCTGGCGCGCCAAGCAGCGCCTGAGCGAAAATCAGCCGTCGCCGCATGCCGCCCGAAAACGTTGCGATGCGATTGTTGATGTCGGCATGCAGGCCGATCGCATCGGTAATCGCTGCGAATTGCCGATCCGCGGCGCCAAGCTCGAGCCCCTTCAACGCTGCCATGTGCAGCGCAAATTCGCGCGCGGTCAGGTCGTCGGGCAGATCGACCGCCTGCGGGGCGTAACCCAGCACGCGACGCAGTTCCGCACGCGCAGCCGGAAAGGGCGCGCCGTACCAGCTGATCTTTCCGCGGGTCGGTTTCTCGGCCGTCGCGATCAGGCGCAGCAGCGTCGATTTACCCGCGCCGCTGGGACCGGTGAGCAAGGTCAGCCCGACCGGAAACGATATCGTCACATCGTCCAGCACGTTTTTGCGCCCATAGGTCTTGGTCACATTGGTGAGATCGAGCTGGGTCATGCAGCTGTGTTACTCACATAATACAGATCGCGCAATGCTGTTCGGCGCGCGTTGTCCCACGGCCATGCTCGTGTATCATCGGACGGCAATCACGATCGGCCGGGAATGAAATATGTATTGTTGGCAGCAGTCGCCTTGCTCGGACTGACGCTCGTCTCCCCCGGCGGCACCGACGCGACGATGCCGTGGGTCGATTTGATCAGCCGTCCCAAGCCGCAACCCGACGCGCAGATGTCATATGGTGCCGATGCACTTCAGCATGTCGACATCTGGCTGCCGAAAACAGCCGGGAAACACCCCGTCGTGTTGATGGTCCATGGCGGCTGCTGGCAAACCCATATCGCCGATGCCACGTTGATGAATTATATCGCCGGCGATCTGCGCGCGCGCGGGATCGCGGTGTGGAACATCGAATATCGCGGCATCGACCGGCCCGGTGGCGGTTATCCGGGCATTTTCCTCGACGCCGCGGCGGCAGCCGACGCACTCGCCGCCAATGCCACGCGTTACGATCTGGACATCGCCAACGTCGTCGCGTTCGGCCATTCGGCTGGCGGCCATCTCGCTTTATGGCTCGCGGCACGGGAGCGTATTCCCGCCGACAGCACTCTCCATGCGAAGGCCCCGTTGAAAATCGCCACCGCGATCAGTGTCGGTGGCCTTCCCGACCTCGAGGCGGCACAGAGAGCGCCCGGAGATACCTGCGGTGTCGAAGCGGTGCATCTGCTCACCGGCACACCCAGCGAGGGGCGCCCCAACGTCTATCGCGATACGTCGCCCGCCGAACTAATGCCGTTTGCAACGCACCAGGTCCTCGTCAACGCGTCGCTCGATCGCATTGCGCCGCCGTCTTTCGCCGATGCTTATGAACGACGCGCCAAGGCGCGGCACGTCGTGCTGCGCCGGGTCGTCATTCCCGGCGAAGGGCATGTCGAACTGATCGCGCCGGGCAGCGCCGCCTGGGCGGCCGAGGTCCGCGAAATCCAGCGCGCGTTGCATCTCCCGGTCGAGACAAGCAAATGACGATGCCGACGCTCGAAGACGCGCAGGCGCTCGACCGCGCCGATCCGCTCGCCGCCTTTCGTCAGCGGTTCAGCCTGCCTGAGAATGTCATCTATCTCGACGGCAATTCGCTCGGCCCGTTACCGGTCGAAACGCCGCGGCGCGTTGCCGAAGCGGTCGCGAAAGAATGGGGCGACGGCCTCGTCACCAGCTGGAATGACGCCGGTTGGGTCGATGCGCCGCACCGTATCGGAGACAAGATCGCACGTGTGATCGGCGCTCGGCCCGGTGAGGTCGTCGTCACCGATTCCACCTCGGTCAATCTGTACAAATTGATCATGGCGGCGGCACCGCTGAGCCCCGGCCGCACCGAAATCCTGACCGAGCGCGGTAATTTCCCGAGCGACCTTTATGTCGCCGAAGGGGCCGCGCGAACGCTGGGTCTCGAACTTCGCGTGGTCGATCGTGACGATCTTGTTGGGGCGATGTCGTCGGCGACGGCCTTGGTTATGCTGACTCAGGTCGATTACCGGTCGGGCTATCGCCACGACATCGCCGCGATGAACCGCATCGCCGCCGGCCATGACGTGCGAATCGTCTGGGATCTAAGCCACAGCATCGGCACGGTGCCGCTCGATCTCGGACGTGATGGTGTCGAACTGGCGATCGGCTGCGGTTACAAGCATTTGAACGGCGGGCCGGGCGCCCCCGCTTTCCTGTATGTGGCGAAGGCCCTTCAGGATAAAATTACCTCGCCGATCTCGGGCTGGTTCGGCCACGCGTCGCCGTTCGTGTTCGACGCCCGCTATCAACCCGCGCCCGGCATTTCCCGGTTCCTCGCCGGCACACCGCCGATCCTGAGCATGGTTGCGCTGGAAGCCGGCGTCGATCTGATGCTGGAAGTCGACCAGAACGCGCTCTTCGCAAAATCGGCGCAACTGTTCGACCTGTTCGCCTTGCTCGTCGCGGCGCGCTGTCCCGAGTTGCGGCCGGTGTCTCCGGACGATCCAGCGACGCGGGGCGGACACATCTCGTTCGCCCATGACCATGCGTATGAAATCATCCAGGCATTGATCGCGCGTGGTGTCATCGGCGACTTCCGTACCCCCGACGTCGCGCGGTTCGGGATTACGCCACTCTACACCCGCTTCGAGGACATCTGGCGCGCCGTCGACATCCTTGACGACATCATGGCGCGCAAGATTTGGCAGGAGCCGCAATATGCGGTGCGGCGCGTCGTTACTTAAGAGGCGAACGGCAGGGTGCCCACCTCATCCGGTCGGTCGCGACCGTATTTCAGCGCGACGAGCGTCAAGACGACCAGCGCCCCAGCGAGCCACAGACTGTGGTTCAGCCCGGCATCGATCGTCTCCGCGAGCGGGTTTGGTGTCCCGCTGACGCGCTCGACGATCCACGCCGTCGCGGCGATGCCGGCAAAGCCAGCGCCGACTTTGCGGAAATAGGGATACCAGCGGGTGCGCGACAGCATGATGAGCAGCGGCATGATCGCGATGACCACCATAAGCTGAACGATCTCGATCCCCAGATTGAAGCCCAGAATCGACGCGGCTTTTTCGCCGATGCCGAGGCCGAAGCGGCTGACGACGGTGGCAAAGGCGAGGCCGTGAACCAGCCCGAACCCCGCCGCGACCACCGGCTCGCGCCCCGGGAAGATCGGCCGCCAGGCGTGGATGGCCGACACCAGGATCGAAATCGCGATGCCGATTTCGACGGGCGGCGCGGGCAATTGCCAGCCGAAAAACGCCGCGCCGATCAGCGTGATACTGTGGCCGACGGTGAAGGCGGTGACGATCAGCGCGAGCTTGCGAACCGCGTCGCGCGGTTGACGCGGACCGCCCCACGCACCGCTCGCCGCCAGCAAGGGGGCCGGGAGCAACAGTGCGATCAGGAACAATAAATGGTCGTGCCCCTCGGCGATATGTTCCATGCCGAGCGAGATGGCCGCGGACAGGCCCTTCAGCGCGCGACCGTCACCACGATCGATTGCCAGCGTGCGGCGTGGCCCCTGCAACGCGCCGAGAACTTCGCGCGAATCGTTGAGCTTGCCCGCCGAAAAATCGCTGCGCGCGACGAACAGCACGAAATGGCTGGGCACGGTGTCGATGACGGCATTCCAGACAATCGTCATCCGCCGCGCGGTTTCGCCCGGCGGCGGGGTTATCCGCAGAATGGCGTGCAGATCGGGCGGACCGGCGATCTGGACGAATTCGATCGACTCGATCGCGATTGTCCACGGTTTGCCGTCTGGGCTGGTCACCCGAATACGGCTGGTGAGGAAGGCGCGCGCCATGTCGAGCGACCGTGCGCTGTGATCGATCGGGTTGCCGGTCGCATAGCCATATTCGCCAAGCGGGATGATCACATCGACCTGCGCCTCGCGCTGTCCGAAATCGATCTGCACTTCCGAATTGGGTGTCAGATGCGCTTCCACCGGGCGCGCGAAGAGCAAGACGAGCGCCAGAAGAAGCCAGCGCATCAGTGATTGCCGAACCAGATCAGCGCCGCATTCGGGTCGAACGCGCGCGGATTGATGTCGAGCGCGGTGTCGCGTGCCGCATCGCTGCGCGTGCTGTCGCCGAGCATCGCATAGGCTTGCGACAAGGCGCCATATTGCTGCGCGGTGCGCCACTGTGTCTTGTTCAGCGCTTCGACCAAGCGCGCGGCCTCGTCCGCCTTGCCATTGGCGATCAGCGCCCAGGCCAGCATCGTGACCGAATCGCCATAAGGGCGCGCCGCCATATTCGCGCGGGCGAGCGACAACGCGCGCGCCGGATCGCCGAGCACGAGTTCGTGTTCGAGCGCATGCGCATAAGCCGCCTCGGGCAACATCCCCAGCCGGCGATCCCAGACCGGCGCCGATCGCGCGGCCCAGGCGCGGCTCGCCGGACCGTTGCCCGCCACCCGGTACAGCACGGCGAGCGCGTCGATGACATCGGGCTGCCCGGTTCGCGCGATGATCGTGTGATAGGCTTGCGCCGCTTCGTCGAGCTTGCCGCGCAACGCCGCCATTTGCGCGACATGCGCCTCGATCAGCCAATAGCCGGGAAACGTCTGGTCGGCTTTGCGAAACAGGGCTTCGGCATCGTCCCAGCGACCGCGCGACAATTCGACCACGCCGCTTTGCAGCCAGACATTGGCCATGAACTGCCGGGTGCGCGCGGTATTCATCCGCGCGCTGCGTTCGAACTGGGCGCGCGCCGCGTCGGGATGCCCGGTCTTGTATTCGAAATTGGCGATGCGAAAGGCGAGGCCCATGCCATCGTCGATCGCCGCCGATGCGCGATAATGCGCCGCGGCCTGGCCATATTGTCCGGAGTAAAACGCCACGTCGCCGCGTAACGCTTCGGCTTCGGCGCGGTCGCCCTTGTCGGGTCGCACCGCGGCGGCGTCGAAGATGCGCAGATCCTGCGCAATCGGGGCCATGCGGTGGACGGTGAAATTCGCCACCGCATCGGTCAGGAGCGGCCCGCTGCCGGCAATCGCCTCGGCTTTGCCCTTGGCCAGAGCGAGCGTGGCTTGCTGAAGATCGTCGAACGACAGCGTCAGGCGTGCCCGGCCCATCAAGGCGCGGGCGTAGCTTTCCTGAAAAATCCAGTCCTGCGGCCGGGCGCGCACGCGCTCCGTGCCCAGGGCCACTGCATTGTCGGCGAGCACCACCGCCGCGGCATAGTTTTTCGGACCATAGCTCAGCGGCAGGGTGTCGATGGGTGGCGCTCGATCGGACGTGGTCGCTGGATGCAGCAACCGCGTCAGGGCAAGGACGACCAAGCCTGCGACCAGAATCGCGATCGCCAACTTCCAGAGGCGGGATTCGATCGACGCGGCGGTTGGGGGCAAGGCCAGCCCCCCGCCAAGGTTTGAGAGGATCGGGCGCGCCGCGCGAATGGCGCGCCCCTCATCGGTCACGATCAGATCGGCGTTGCGCAGACCGTCAGCCCGGCGCGCTGGAAATCGTCTGCCAGCGCGTTGGTCAACGCGGTCAACTGGGACTTGATCGACGGCACGAACATGCCCGCCGCATCGTCCGCCGGATTGGCATCGTTATAGGCGTTCTTGGTCGACGATCCGATAAGGGCGGTCGCCACTGCCGGCATGCCCATCCGGTCGACCCGGGTATAGGCACTGACTGGATCGGTTCGGAAATCGAAATTAACGCCGGTTGTCGCCGACAATGGCGGCGATCCCTGTGCCGGCGCCAAATACGGGAATGTCGTGCGGAACGGCATGTCATTCGCGGGCGGATTGACCGGCAAGAAGGCGAGTGTCGTCGGGCCATTGATCGACAGTTTGAGGAACAGGACGTTCAATGTGACGTCGATCACCGGATCGGGCAGGCGGCGGCCGTTGGGAAAGCCCGATGCTCCGGCGAGGTCGATGGTCAGCATGTCCGGTACCACCAGACTGGCCACCGTCGCCGTGGTTCCGGGGACGACCTGATCCAGGCAGGGCTGGACGTTGAAGCTCGTCGGCGTCGGCGATGGCGACGGGCTGGGTGAGGGGGACGGCGCCGCGACGATCGGTGCCGACGACGAATCATCGCCACAGGCGGTCAGTCCGAGCGCGAGCGCGACAGGCGCGACGAAAGCCAGTTGGCGTGCTTTACCCAACATCACAGCTGTCCTCCGAAACGCGCGGTCGTGCCCCAGATGCCGATCCGGTTGGTCCCGTTCTCAATCCGGCTGCGGGGAATTTCGATGACGATCGCAGTATCATTCTGGCCGGCGAAAAAGTCCCGGTTCTTGTCGAACGCGAAGGTGCCTGTGCTCGATGTCGTCCGGAACCCCTGCAGGTCGAAGAAGAACGGATCGTCGAACAGCCCGGCGCGGACCGTCACGCCGTCCTTTACCAGAGTGGTTTCGACCGGTCCGGTGATCGTGCCGGTGACGCCGGGCAAGCCGGTGAACTGAACGCCGAATTGATTGGGCGCGCTGGGGTCGGCGCCGAAGCGGACGGTGATCGGAAATGTCGGCGTGGTGCGCGGCGACGCATTCGAAATGTTGATCGTGTACAGGACGTCACGATCATAAGTGGCCGGGGCGGTTTTCGCCTGCGGTCCGGCAAACGTCATCGCAATGATCAGCGACGTCGCGGTGTGCCAGGCGTAAACATCGGCAATATCGGCCGGCTTGTCGGGCGTGGTGTCGAACGCGGCATCGGTGCGGGTCGGCGGATCGAGGTGGTCGGCGGCGCGCAGGAAATCGTTCGGCATGAACAATGCTGCGGACACGGCAAGCATTGCCGCGCCTCCCGCAATCATGATCTTCGTCGCTCGTCTCATCGTCCGTGTCCCCCTATTCCCTGCCGACGCATCGACCGATCCAAAGCTTGTCCACGTGCGGCGCACAACCCAACCGCAGGACACTTTTTGTAACAACCGCCTGTCGATCGGTTGTCCTCGGTCCCGTCGGCACACAACATCGTAAAGTCGCCTGCGCGCTTGATACGCGCAGAACAGCTACGAAGCGAGACCCGGAAGGCTTCGCTGCGGTCGGATTTTTTTGGGCAGGCGCATTGAGTTGGACGATTCGTACGGTCGCTTTCGCAACCAGAACGCGCTGAAGACGTCAGGCCGGAGTTTTGGCCGCGACCGACGCGGCGACGAGCGCGTTCAATTCGCGGTCGAGCGTCGCCTGCACGCCCCTGACCACGGCTGCCAAATCGACGTCGGGTCGCATCAATTGCTGATGCGTCATCCCGATCGACAGCGTACCGATCACATCGGCCAGTGTAGCACGCTGCGCTGTGAGCGCGTCCCCGGGCGCGATGAGCCGCAAGGCCTCGTCCATATGCAGGCGCAACTCGTCCTGAATCTGGCGAAAGATCGCCGCGATGCGCGCACTGCGGGCCGATTCGGCGAGGATTTCGGCGAACAACCGTGCATCGTCCGGATTGTCGCTGGGCTCGACGAATTCGCGCAGCCACGCGCGGACCGCGTCGGTGTCGTTCTCGCGAATCGCCGCCTCGAGCACTTCGTACATCATCAACCGCCCGCAATCGGCTTCGACCAATTCGGCGACGATTTCTTCCTTCGATGCGAAATCGCGATAAATCTGCCCGATCGCCACGCCCGACGTCTTGGCCACCTGCGCCATGCCGGTGGCATGAAAACCGTTCTCGATGAACAATTTACGCGCCGCCTGCGTCACGCGTTGGCGCCGCAACTCAGCCCTGCTCGCAGGGGCGACGGCATTGCAACATGCGCCGGTCAAAGTTTTTCTCCGCGGTTCATCGCTTGACGAAGCATCCTTGTTCGCAGTAGCCGCATTTGTGAGCGATCGTTCACTCACATAATTTTTCAGCGGAATCAACCATGTCCACAACGCGTGCCGCCCTCGCGTCGATTCTTGTCCTGTTGTCGGCCTGTCAGGGCAAGCAGGACAATCCCGCGCCGCCGCCGACTGCGGTCGGATATGTGGTCGTGTCTGAACAGGCGGTGGCGTTGTCGACCGAACTGCCCGGCAGAACCGCGCCGTTCGAAACGTCCGATGTGCGACCACAGGTCAACGGCTTGATCCGCGCGCGTTTGTTTACTGAGGGCGATCTGGTTCACGCCGGACAGCCGCTCTATCGCATCGATCCCGCGCCGTATCAGGCGCAGGTGGCGAGCGCGCGCGCCGCCCTCGCCAAGGCACGCGCAAGCATCGCTTCATCGGCGGCCTTGGCGCGTCGTTATGGCGAGTTGGTCAAGATCAATGCCATCGCGCGGCAGGAATATGAGAATGCCCAAGGCACTGCCGCGGGCAACCGCGCCGACGTCGCCGCGCAACAGGCGGCGTTGCAGGCGGCCGAGATCGATTTGTCGCGGACCACGATCCGCGCGCCGATTTCGGGCCGCATCGGGCGGTCGCTGGCGACGACGGGCGCGCTGGTGACGGCATCGCAGGCCGATCCGCTGACGACCATCTCGCGGCTCGACCCGATCTATGTCGATATTCAGCAATCGAGCACTGACCTGCTGCGCCTGCGCGAACAGCTGCTCGCCGGACAAGTGGCGCGCACAGGACCCACGCAGGTGCGGGTCAAATTGGAAACGGGGACGATCTATCCGCAAACGGGTACGCTTCGTCTGACCGATGTGACGGTCAATCCGACGACGGGGTCGCAAACCGTTCGAGCAATCATCCCGAACGACGCGGGGCTGCTGTTGCCTGGCATGTTCGTGCGCGCCGTTCTGCCCCAAGGAACACAATCGCGCGCCATTCTGGTCCCGCAACGCGCAGTCAGTCGTGATGAACGCGGCAATGCGACCGTGATGGTCGTCGGTGCGGGCAACAAGGCCGAGCCGCGCGTCCTGCAGACCTCGCGCGCGCAGGGCGACAACTGGATCGTCACAAGCGGCCTGAAGCCGGGCGACAAGGTCATTGTCGAGGGCGGCATGATGTTACGCCCCGGCATGGTCGTGAACCCGTCGCCCTTCGGCAGCAAGCCAGCTGCCGCTCCCGCAAAGGCCGGATAAGCCCGCATGTCACGTTTCTTTATCGACCGCCCGATCTTTGCCTGGGTGCTGGCGGCCATGGTCATGCTCGCGGGCATCATCGCGATCCGCGGGCTGCCCATCGCGCAGTTCCCGGCGATCGCGCCGCCCGCCGTTTCGATCACCGCGACCTATCCGGGCGCGGACGCCGAGACGCTCGAGCGCACGACGACGCAGATCATCGAACAGCAGCTCAAGGGCATCGATCACCTGCGCTATTTCTCGTCGTCGTCCAGCTCGGCCGGGACGGCGACGATCACGGTGACGTTCGAACAAGGCACAAATCCCGACATCGCGCAGGTGCAAGTGCAGAACAAGCTGCAGGCGGCGACGCCGTTGCTGCCGCAGGAGGTTCAGCAACAAGGCATTCTCGTCGCGAAGGCAACGCAGAATTTCCTGCTGTTCGTTGGCGTCTACTCCGAAAATGGCGCGCACAACGCCGACGATCTGTCGGATTATATCGTCTCCAAGCTTCAGGACCCGCTCGCGCGCGTCAACGGCGTCGGCGATACGCAGATGTTCGGGTCGCAATATGCCATGCGCATCTGGATCGATCCGCTGAAGCTCAACAATTATTCACTGACGATCGCGGATGTCCGCGCCGCGGTGATTGCGCAAAATGCACAGGTTTCGGCAGGGCAGATCGGCGCGCAGCCGGCGCCGAAGGAACAGATGCTCAATGCTACGGTATCCGTCGCGTCCCGCCTGAACACGCCGGAGCAGTTTCGCGCGATCAGCCTGAAGAGCAATTCGGACGGGTCGATCGTCCATCTGGGCGACGTCGCGCGCGTCGAAATCGGCGCGGAGAATTACGGCTTTACCTCCGAATGGAACGGCAAGCCGGCGTCCGGCATCGGCATCAAGCTGGCACCGGGTTCCAACGCGCTCGAAACCGTGACGGCGGTCAAGGCGCGCGTCACCGAAATCGCCAAGCAGTTTCCGCCCGATGTGAAGGTCATCTTTCCTTACGATACGTCGCCGTTCGTCCGGCTGTCGATCAAGCAGGTCGTCGAGACGCTGGTCGAAGCAGTGGTGCTCGTGTTCCTCGTGATGTTCCTGTTCCTGCAGAACTTCCGGGCGACTTTGATTCCGACAATCGCGGTGCCGATCGTGCTGCTTGGCACGTTCGCCATCCTGTCGATCGCGGGCTTTTCCATCAACACGCTGACCCTGTTCGGGATGGTGCTGGCGATCGGACTGTTGGTCGACGATGCGATCGTCGTCGTCGAAAATGTCGAGCGCCTGATCCGGACCGAGGGGTTGAAGCCCAAGGACGCGGCGCGCAAATCGATGGACGAGATTACCAGCGCGTTGGTCGGCATTGCCCTGGTATTGTCAGCGGTGTTCCTGCCGATGGCGTTTTTCGGTGGATCGACCGGCGTCATCTATCGCCAGTTTTCAGTCACCATCGTGTCGGCGATGGTCCTGTCGATCAGCGTGGCGCTGATCCTCACCCCGGCATTGTGCGCGGCCATTCTGAAGCCCCACGATCCGCACAAGAACGAAGGCAATGGCCCGCTTGCGCGGTTCTTCCGCTGGTTCAACGACAAGTTCGACCGCGGCCAAGCCCGTTATGAAAAGAGCGTGCGCGGCATGATCGGCGGGTGGAAACGCTCCGTGCTGGTCTACGCGTTGATCTTCATCGGCATGGGCGTGCTGTTCGCACGCCTGCCCACCGGCTTCCTGCCTGAGGAGGATCAGGGCATCATGATCGCGCTGGTGCAAGGACCGGCGGGCTCGACCACGGCGCGCACCCAACAGGGTCTGGACACGATCCGCGACAATTTCCTCAAGAACGAGGGGAAGAACATCCAGGGCGTCTACACGATCAACGGCTTTAGTTTTGCCGGGGCCGGGCAGAATAGTGGCATCGCCTTCATTCCGCTGAAAGGCTGGGAAGATCGGGCCGGTTCCGCGAACAAGGCGTCGGCGATCGCCGGACGCGCGATGGGCTCATTGTCGCAATTCAAGGACGCGCTGATTTTCGCAATCGTGCCGCCGGCGGTGCCGGAACTCGGCAATGCGACGGGCTTCGATGTCCAGATCGTCGACGAGGCCGGGATCGGTCACGCCAAGCTGGTCGAGGCGCGCAACATGATGCTGGGCATGGCCGCACAGAATAAATCGCTGGTCGGCGTCCGCCCGAACGCGCTGGACGACGCACCGCAGCTCAAGATCGATGTCGATCACGACAAGGCGCGGGCGCTGGGGCTGGACCTCGGGAGCATCAATCAGACCATCTCGAGCGCCTGGGGCGGTTCGTACATCAACGACTTCGTGGACCGCGGACGCGTGAAGCGCGTCTTCATCCAGGCGGATCAGGCGTATCGCATGACTCCGGAAAACCTCGGCGACTTCTATGTCCGCGGCGAAACCGGAACGATGGCCCCCTTCAGTGCATTCGCCACCACCCGGTGGGCGCAGGGACCCGTGCAGCTGACCCGCTATAACGGCCAGCCGTCGATGGAGATTTTGGGCACTCCTGCCCCCGGGGAATCGTCAGGTGCGGCAATGGCCGCGATCGAAGCGATCCATGCCAAACTGCCGCCGGGGACGGGTTTGGAATGGACCGGTCTGAGTTATGAGGAGCGGCTGTCCGGCGGGCAGGCCCCGGCGCTGTACGGGCTATCGCTGCTGATCGTGTTCATGTGCCTTGCGGCGCTTTACGAGAGCTGGTCGGTGCCGATCTCGGTTTTGCTTGTCGTGCCACTGGGAATTTTGGGTGCGGTGCTGGCTGCCACGCTGACCGGCCTGTCCAACGACATCTACCTGCAGGTCGGACTGATCACCACGATCGGCGTGTCGGCCAAGAACGCCATCCTGATCGTCGAATTCGCCGAAGAAAAACTGCGCGACGGACTGGCGCCGTTCGATGCTGCGATCGAGGCGGCCAAACTGCGCCTTCGCCCGATCCTCATGACCAGCCTCGCTTTCATCTTTGGCGTGTTCCCGCTGGCCATCGCCAATGGCGCGGGTGCGGGGGGCCAGAATGCGATTGGCCGCGCCGTCGTCGGCGGCATGTTGTCGGCGACGGTGCTTGCGATCTTCTTCGTGCCGCTGTTCTTCGTCGTGGTCCTCGGTCTGTTCAAGAAACGCCACAAGGCGAATGCGGAAGTTCATGACGAACCCGCAGTGGAGGGTGCATGACCCGGACATCGATCTTCGCGGCGTTGGTCGCCACGACGTTGCTCGCCAGCTGCGATATGGCGCCGCATTATCTTCGCCCGGCTGGCGCGGTTCCGGCGTCGCTGCCGCAGGGGGGCATCTATCCGCCCGCCGCAACCGACGCGCCCGATATCAGCCGCATCGGCTGGCGGGATTTCTTCGTCGATCCGCGTCTTCAGGCGGTGATCGCACAGGGCTTGGACAACAACCGCGACTTGCGTGTGGCGGCAGGCAACGTGCTCGCCGCGCGGGCGCGCTATCGCGTCCAGCGTGCCGATCAGGTGCCATCGACGGGCGTCGCCGGCGACGCGACCTTTACCAATACCGCCGGATTTGCTGCCAATGCCGGCGCAGCGGGCGGCGGCAGCCAGAATATCGAGGTCTACACCGCCAATGTCGGCTTCTCGAACTTCGAGCTCGACCTGTTCGGCCGTGTCCGCAACCTGAGTAAAGCGGCGCTCGAACAATATTTCGCGACCGAGGAAGCACAGCGTGCCACCCGCATCAGCCTGATCGCCGAGATCGCCAATGCCTGGCTCACGGCGGCGGCGGACCGCGATCAACTGGCGCTGTCCCGCCAGACGCTCAAGGCGTTCGAACAGACGCGGACGCTGGCCCAGGCGCAGTTCCGTATCGGGGTGGCGAGCGAGCTCGAAGCGCGGCAAGCGGATTCGCAATATCAGGGCGCGCTCAACGATATCGCGGTGCTGGAGACGCGCATTGCGCAGGACCGCAACGCGCTCGAACTCCTCGTCGGCGCGCCCGTGTCCGACGCGCAATTGCCCGACGCGCTGGGCGAAGGCCGCGCGACACTCGACAATCTTCAGGCGGGACTGTCGTCCGAATTGCTGCTCCGCCGCCCCGACGTGCTGCAGGCCGAGCATCAACTGATTGCCGAAAACGCCAATATCGGTGCAGCGCGCGCCGCACGTTTCCCGACGATTTCGCTGACCGCGACGCTCGGTACGATCAGCAGCGCGCTGTCCGGCCTGTTCGGCAATGGCAGCGGAACCTATTCGGCGGGGCCGTCGATCAATTTGCCAATCTTCGACGGCGGCAAGGGTGCGGCCAATGTCCGGTTGTCACAGGCCAATCGCGATATTGCCGTCGCCAATTACGACAAGGCGATCCAGACGGCGTTCCGCGAAGTCGCCGACGCGTTGGCGCAGCGCGGCACGATCGATCGTCAAATCACCGCGCAAAGCCGGCGTGCGGAATCGGCGGGCGTGGCGGCAAGATTGTCCGACGCGCGCTACCGTGTCGGCGTCGACTCGTTCCTCACCGCGCTCGATGCGCAACGGGTGGCTTACGCCGTCAGCCAGCAACTGGTCACGACGCGCCTGACGCGTTCGACCAACCTCGTCACGCTGTACCGTACCCTGGGCGGCGGGTTGCGCGAGACGGGCTTGCCAAACCGATAAATCGGCGTAGCTTCTCTTCCAAGAAGAGGAAGATGATGATGGACGAAACGACCGTTCGCACCATCGATTCGGGCGACGAAAGCCTGATCATGCTGCAAAGCCTGCTGTGTTTGCTGCGCGAAAAGAACGTCCTGACGCGCTCCGATATGGAAGAGCTGTGTCACAAGGTCAGTCAGCGCGCGGCCGGTGTCGCGGACGGTCCTCTTAAATGCTGTGCCGAAACCGCCAAGGCGGCCTCCGCTGACATGGAACAGATTACCCGCTACCTTGGCCAACGCTACGGCGGTAAGCATGGCCGGTATACGCTGCCCAATCTGCCCCGATAGCCAGTTTTGCGGTGTCCGGGGCGAGGCGCGCTTGGATACATGCTCCTGCAACGCGGTCCGCCACGTCCGCACAATGCGTCATGTGCAGGAAATTGCCGCCTGATGGCAGTTTCACCAGATCGGCCATGGGCAATGCATGACGCCAATGCGCGATGGCCGAACTGAGATCGCCATCCTCCTCGATATCGCCATAGATCAACGTCCAGCCATGTCCGTCGATCGCGGCAGGCTGTGGCCCCAGTCCCAGTTCGAGGGCTTCGTCGAGCATGCCCGTCAGGCCGATTACCGCCTGTTTGGTGCCGCGCAATATTTCCTTTTTCGCGGTCGGATCGTCGAACAATGCGGCGTCGAGCGGATAGCCGCGTGATGCGGTGCGCCACACCCGCTCGAGCACCGCATCGCTGGCATAAGCCGCGACATATTCGGAAAAACGCCGCGCCAGGCCGGGAAAACGCGTAAACATCGCGCGTGACCGGTCGACCAGATCGCGCCCGCGATGCTCGTCTTTGCGCGGACCTTCGGGCCACAGCATCACCCCCCCCGCCACCAGGCCTCGCGCCGACAAATGCGACGCGATGACCGACGCGGTGCAGCACCGCGCCACGACCAGCGGCTGGTCCACGTCCAGCGCCGCCATCACCTCGATCGTGTCGTTCACACCGGCTTCGGTCGGCGTGCCCGGCGCGGGGTCGGTCAGGCCGAATCCGGCGCGGTCGAACGCGATCGGTCGCAGCCCGCGAGCCTGCAACGCTGTGATGAATTGCGCCGGATGATGCCGTCCGGTGACGTTACTGTGCAGGATGACGACCGGACGTCCGCCGCGCGGTCCATGATCGACCACCGCGATCCGTCCGGACGCCCAGCGGCGCGGGACGAAGCGCAACAGTTCGGACGATGCGCCGTTGAGCCCGACGGTCACTTCGCACGCCTGTGCCAATCCATGCAGCGCGGCGATTTCGGCGACGCGACGCGACAAGGCAGCGGCGCTGTCGACGCCGTAATTGGCGAACACCGTTTTCAGATCGGCCTTGGCGCGATTGGCGCTGATGCCGAGCGTGGCGGCGGCATCGTCGCGGCTGTCACCTCGCGCGATCAACGTCGCCAGCCGCGCCTAGCGCTCGGTGCCGCCGAACAGGTCGCGCAACAGCGCGACCGGCGGGCGCTCGGGCGGCATTTCGCCGATGCTCAGGCGCAGCGTCAGGCGGATCAGTTCGGCCTGACCGGCCGCCCCCGTGCGCGCCATTGCCGAGGCCAGTAATTTGCGCGCGGTCTCATACGCAATGCCGCAGCCATGCGCCGCGCTGCGCAAATCGCCCGTTTCGGTCAGCGCCTGAACCAGCCGCGTCTGCGCGCCGGTCAGCCCGAACACCCGTCCGATCGTCCGCCAGCGACCGGGATCGGGACGGAAGGCGAGCAGTCCATAGGCCGCCTCGCCCGAGGCCAGCGCCGCCGCCACATTCGCCGCCAGCGGCCATGACCTGGCGACCGCGTGGCCCGCCGCGGCGATCGCCACCGGCTGACCGGTCTCGCGATCGTCGATCAGCGAAACGCGCGGCCGGTCGGCATGCGATGGCAGGTCGAACACGCGGTGGACCTGGTCGTCGCACCATTCGGTAAAGCGCAATCCGCGCGCGACGATGGTTCCGTCGGCGCGCGCTGCCGCCGACGCAAAGCTGTTGGCGGACAAGGTGATCGGCGGTCCGGATTCGCGCGCCGACCGTTCCAGCGCCTCGCCGAAGGCCGCCGCATCCTGGTCGAGCGGCCGCCACGACGCCGGATCGGCGACGAGCGCGTCGATCGAGATGCGGGTGGCGTCGGTCATATCCCGACGCTGCGCTGCTGCATCGTCACGCGCAAGCCGCAGTCCCGCTTCGGGACGTAAAATCAACGCGATGCTGTTCGCGCATACCCCAAATGGGGCTCCCTTGACTGTGATGGATGGCTCAAGAGCTGCAACAACAAAGGGGGTCTGTGTGGCAGAATCGCGGAGCGATATTTCGCGGGTGCGGGTTAATTGGCGCTGGCTGACGCTGGCCGCCGCGGTGATCGCGGGTCCGGCCTATGCCACTGCCGATGCCCCGGTGCAGCAAGCCCTGGCGCTGGCGCAACAGGGTCGCGCTGGCGAGGCTTATGCCCTGCTCGCGCCGCTCGCCGCGACACGCGCGGGCGATCCCGATTTCGATTACGCATTGGGCCTCGCCGCCGAGGATAGCGGGCACCGCGCGGAGGCGATCATCGCGCTTCAGCGCGTTCTCGCGGTCCAGCCCAAAAACGCCCCGGCGCGCGCCGAACTCGCGCGCGTCTATGCGCTGACCGGCGATGTCGACACCGCCGAGCGTGAGTTTTCGACGGTGGTCGAGGATCCCAGCCTGCCCGATCCGGTGCGGCAACGTTTCAACCAGTTGGTGGGGGGACTCCGGCGCGAACAACGCGCCGGAGGCACCAGCCTGTCGGGTTTTGCCGAAGCCGGCGGCGGCTATGACAGCAACATCAACACCGCGACCGGGCTGACGTCGATCACGCTGCCGTTGTTCGCCTCGCTCGGCCCCGCCGCATTGTCGGGCACCGCGACGCGAATCGACGAAGCGTTCGGCAATTTCGAAGGCGGGTTGAGCGTCGCCAGCGGCGTGTCGCGCCAGACGCGGCTGTTCGCCTCGCTGCTCGGTTCGTACCGCGACAATTATGGCAGCCGCACGTTCGATCAGGGGACGCTGACCGGCACGGCGGGGGTCGGCTTCACGCGCGCCAATCGCGACGTCGTGTCGCTGAGCGGGCAGGCCCAGCAATTCTGGCTCGACCGCGACAGTTATCGTCAGGCGTACAGCGCCATCGGCCAATACACCCACCGCACGGCGGGCGGACAGGCGCTGTCCTTCGGGCTGCAATATTCGCGCCTCGATTACCGCACCGATCCGTTGCGCGACGCCGACCGCTACACCGCGACCGCCAGCTACACCGGCAAGACGACGTTCATCGCGGTGAGCAGCGGGCTGGAGGAAACCCGCCGCGCGGCGGGCAATAATGCGTCGAACGGCTTCGTCGGCGGGCGGATGGGGTTCGAAAAACCACTTGGCACACGCTTCTCGATACTGGGCAGCGCAGGGATCGAATATCGCGGTTATCGCGCGCCCGACCCGCTGTTCCTGCAGACGCGCCACGACACGCAATTCGATGCGGCATTGGGTTTTCGCGTGCTCGTCGCGCCGCGCGTCACGGTGCGCCCGCTCGCCACCTACACGCGCAACGCCAGCAATATCGATCTGTACGATTACAACCGTGTGACCGGCTCCGTCGCCGTGCGCTTCGAATTCTGACCGGGGAATGACCATGAACCGCCGCTTCAAGATCGCCGCCGCCTTGCTCGCCACGGCTGCTCCGCTTGCCTTGTCCAGCGCCGATGCCGCGCGGATCCTGTTCACCACCGGCGCCCGGACCGGCGACATCGCGCCGGGCGAACGCGTGGTCAGCGACGGCGGCACGGTACAGATCCAGCTCGACAATGGCGCATTGGTGTCGTTCGTCGGACCGGCCGATTTCGCGATCGGCGCGGATGGCGGGCTGATCATCGCCAAGGGTTCGGCGACGGTGTTTTCGCCGGGGCGACCGGTCAGCCTGACCTTCCCGCAAGGCAGCGCGCAAATAGGCAGCGGCGCGACCTTCACGATCGACGAGGACGGCATTGCCGGCATGCCGATCGACGGCGCGCTGACGCTGACCAGCGGCGGGGTGACACGCACCTTCAATCCGGGCCAGGCCTATCATGCGAGCGTCGGCGGAAGTCCCGGCCTGGTGTTCGCGTCGGGCGCGCAGGCGGTGCCACCCGTCATTCCGCTGGGAGATCCTGCCCATCCTGTCCAACTATTACAGATCACGCAGAACCCCGCCATTCCCGCGCTGCCCAACGGCACGCCGGCGCAGGTCCTGGCGTATTTGAAAACGTTAGTTGGCAACAGCCAGTATAATCAGGCGGTTCTTGCCCAATTGATCGCGGACGCCCAGCGCCTGATTTCCCCCATCGCCGGTAGCCCGACCCCAAGCCCATCGCCGACACCTACGCCCGCGCCCACTCCGACACCAGCGCCGACGCCAACCCCTGCTCCAACACCAACCCCTGCTCCGACGCCGACGCCCACNCCNACGCCNACGCCAACGCCAACGCCAACGCCAACGCCAACNCCAACNCCAACCCCGACACCGACACCGACACCAACGCCGACGCCGACGCCGACGCCGACGCCAACGCCAGGGCCGGCCCCATTGCCAAGCCCGCCGGGGAATACCGGGTCGGGAACCCTTGCGGCTCCGGGCACGACCTATACCGGCGCTTTCGCCGAACCTTATTTCTCACCCGCGCAGCAGGGTCAGGTCGTCGAGGCATCTGTTGCCTATAAGCCGACGTTGGATGCCCAGGGTGGAATGGATGCCTTGCTGTTTGGCGGCACCAGCGAAAAGCGTGGGACGATGCAAAACCTCGAGGTTTATGCGAACGGGGGCATTGCCATCGGACGGTGGGCGAATGGGCAAGGTACAGGCGGCATCTATCCGAGCGACATCAAGGCGACCGCCAATCAAGGGCTGCATTATGCCTTCGGCTCGGCGATCGCCGTGCTGCCCGTATCCGGAGGGATTGCGACTTACTCGCTCGTCTCGGCGACCAAGCCGACGTTCCAAGATGGCTCGACCGCGCCTGGGACACTCACGAGCGCGGGGCTTTCTGTTGCGTTCGGTACCACACCCAAAATCGGTTTCCAGGCGACGATAATGATGCCCGAGACCGCCGGCAATCAAATATATACCTTCACCACGCCCGGCGGCGTCGCTCATCCCGAGCAGAACACCTTCGGCTCATCGATCGACGGATCGGGCAATTTCTCGACGTTGTTCACAGCAAGCGGCACATTCAAACTATGCGGCGTGTCCGGCTCCGGCACGACCAGTTGCACAGGGTCCCTCAAGGGCGGATTCTCGAAAGATCTGACGGGAGCAGCGCTCGTGTATGACATAAGCAATCGACTGGACGGAGCGGTTGCGCTCTACCTGTCCGGTGCCAACAATCTCGCCACATCGGTCCCGTCGGGCACGACATCGGGCTCTTCTGCGGGAAGCGGACTGACCACGGGCGTTAATGCCGTCACGATCGTTGGGCAGGACTCTGCGAACGGCATACCGGTGCTCGCCCAGTTTCCGCAAATCGGCTTGACCTATGATTCAACCGGAGCGCTGCAATCCATTGGCGGCACCCTCGTTAGTCGCACGACGGCAAGTGTTGCAGATCAGGCAGCTGGTGCGGGATGGGAGATCGGTCGCTGGAATGGCGGCGCTGTAGACACATCGACCTCCGGCACTGCATTGTTTTTCGCTACGCAAGGTGCGCATTACATTGCGCTGGCCAAGCCAGTCGCGCCAACCGCAGGCGGATTATTTTCTTACACGCTCGCGGCCGCGACGATGCCCACCTACAGCAACGGCCGCGTGACGAGTTCGGCATCTTTCACTGGCAAACTGGGCATTTCGGTAACAGGTAGTGGTGCCAGTTATGCGGCAGCTACATATGGCCTGGAGGGTCAGATCACCGCGATCGATGCGCTGGGAACCGACGTATATACTTTTTTGACCGCTGGCGGCATTTCGCGTCCCACCGTTCCGCTTGGAAGCCTGGGCTTTACGACTAGCGGGACCGCCATAACGGCGACGGGGCACGACTGTCAGAGTGGCTCGGCATGCATCCTCAGTGTTGGTATACAGACCGGTGGAACCGAGGTCGGTCTCGCAGGCGTCGTCTATCGCATATTCGATGGGGCTGGCGCGCATAGCGATCTCAATTTGTATCCTGCAATCAGTGGCGCGGCGTTGTTTACCAAAACTAGCACGTCGGCTTTGCCAACCTACCCGGCGGCAACGGCGGGCACGTTACGGACCGGACAGGCCTTTGCTTCGGTCATCCGGCTTTCGGGCAACGGAGCCAATGGGTCCAAGGACAATCTGCTCGTGAGCGGGACTTCGCAATCGTACAAGGTCACCTCAACGGCCACGGGTGCGATCACCGGCTATGATGACGGGCAATATGTTCAGGCGGCATCGGGGAGCACGACGATAGCGGAGGCCGGCGTCTCCGACGTTACCAGCGTCGGTCGCATCGCTTGGTCACGCTGGACCAATGGCTCGAGCGTCAACAATTACAGCACCGGCAATGTGCAAGGCACGTTCACGGCTAATCAGGGACAGCATATCGTCACGGGTGACCCGGCAACGGGAGTCCCGATCACGGGATCGGCTGTCTATGCGCTCGCTGGGGCGACCGCCCCAACCATCGCAGACGGTTCTCAGGCGCCAGGGACGCTGACGGGCACTATGGGAGTGGGGTTTGCAACCCGGCATGTCGGGTTAGATCTCGTCGCCACTGTCGGCGGAACCGCCTACGCCATGAAGACCGCAGGAGGATCGGCCGATACGACGGCCAGCACGCTGGGCTACGGAGGACCGATCGCCAATCCTTCCAATCCGTACCAATTTGCCGGGTCGATCCCGGTTCCCACGGGTGGCGCCGCATGTGCGGGCAGTGGCAGCGGATGCTCCGCTTCGATCCAAGGATTTTTATCTGGAGTTGGCGGCGCACAGGCTGGGATTACTTATGCGATCAGCAACAGTGCTGGCGCGACCAACCAGTCGATCTCGGGAGCTGCTGCTTTCGTGAAGAAATAGTTGTGGGCGTAAGCTGACATTCGATATATCCCAAGGAACGTCAGAAAAGTCCCACTTCAAGCCGTTATTTGACCTCAAAACCGCCATCAACAGATGACCGCTTTCGGCATTCCTTCGCCAGTTGGAACGACCAGGCTTCAGGCGCAAACCTGTCGTTCATAGGACTCATACGGGTTCCGGTCCCAATATAAGACAAGGACGGTGATCACCGGCGGGACTATGCCTATTTAGGCAATTGAGAAGCTGTTGAGTTTCAACGCAAAGGAAACGTCGTCAAAGCCGATACAAGTCGCGACGGCTGCCCATCGTTGGAGCTATCTCATGAAGCACTCGTTGCTCGTCGCCACCGCTTGCGCGGTTATCGCTTTGTCCGGAGCGCCCGCCGCCGCTGAGGGCGGCGGCTGCGGAGTCGATTCATGTCCACCGCCGAGCCCGCCGCCGCCGCCAAGCGCACCCGTAATCGGCGCGTCTCGCTTGGGAAGCTTTTTTGTCGCGCCCGAAGGCAATGTTCTGGAGGGTCAAACTTACTACCCCAACGGCATTCCAACGGTCTATATCTTCGGCCACGGACCGGGAGGTACCGTATTGACCGATGCTCCGTATAGTTTGGGCGACGACACCTCCCATATCACGTTCACCGCCGACATCGCCAGTGCGCGGGCAACCGCGATCTCACACCAAGGCGATTACTATGGACGCAACGACGTCAGCGCTGGACTGGGCTACAGTCTCGCCTTGACCGCAAGCAACAGCACGGTCGCCGATGCCGTTGCCGCAATCCTCGCGCACGGGCCGCTTGCCAGCGTGTCGGGTGCTTATGGAATCTCGATTAGTGGCACTGCCAAGGGCATCGTGAGCGCTTACAGCCAGTTTGATGGACCGGGCACAGGCTATAATTTCTCGTCCAACTGCGGATATTATTTCAGCACGGGGCCATGCACCACGGGAAATTGGTCAATGAACCTTGGCTTCAGGCGCGGCACGGAATTCAGCGGCGGCGACCCGAACAGCTTCTACGCGGTGTTCTCGATGGGTGCGACAGCCGAATCGGGTAATGGCGGCTGTTTTCCCTATAGCTGTCCCGGCGATGCGACGGCGTTCATCGACCCGACGATCAATTACAATACGCAGCTTGGCCAATATGGCAGTAACCTGACCTTCAACGTACCGGGCGGTCTCGGCAACGGCGGGTTCAACTTCATTGGTGGCGGCGCGGTGCCCGAGCCCGCCAGCTGGGCGATGATGCTTAGCGGCTTCGGCATTCTGGGCGGGGCGATCCGCCGCCGCCGTGTCACCTACGTGACCGCTTGATCGGAAACCCCCGCGCAGCACGATGTCGCGCGGGGGATGCACATGCGACTGCTGCTAGTCGACGATCATCCGTTGTTCCGCCAAGGCTTCGCAGCGATGATCGGGGAAGCGCGTCCGGCGTGGCTGTGCACCGCGGTAGGCCGCGGTGAAGATGCCGAAATCGCGGTGCTGCGTGAGCGTTTCGACATCGCTTTGATCGATTTGCAACTGCCCGGTGCGGACGGATTTCAAACTCTTGCGCGCATCGCCGATGCCGTGCCGCTTCTGCCCTGCGCCATCGTCTCGGGCCGCGACGATGCTGCCGCCCGTGAACGAGCACGCGTAGCCGGTGCAAAAGGCTATATCGCGAAGGCGTCCGAGCCCGCAACGATGGTCGAGCGGATTGAGGCGATCGCAGCCGGGGGCGAAGGCTGGGACGCGGGCCATCGCGACGCACCTATGCTCACCGAGCGCCAGCGCCAGGTACTTGCTTTGCTGTGCGAAGGACATGGCAACAGGGAAATCCGTCACCGCCTTTGTATCGCCGAACGTACCGTGCGCGCACACCTGACCGAATTGTTCGGCGCGCTCGGCGCGCAGAGCCGGGTGCAGGCGGTGCTCCGCGCCCGCGCCTTGGGACTGTGCGACTAAGAAGGCGCTATGGACTTCCGCTAATCAGCCAATCGTGCTCGTTCGCGTGGCCGAACCTATGACCGCTTTTGGGACTGGCAAAAATCGTGCCGAACGTCCGGAAATGGGCGCAAAGCTGTCTGTCGGGTAACGCCCCAGTTGTTACCGTTTATGGCTCTGGTGGCGCTGCCTGCAAGCGGACGCTAGCATTCACCGATGAGCGAGGAACGATTCTCTGGAATGACGCGGAAAACCGGACGTTCAACGTCTCGAACTTCCAAACTGTGCCAAAGTGGTGCGGGTCTCCTCTGCCTAGCCCATTTGGCCTATTGTTTGCCAAACTCGGGTCGACCATTTTTACTGGGTGGGGTCCGCACAAATGGCGTGGGCGCAGTATGGGGGGCGTAGAGTGATGAGTTCCGCTTTGATCAAAGCATCTTTTGCCATCGGGCTTGCTGTTTTTGCGACCCAACTTGCAAGCGCGCAAACCGTAGGGACCAGTGCTTGGACACGTGCGGGTACGAGCGACAACGGATTCTATGAGTCCTCGCCTCGTTATCACGATGACGGGACGCGGACGATCGTGGCAAACGCTAGGTCAAGCGCACAGTCCTCGTTCTCGCAAACTCCGATCAATGCCGCTGCATCAGCATACTCGGACATGTCGACGGGCAAGATGGGTGTGTACGGTTCTTCAAATGATGCAAGGCTTGGTGGAGAGCCAGCAGCGACACGCTCTGAATCAGCCATCACGGATCGTCTTACTTTCTTGGTACAAGGTGCCAATGCAGACCAGATTACGCCTATCACTGTGTCTTACGGTCTGGACGGTAGCTTCTCAGGCAGATTCGATTCGGGAACCGGGGCCATTCGCAGCACGTTATTTCTAAATAACGCGGGACTTTATATTCAAAACGATACCACAAGGGCTGGTCCCACTGGCTTCCAGCCAGGCGCATCAAACTGGCAGTCATATTCGACTACGCTGACCCAGAACGGAATGTTGTTTACCGGGGTGTTCAATCTTCGTGGAGCTTCAACTATCGTCGACTTCAGTTCGACTCTTCGTAGCACTACGTATGCCGATTCGACTGTTGATTTCTCCCACACATCGACAGTTCGTTTCACCTTGCCCAGCACTGTGACATTTACTTCAGCGTCGAACAACTTCCTAACTGCGGCTGGCGCTGTTCCCGAACCTGCAAGCTGGGCGATGATGATCGGCGGGCTAGGCCTCGTAGGCGAGATAAAGCGTCGTGCGACGAGACGCATTCAACACGCTTGACCCCGACTGCGGATAACATCGGTCGCGAGCCAGATGGCACGCATATGACGGCTTGCCACCCAATAGCAGTCGTTTGCAGCGGAATTGCCCGCGCGCAAAGCGGACGTTGGCATCCAGCCACTTAGAGCGACGTGGCGTCTGCGCGGATAGAAAATAATTGCTCGCAGTTTGGGATGCCGTACAGATTCATTGTGTGAAGTCCTCGACGCGCACGATTATCGGCGTCCGTTCTGCACGTCCGGGGCCGACAACGCGCTTAGTTGATCGAACGCCAGCGCCAGATGAGCGTCCAGACTTTGTTCGGGAACCCTCATCCACGCGGCGACGGCGTGACCGAACGCCGCCATCCCCGCCATAGCCGCGAGCCTTGCGACGTCGGGATCGACGCCGCGGTTCTGAAGCCCGTCGGCCAATGTCTTGGTCAAAGCGGCGCTTTTCGACAATTCGCGCTCTTGCAATGCCGGCGTTTCCGATATGACCCGCTGCCGTGTTCCGGAAAAGGCGAGGTTCGCGGCGAGTAGCGGTTCAACCGCGCCGAACGCCGCCCGGAGCGCTTGAAACGGCGGCAGTATGGACGGTGTCCGTTCGAGGGCATCTGCGACCAGCGTCCGCATGGCGGCGGCGCCATCGAACAAAACCTCGCGCTTGTCCGGGAAATGCCGGAAAAACGTTCGTTCGGTGACCCCGGCGCGAGCTGCGATCTCGGCGGCCGTTGTCGCGTCGTAACCGCGCGCGCTCCACAATTCCAACGCCGCGCCCTGCAAACGGCGCCTTGCCTCAACCCCGCTTCGCGGCACCCCTCAACTCCTATATTGTCAGCAACTGTCATTATGGTTAGTGTCAGTCCATGACCTTTAGATGCATCGCCGCTGCGGCGAAGTCGAGATCGAGGAGTGTGGCATGAAACGCATACAGTATAGCCGATACGGCGGTCCGCAGGAATTGAGGCTGGACGATGTCGAGCTGGCCGAACCCGCGCCGATGCAGGTCCGCGTGCGGATGCGCGCGGCGTCGGTCAATCCGATGGATTGGGTGATCCGGCGCGGTGAGGTGAAATCGATGACCGGGCGTCAATTCCCGCGCGGATTGGGCCACGATTTCGCCGGCGTCGTCGAGGCCGTCGGGAGCGGCGTCACGCGGGTGAATGTCGGCGACGAGGTTTTCGGTGCCACCGACATGAAGGAAGCGGGCACCTTTGCCGAAGCGATGCTGACGCAGGAAAAGAATGTTTTCAAAAAGCCGCCGGCCATTTCCTTCGAGGTTGCCGGGGCCATGCCGATCGTCAGCATCACGGCGTGGACCGCGCTCGTCGGCAAAGCCAAACTTCGCGCGGGCCAATCGGTTTTCATTTCCGGATGCATGGGCGGAGTGGGCCGCGCGGCGGTGCAGTTGGCGCTCTTCCGAAGCGCGGTTGTTACCGGCAGTTGCAGCGCGTCTGACCGTGAAGAGGCGTTGGAGTTAGGCGTAACCGAGGCGATCGATTATCGCCAGTTCGACGTCGGCACCTATGCCAGTCAATTCGACCTGGTCTTCGACACCGCGGGCGCATTGTCGCTCAAGCAGTGCGGTACGCTTTTGAAGCGCGGCGGCGTGGCGCTCCATATCGTGATCACCCCGGCCAAGATGATCCGGAGTCTGGTGTCCGCCCGCCATAAAACCGTCTTCGGGACGGCCACGCCCGACGGAATGGCCGAGATCGCGGACGCGATGGTTCAGGGCAAACTCAAGCCCAAAATCGCCAAAACCGTTCCGCTTTCGGCAGCGATACCGGCCATCGTCGCCTTGGAAACGACCGGCCTGCCGAAAGGTAAACTGCTGATCGTCCCCGACATGTGATGGACGTTCGGCCCGATGGCCGCGGCCGGGTTCACTCCCACTCGATCGTTCCCGGCGGCTTGCTCGTATAGTCGTAAACCACGCGGTTGATGCCGCCGACTTCGTTGACGATGCGGGTGGCGACGCGGCTGAGGAAGGCGGCGTCGAAGGGGTAGATGTCGGCGGTCATGCCGTCGACCGAGGTCACCGCGCGCAGGCCGCAGACCGATTCATACGTGCGGCCGTCGCCCATGACGCCCACCGTCTTGACCGGGAGCAGCACCGCGAAGGCCTGCCAGATCGCGTCGTAGAGGCCGGCGTTGCGGATTTCCTCGAGGTAGATCGCGTCGGCCTGGCGCAGGATGTCGCAGCGGTCCTTGGTGACTTCGCCGGGGATGCGGATGGCGAGGCCGGGGCCGGGGAAGGGATGGCGGCCGACGAAGGCGGGGGGCAGGCCGAGTTCGCGGCCGAGCACGCGGACCTCGTCCTTGAACAATTCGCGCAACGGCTCGACCAGCGCCATGTTCATGCGTTCGGGCAGGCCGCCGACATTGTGGTGGCTCTTGATCGTCACGGACGGCCCGCCGGTGAAGCTGACGCTTTCGATCACGTCGGGATAGAGCGTGCCCTGAGCGAGGAACTTTGCCCCGCCGATCTTTTTGGCTTCGGCTTCGAACACTTCGATGAAGGTCTTGCCGATGAACTTGCGCTTTGCTTCGGGGTCGGTCAGCCCGGCAAGCCCGTTGAGGAACAGCGCTTCGGCTTCGACGTGGATTAACGGGATGCCGTAATGTTCGCGGAACAGGCCGACCACCTGCTCGCTTTCGCCGAGGCGCATCAGGCCGTGATCGACATAGACGCAGGTCAGTTGGTCACCGATCGCTTCGTGGATCAGCACCGCCGCAACCGCCGAATCGACGCCGCCGGACAGTCCGCAAATGACCTTGCCGTCGCCGACCTGAGCGCGAATGTCGGCGATCTTGGCGTCGCGATAGCCGGCCATCGACCAATCGCCCGCCGCGCCGCAGACGTGGCGGACGAAATTGGCAATCAGTTTCCCGCCATCGGGGGTGTGGACGACTTCGGGGTGGAACTGGACGCCGTAGAAGCGGCGGCTTTCGTCGGCGGTGATCGCAAAGGGCGCACCTTCGCTGGTCGCGACGGGGCGGAAGCCGGGGGGCAGGGCATCGACCTTGTCGCCGTGGCTCATCCACACTTGATGCCGTGAGCCTTCGTCCCACAGGCCGTCGAACAAGCGGCAGCCGTCGGCAACTTCGATATAGGCGCGGCCGAACTCGCCCGACCCGTGCGACGTGACCTTGCCACCGAGCTGTTCGCACATCGTCTGCTGGCCGTAGCAAATGCCGAGGATCGGCAGGCCGGCCTCGAAAAAGCGTTGGGGTGCGCGAGGCGAGTCGATGTCGGTGACCGAGGCGGGGCCGCCCGACAGGATCAGGCCCTTGGGTGCCATGCGGTCGAACGCGGCATCGGCGGCGTTGAACGGCGCGATTTCGCAATAAACGCCCGCTTCGCGGACACGGCGGGCGATCAGTTGGGTTACCTGACTCCCGAAATCGACGATCAGTATCGAATCCATGTCCCGCCCTAACGAGGGTCGGGACGGAACGCCATGACGAGGTTGGTGAGGACGAGGACCGGTCAGGCGATGGCGAAGGCGAGCGTCATGACCTGCATACGGCTGTCGGCGGTGACGCTGACCAGCGCGAGGGCGGAGGCGGCGATGGCGATCGCGCCGGGCAGGATCAGCCAGGTGCGGCGACGGATCAACGTCCCGCCGATCAGCAGGCTGGCCAGCCCGAGCAGTCCGAATTTGATGCGGACGACCGGGATCAGAATGGCATAGTTCGATGCGTCGCCCGGCAGATGCGCAAGGATGCTGCCGAGCGTCAGCCCTTCGACCTCGTCGCACAGGCAGGCGACGATCACTGCAGCGACGGTGGGCCAGCGCAACTGGCCACCCGCGGCGAGCGCGGTGAGAATCAGGAACGATCCGTAAGCCGGGATGAACGCGAGCCCGTCATACCACAGCGCCGAGGCCTGGGCGGTGCGGCAGGTGTCGTTGGCGATGATCCGCGCGGCATCGGCAGGGATGCGCGCATATTCGAAGAACAGGATCGAATTCCTGGCGGGGTCGCAGGCGGCGAGCCCGTGGAACAGGCCGAAGCCCTGGCTGACGAGCAAGGCGACGACGCCGAGTGCGGCGGCCCAGCGCCACAGGATGCGTTCTTCCATATCTTCTCCCCTTGGCTGTGGTGAAGGAGAAGCGGCGCGTTGGGTCAAGCCCCGGCTCTCCGACGCAGGTTCGCGTCACGGCGGGACATGGCTTATGCGCGCCAACATGCACCTCACCAATTTCGACAGCGACGTGTTCCTCCGCGACACCTGGCAGAAGCGGCCGCTGCTCATCCGCAATGCCTGGGACGCGTGGCATAATCCGCTCGAGCCGGATGAGCTGGCCGGATTGGCGTGCGAGGATGGCGCCGAGTCGCGGCTGATCGTCCAGAAGCGCGGCGGGTGGAAGGTCGAGCATGGGCCCTTGCCCGAGACGCGGTTCCGGAAATTGGGGAAGCGGCCATGGACGTTGCTGGTTCAGGCGGTCGATCATCTGGTGCCGGACGTCGCCGCGCTGATCGATCCGTTTCGCTTCATTCCCAACTGGCGGATCGACGATGTGATGGTCAGCTATGCCAGCGACGGTGGCGGCGTGGGGCCGCATTTCGACCAATATGACGTCTTCCTGATCCAGGGGTTGGGCCGGCGGCGGTGGCAGATCGGCGGCCTGTGCGACGCGGCGACACCATTGTTGCCGCATGACGATTTGCGCCTGCTCGCGGAATTCGAAGCGACGGAGGAATGGGTGCTGGAGCCGGGCGACATGCTTTATGTGCCGCCGGGCTTTGCCCATAATGGCATTGCGGTCGGCGACGATTGCATGACCTATTCGATCGGGTTTCGCGCACCATCGCGGTCCGAACTGATCGCACATTGTTGCGATCATCTGCTGAGCGAAATCGCCGAGGACGATCGCTATGCCGATCCGCATTTGGCGGCGCAGGACAATCCGGGGGAAATTTGCGCGCGCGACTTGGCGAGCCTGCACGCGATGATCACCGACAAGATGATGGATCGCGATGCGTTTGCGCGGTGGTTCGGGGAATATAACACCACGCCAAAATATGCCGATCAGGATTTTGCGCCTGAGGTCGCTGAAACGACCGGGACGATCACGGCTCGCGTGGCGGCGGGCGTGCCGCTGATCCGCAATCCGGCCAGCCGGTTTTCGTTTGTCCGGGGAAGAGCCGATGCGGTGACCCTGTTCGTCGATGGCGCGAGTTTCGACGCAGCGGGTGGCGCCGCGCGATTTGCCGAAACCCTTGGCGCCTCGGCGCGGATTATCGTCGAACCCGCGCTAATGAAGGATGCCGCGCCCCTGATCGCCCGGTTGATTGACCAGGGCAGCTTGATGTTCGATCTGGACGACTAGACAAGGATTTCCCGCGACGTGCCGGGCGCAATGTCGTCGAGTGTCCAGTCACCGACCCGCCAGCGTACCAGTCGCAAGGTGCCATGCCCGACGGCGGCGGTCATCCGGCGCACTTGCCGATTGCGGCCTTCGCGGACGGTCAGTTCGATCCAGCAATCGGGGATGGTCTTGCGAAAGCGAGCGGGTGGATCGCGCGGCCAAAGGGAGGGCGGGTCGATGCGTTGCGCCTTGGCCGGGCGGGTCTTGCCGTCCTTCAGCTCGACGCCATTGCGAAGTGCCGCAAGACTGTCCTCGGCGATGTCGCCCTCGACCTGGACGAGATAGGTTTTGGGCAGCTTGAATTTCGGGTCGGCGATGCGCGCCTGCATCCGGCCATCGTCGGTCAGCAGCAACAGACCCTCGCTGTCGAGATCGAGCCGCCCGGCCGGATAGACGCCGGGCACATCGATATAGTCCGACAGTGTCGGGCGCGGCGAACCCGCCGTCCCCCGGTCGGTAAACTGGCACAGCACGCCATAGGGTTTGTTGAACAAGATGAGCCGCGGCATTGGCTTGTCTTATCTGGAATCGCAGAGACGCGACCGGGTTACTTCTCGGCCTTGGCGCGCTCGATCGCTTCGAGGATCAGCTCTTTGGCCTTGGCGGCGTCGCCCCAGCCTTTGATCTTGACCCATTTGCCGGGCTCGAGATCCTTATAATGTTCGAAAAAGTGCTGGATCTGCTGCGTCACGATGGGCGGCAGGTCGTCGGTGCTGTCGACCTTTTCGTAATAAGGAAAGGTTTCGTCGACGGGAACGGTGACCAGTTTCTCGTCGCCGCCTTTGTCGTCTTCCATCAGCAACACACCGACGGGGCGCACGCGGATCACCGCGCCGGGGATGATCGGCGAGCGCGCCACGACCAGCGCATCGAGCGGATCGCCGTCTTCGCCCAAAGTGTGCGGGATGAAGCCGTAATTGGCCGGGTAGCGCATCGGCGTGTGCAGGATGCGGTCGACGAACAACGCGCCCGATGCCTTGTCGAACTCGTATTTTACGGGCTCGCCGCCCAGCGGCACTTCGATGATCACGTTGACGCGGTCGGGCGGTGAATCGCCGACGGGGATCAGATCAATTCTCATGGTTGTTCCTTAAGGACGCGGCGCCAGCAGTTTGTCGAGCGGGCCGTCGCCCTTGGCGACTTTGACGAGGTGCGGATAGCGCAGGCCGCCATTCCAGCGCAGGTCATAGGTCTTGACCAGTCCTTGCGTCTTGGTGGTCAGGCGGATCGGGTCGCGGCCGCCCTTGGCCGCCTTGATCGCATCGTTGATCGCCTCGTCGGTATAGGGCCGGTCATTCACCGCCACCAGTTCCTGCCCGACCGTCAGTCCGGCTTTGTACGCCGGTCCGTCCCACATCACGCCAGAGATTTTGGACACGGTCGCGCCCGTCGGCTTGCCGACGCTGATGCCCAGCGAATAATTGAGATCGAGTGTTTTACGCGACGCCGATACCGCCTTGGTGAACACCGACGGTGTGTCGTCGTAGCGGAGTTCGTAACCGCTGGCCGCGACCCAATCGAGTGGGGCACCCTTGCCGGTGCGGGTCAATCGCTGCGTCAGGAAGGCCTTCCAGTCGTTCGGATACACACTGTTGAGCGTCTGCGCGACGTCGTCGATGGTGTAGGTCAGTTCGCCATAATCGCCGTCGTTCATGCCGAAAAACGCGCGGGCGAAATCGTCCATGCCCTTCGTACCCTTAGTACCCGTACGGATGATCGCATCCGCTTCGAGCCAGATCATCATGCCTTCGTTGTAATAATCTTCGCTGCGCTGGTTGGACAGCCAGCCCTTGGGCTTGCGCGAGGCGATGATCGGATCGTTGGTCGTGTCGATCAACGGGCGCCAGTCGCGCGCGGGGAGGTTGTCGAGACCCGCGGCGATCGAGGCCAGCGCGTCGAGGACTTGCGGCTTGGTGGCGAGGCCCGAGCGCGCTTCGAGCACATAGCCCCAGAATTGCGTCTGCCCTTCATAGACCCACAGCAAACTGTCGCGCATCGGCGTGTTGAAATTGGGCGTCCACAAATCCTGGCCGCGCCGGAACTTGCCGTCCCAGCTGTGCGTGAATTCATGCGGCAGGAGGTTGTGATCGGGCAGGCTCGCTTCCCAATCGGTGAAGTATTTGGCGCCGACCCCATCCTCCGACGAGCGGTGATGTTCGAGACCGCTGCCGCCCAGCTGATCGGACAGCGAGAACAGGAAGTCGTAATGGTCGAAGTGGCGCGCACCGAACAATTTGACCGCCTGATCGACCAGGTTGCGGTGGAGCGACAGCTGTGCCGGGCTGGCGGCGAGATATTTGGGATCGTCGGCGACGGTGTTGAGGAACACGTTATGGCCGAGATCGTCTTCGCGGTGAAAGCGACCGGCGAGGACGGGCGAATCCTGCAACACGTCATAGCTGACGGTTTCATATTTGACGGTGTCGCCGGTGGTAACGCCGCGCAGCGCGGTCGCGGCGCGCCAGCCCTTGGGATAGGTCACGCTCGCCTGGATCGGGATTTGCCGCGTGAAATAGCCTGCGGGTAAAGCGACACGGCTTCCCATTGCAGGCTGAGCATGTCGGGCGTGACGACGATGCGACCCTGATCGCCGTCGGTCGCCGAGAGAAACTGGAACGACACGTCGAGATTGGCGACGCCGTCGGGCACATTGACCGTGAAGGCGAAAACGTCGACCGGATCGCGCGTCCACGGAATGATCTTGCCATTCGCCCTGATCACCAGCCCGGCGAGCTTTTCGATCTGGCCGCGCGGCGAGTGATTGCCGGGAAGCCATTTAGGCATGAGCAGGGTCGTGCTGCCCGAGGCGGCGACGGGGATGCGTTCCTGCACCGTATAGATGCGGCGATCGAGATCGGTCGCATCGACCTTCAGCGTGATCGTGCCGGGAAAGGGCTTGTCCTGCGGTGCCGGGATGGTGTCGACATGCTGAACCCAGACCGGTGCCGAATTGGCGGCAAGGGCAAGCGGAGCGGCAGCGACCAGCGCCGCGATGCGGATTGTTTTCATGACGGCGGGCTTAGAAGGCGTGTTCCGCAATCGCAACGCCAAGCTATTTCGAGCCGCCCAACACGTTGATCGTAAAGGCAAGCACGCCGATATTGAACACGAATGCGGCAAAGCTGTGGATCGTCACGATGCGACGCAGACGGCGGGTCTGGATGCCGGTATCGGACGTCTGGAACGTCATCCCCAGCGTGAAGGCGAAATAGACGAAGTCCGCATAGTCGGGATCGTCATCGCCCTGAAAATCCAGCCCGCCGACTTTGTCCTCAAGGTAATAAAGGTGCGCGTAATGCAGCGCGTAGATCGTGTTCGCGAACAGCCAGGCGAGGGCCAGGGTCGTCACGATCAGGACGATGTCGGGCTTGCCCTTGCCACCGAGTTCCAGCGCGACGGTGGTCAGGACGACCAGCGACACGATGGTCGAAATGCCCAGCAGGACGGCGCGATTGGCATCGTTGTCGCGCGAGGCGCGGCGCATCCCCGCCGCCGTTTCGCGCTTCCACAACAGCGGCGACATCAGCACGAAAAAGACCAAGGCGCCGACGTCGAAGCCGATCATCAGCGATTTCGACCAAGGCATGTGCGTGCTGGCGACGAGGCCCGCGATGATCGCGGTAACGACGAACGCAATGAAGCGCGGTGGCGCGATCTTGTCGCGAATGAATTTGAGCATGATGGAGAGAAGAAGAAGCTGGGTCACAGGTCAAGCCCGGGACGGCAATTTGGTGTTTAACATATCGTCACCCCGGACTTGATCCGGGGTCCCGCTTCTTTCCTTTGCGCGGGCATCTGAATAAGGGCGCGAGCTCAATGGCAAAGATCGAAACACCCCGCGCGATCCGCGGCACGCAGTCGATGCGCGGCGAAGAGGCCGAACGCTTTCAGCATGTCGTCGACACGTTCGAACGCGTGCGGCGGTTGTACGGCTTTGGCCGGGTCGAGTTGCCGGTGTTCGAGGCGACGGCGGTGTTCAGCCGGACGCTGGGCGAGACGACCGATGTGGTTTCGAAGGAGATGTACACCTTCGAGGATCGCGGCGGGGATTCGCTGACGCTGCGGCCCGAATTTACGGCAGGGATCGCGCGCGCTTACCTGACCGAGGGCTGGCGGCAGTTCGCGCCGATGAAGGTCGCGACGCATGGGCCTTTGTTCCGGTACGAGCGTCCGCAAAAGGGGCGGTTTCGGCAGTTCCACCAGCTCGACGCCGAAGTGATCGGTGCGGCGGAGCCGGCGGCGGATGTCGAACTGCTGTGCTTTGCCGACCAGTTGTTGCGCGAGTTGAAGATCGAGGGTGTGACGCTCAAGCTGAACACGCTGGGCGATGGCGACAGCCGCGAGGCGTGGCGCGCGGCGTTGGTCGAACATTTCGCGCCGTTCCGTGAGGGGTTGAGCGAGGACAGTCAGCGCCGATTGGAGACCAACCCGCTGCGGATTTTGGACAGCAAGGACCCGCGCGACGCGGCGGCGGTGGTCGACGCGCCGACCATGGTGTTGTCGGGTGAAGCGGCGGATTTCTACGCCAAGGTTCAGGAAGGGCTGCGCGCGGCGGGCGTGAAGTTCGAGGAAGCGGCGACTTTGGTACGCGGGCTCGATTATTACCGGCACACCGCGTTCGAGTTCGTGCCCGATGCGGGCAGCGCGGCGGCTGAGAAGATGGGGAGCCAGAGTACCTTGCTTGGCGGCGGGCGTTATGACGGGCTGATGGAGATGCTAGGCGGGCCGCATACCCCGGCGGTCGGTTGGGCTGCCGGGATTGAGCGGTTGGGGATGTTGGTCGAAGTGCCCCAGCCCAAGTATCTCGTAGAAGTGATCCCTGAAGAGCGCGAAGATGAGGGCGCCTGCGTACGAGTGGCCGCTCAGCTAAGAGCGCAAAATATCGCTGCGAACGTATCCTATCGTGGCTCAGCTCGGGATCGAGCTTCGAAAGCACGGAAGCGGCCGAACACTCTCCTAATCTATGTGGAAAAACGGGGCGAAAGCCTCAGCTTGAACATCGGCAATGTGGAACTAGACCAGTTGTTAGGATCGACAGGCCGTTTTGAGGGCGGCATTGCAGACCGAATTGTGCTCGCGCTTGGCAAGGACAAATTTCCGCACGCCGTTGTCGGCAGTCCCATTTTTTCGCCGAGACCTGAATGACCCCCACAGTGTCAGACGAACGCATCGCCGCCATTGAGGGGCGTCGCGAGGAAATGCAGGCGCAGCTTTCGGCGGGCGATTTGCCAACCGACAAGTTCATCGCCTTGTCCAAGGAATATGCCGAGCTGGGGCCGGTCGCCGATGCGGCGGCGGAGGTGCGGCGGCTGCGGGCTGAGCGGGCTTCGCTCGACGGCATGTCGGGGGAGATGGACCTCGAGCTGCGCGAGATGGCGGCGGAGGAACTTGCTTCGATCAACGAGACTTTGCCCGAAGCGGAGCGCGCGCTGGCGCTGAAATTGCTGCCGCGCGATGCGGCGGACGAGCGTTCGGCGATGCTCGAGGTTCGTGCGGGGACTGGCGGCGACGAGGCGGCGTTGTTCGCGGGCGACCTGTTCCGGATGTATCAGCGCTTTGCCGAATTGCAGGGCTGGCGGGTCGAATTGATCTCCGCGTCACAGTCCGAAGTCGGCGGCTATAAGGAAGTGATCGCCAGCGTCACCGGGCAAGGCGTGTTCGCCAAGATGAAGTTCGAAAGCGGCGTCCACCGCGTCCAGCGCGTGCCGGCAACCGAGAGCGGCGGGCGCATTCACACCTCGGCGGCGACGGTGGCGGTGCTGCCCGAAGCGGAGGAAGTCGACGTCCAGATCAACGACGCCGATTTGCGCATCGACGTGTATCGTTCGTCGGGCCCAGGCGGGCAATCGGTCAATACGACCGACTCGGCGGTGCGGATCACGCATCTGCCGACGGGGCTGGTGGTGATTCAGCAGGACGAAAAATCGCAGCACAAGAACAAGGCCAAGGCGCTGAAGGTTCTCCGCACGCGGCTGTACGAGCAGGAGCGCGAGCGGCTGGCCAGCGAGCGGTCGGGCAATCGCAAGGCGATGGTCGGATCGGGGGACCGGTCCGAGCGCATTCGCACCTATAATTTTCCGCAGGGGCGGGTGACCGACCACCGCATCAATTTGACCCTGCACCGGCTGCCCGAAATCCTGGAGGGCGAGTTGGGAGAGCTGACCGGCGCGCTGATCGCCGAGGATGAGGCGGCGCGGATGGGGGCGCTAGGTGACGCTGACTGAGGCTGTGGCGGCTTTGGCCGTCGTGACCGAAACGGCGCGGCTGGATGCCGAGGTTCTACTGGCGCATGCAGCAGGTGTGGAGCGTGATCAGCTTGTATCGCGCGGCCTGAGTGATGCGCCGGGGTTTGCTGCGTTGGTCGTGCGGCGGCTCAAAGGGGAGCCGGTGGCTTATATCACCGGCACGCGCGGGTTTTGGACGATCGATCTGGACGTCACGCCCGACGTGTTGATCCCGCGGCCCGACAGCGAAACCTTGATCGACGCGGCAGTGGCGCATTTTGGCAAACGCGCGCCGGCGCGGGTGCTCGATCTGGGGACCGGGTCGGGGGCGCTGTTGCTGGCGGCGCTCGATCAGTGGCCAGGGGCGACGGGGTTGGGCATCGACGCGAGCGAGGCGGCGCTTGTGGTCGCGCGGCGGAATGGGGGGTGCATTGCGCCGGGGCGGGCTTCGTTCGGGATCGGCGATTGGGCAGAAGGGATCGACGAGCCATTCGACCTGATCCTGTGCAACCCGCCTTATATCGAGGATGCGGCGGTGTTGGGACCGGGCGTGCGCGAATGGGAACCGCATTCGGCTTTGTTCGCGGGCGACGACGGGCTCGATTGCTATCGCATATTGGCGGGGCAGATCCCGCGTGTCATCGCGCTGGGCGGGGTTGCGTGCATCGAGCTTGGCGCGGGGCAGGCTGCGGCGGTTGCCGCCTTGTTCGCGGACAGCGGCCTTACGATTGGCACGAGGCGCGATCTGGGCGGCCACGAACGTTGCCTGATGCTCACTTAAAATTCCCCTTGGTAAGCCGGGATCGAGTCGCTACATAAGGGCCAAGGCACACCGCCAGACGGTGCCGCCTTACCCCCATAGACACCCGCATGAGACCGGCACGGGCCGAACCTCACAAGGGCAAACCGGCAAGGACCGGCGCGGGCGGGGGCAGGACAGATGGGGCAAAGTCCCCGAGCGAAGGATGCTCAATACCTTGATGAATGTGCGACAGCAGTCCGGCCGCAGGCGCGGACGCGGCGGTGGACAAAACCGCCAGGGTGGCAATGGCCGTGGGCCCGAAAGCGGTAACCGCATCGACAATCGCGCGCGCGGCAATGCGCCGCAGCTGCTCGAAAAATACAAAGGTCTGGCGCGCGACGCGCAACAGGCCGGCGACCGTGTGCTGATGGAATATTACCTTCAGTTCGCCGATCACTATTTCCGCGTCGTCAGCGAAAGCCGCACGCGCCAGGACGAGCAGCGCCAACCGCGCGGCGACGGCCAGGGCAATGATGGCGATGACGGGGACGATGGTCAGGACGGCCAGGACGATGGCGAGGACGATTTCGGCTTCAAGCTGCCACCCCGTCAGGAACAGCCGCGCCGCGACGACCGTCCACGCGAGGATCGTCCGCAGCAACAGCAGCGCGACGATCGTCCGCGTGAGGATCGCGGCCAACGCGACGACCGTCCGCGCAAT
>NZ_CBCRXM010000008.1:0-22500 GCF_965137005.1 Sphingomonas antarctica | reverse complement strand
CGTCAGGCTCATAACCTGAAGGTCACAGGTTCAAATCCTGTCCCCGCAACCAACTTATCTAATAAAATCAAATATTTACACAGGCCCCGCCTACGCGGGGCTTTTTGCGTTTGGGCTCAGGAAGCACATAGGAAGCAGATGAACATAAAGATGCTCCATATGCTGCCACGGTCCAGTCCGGACGCGGATGACCGAGATTGGGTGACGGTGAGCAATCAGGTCGTTTGTGCATAAACGATCAGTGTCGCAGACAAGTCCAATGACGAGCTCAAACGAGTGGCGATTGTGGAGGGCGCAACGCCGTTGGCATTGCCACATTCTTGGCAATGGCATCGCAAGCGTGGATTGAGCCGGAGCCTGCTAACGAGTCAGGGCCTAGCGGAGGCTCTTTCCTCGTCCGAGGGCAACGGCCCTGCCCATTCTTCTGATCCATATTGTTATTGACCTGATCGTCGGCGGGATCCTTGGTACGAAGGCGCGGCGCGATTGGGCATGGGCGGTCGCGCTCACGACGAGCAGTTGGATTATAGCTGCCATATTTGACAACCTTCACCACCTTCTCTGACAAGGGGTGCGCACGGAAGCTGCCTGACGTCCGCACGTCGTACCATAGTCAAATGGTTGCGCGGACGAGCATCGCTGGGCTGTCGGCATAACTATCCGCTGGTGGCGGGCTCGCGCCTTTTCCAGCCCGAATGTGCCAATCAGGGATTCAGTGGCACTCAAACGCCTGTCACTTAGTTGCCGGGCGTTGGCAAACCTTCTACGCGCGAGTTAACTATCAACACATTTTGATTGGGACTTGTTTTAATATGCGCATTGCCATCATCGCAGCGGCGCTTGCCGTCGCCGGTTCGACCGCCGCGCAAGCGACGACCGTTCTCAGCGAGAACTTCAACTCGACGGCATTCCGCGGCGCATTCCTGCAGAATGACACGACCGATCGGTTTGGGTCGAGCCCGCTTTATTACAGCGCCAATGCCGCTGGCTGGACGTTCTCTGACGGTTATGCCGGTGGGTTTCCCCACGTTCTGATTGCCACCAACGTGACCGGCACCGATGGCGCGGTTTGGCTTCAGGAAGTCGGCTCTTCAGCGAGCCGGACGCTCAGCGGCCTGACCGCTGGCAAGACGTACACCGTGTCGTTCCTGCAATCGGGCGACAACGTCCCCGGTGCCAACTGGAATTACAACGTGGCGATCGATGGCGGCACGATCTACGCCGGTAGTGGGCAAACGCAGGCCCCGGGCACCAATCCGGGGCAGCAGATCATGACGAGCTTCGTCGCGTCGGGCGGCACGGCCGTTCTGTCCTTCACGGATGCCACGACCGCGAGCGGCGGCAATGTGGTTTTCGACAATGTTAGCGTCACGGGCGTTCCCGAGGCGGCGACATGGGCGATGATGATCGCTGGCTTCGGAATTGCTGGTGTCACGATGCGCCGCCGCCGCGCGCAGGTGCGTGTTACCTACGCTTAAGGTTTGCAGACAAAGTCGAAGACGGGCGGCCTACGGGCCGCCCTTTTTGTTTTAGCGCTAAAGATCGATAATCGACGTGCGAAGTCCGGCCGTTCATTTAGGTGATTTTACCCGCGCTCTCGACAACGCTGTCGCCGCCGCAGCCTCGCTGCGCCGCAACCTCGTCACAATGTCTATTTCTCAATCCCGCCTGGAGGCGTTGGGCGTCGCCATTGCAGCCCTGGGCTGGGCCGCCAACACCGGCGAACTCGTCAGCATTTTTGTTGCGCTGCCGATCATAATTCTGCCCGCTGATGCGATCGGCATCACCGTTACGGACGACCACAATCAGACGTATCAGCTGAGTTAGCAAGACCGTGTCGCTGGACGTGTTCACGCGCGTGTGACTATCGCCATCACCGGACTTTATGTGCGGCAGCAGTTCGGCCGCTCCTCACATCTGTAGTAGCATCGAGGTTTTATTAAGCGTTTTGGGCCAATAGCTTGTCGCGTCGAATGGAGATCGTCGTGTTTCAGCAGCTCGTATATATCAGCACTGTGTCTCCCAGCGTAGCGCCAAATGTTGCGCACATTCTCAGAGTTTCGCAATCCAACAACCAGCGTGATGGTCTCACAGGACTGCTGTTTTTCAATGGCAAACGCTTCCTTCAAGTTCTCGAAGGGGAAAAGGCGGCAATCCAACAGGCGATCGCGCGCATCCGTGCCGACGACAGGCACCGTGCAATCGTAGTGCTTTCCAATCGCTCGGTTGATCAACGCGAATTTGGCGAATGGGCGATGGCCGACGCCACGGGGATGATGCGTTCGGATCACTTCTTGGCAAACCTCGAGCGTCTTGTCGCCAACTCGACGCCGTCCATTCGCGCGACGTTTGCGGAATATGCCCGGATGCGGGTCGCTGCTTGAGCGTACCTCGATGTTTGCTGATGTAGGTCGGTTTACCTGAACTTGACTAACCAGCTTCATATGCAACGCTCGGGAGCGGGCCAGGTATGCAGAAATTAGCGGACGAACGTCGTGGAGCCCCTCGGCATTTTCTTCACTTGTGGACCGTGTCGCGACGGCATGGGTCAACGGTTCGGGAGAAGGTGATCGTGGCCGACCTTTCGACTGGCGGATTCAAGATGCGCAGCGCGGTCGATTTTGCGCTGCATGGCTCGGTCTTCCTTGAGCTGACGTCCGATATTTTGGCTCAGGCGACCGTGGTCAGAAAGCATGCGATGCTGCCCGAATACGGAGCTCGCTTCGTGCAGCCGCTTACCCAGGTTATTGTGGACCGCGTTGTTGCGAAAAGCGAGTAAGCGACGGCGTCCCGCCTGAGTGGCTGTCAGCACAATCAAGTCGTAGCGTGCAGCAAACAACCCTCCAGCAATCTGCCAAATGGCCCGAACAAATCAGCGCATCAGACCAGCAGCGCGTAGCGCATCTTCGATCACACGTCCCGGACCCGCGGATGCAGCGGGTTGAGTAAAATGCGATGCTGAGTTGGCTTGGCCTGATGCCGAGCGCTCGTCGGCGGCGCTGCGCTTTTGCTGGCGACGTGGCTTGGTCTCCAGTCCCCAAAATCGAACAATATGTCGCGTGGACGAAATGCTCACCTCGAGCATGTGCGGGCTCGCCATGCCGCAAGCGTCGGCGCTCTTGGTGTCGAGCGGTGTACCGTGGCCCATGCCAGTGATCGTCCAAGACTCGATCGCCACGCGCCCGTTCGGATCACGCCAAGTCTCACGTGTCTGCCCATCAACAACCTCAACGACTGGAACAGCTTCAGCAAGTCCGTGCACACCGCGCCACTGCTCTACGATCGCGTCGGCATTTGAGCGATCCACGGTGCGGTCGGCGTCGCCATGCCACACGGAGACGCTAGGCCAAGGTCCGGAATGGCTCGACGCGGAGGTGATTTTGGCGGCAAGGGATGCCGCACTCTCGGTGCCACCATGCTGCATCCGCTGAAATGCCTGCGACATGCTCGTCACCGTGCCCGCTGGAAGACCGGCAATAATCGCGCCGCCCGCGAAGACGTCAGGATACGCCGCAAGGAGCGCGGAGGTCATCGCGCCACCTGCCGACAGGCCGGTCACAAAAATTTTGGCCGGATCGATGGAATGTTTGCCGATCATCGTCTGGACCATCTGACCGATCGACAGAACTTCGCCGCGATCACGCCACACATCGTCGGGCTCGAACCAGTTAAAGCAGAGGTTCGCGTTATTTGAGCGCTGCTGCTCGGGATATAACAAAGCGAAGCCTTGTTCATCCGCGATCTGCGACCAGCCCGAACCATGGTCATAACCATTGGCGGTCTGCGTGCAGCCGTGAAGCACAACCACCAAGGCGGCATCGCGAGCAAGGTTTTGAGGCACGAAAAACTTAGCGTTTAACTGCCCCGGATTGCTTCCGAACGCTGCCAATGACGACAGGCGACTGTCTTGATATGCGGTCTCCGCCTGCAAACCCGCGACGCGGAACCGCGCCAACTTCTCAAGGGTATCGGACAGACCCGGCATTATGCGTTGCTTTCAATGCTCCGCGTGAATTGCGGATCATATCAGAACGTCGTGCCACCTATAAAGATGCTGCGGCGCACAAATTTCGGTTTGTCCCGCCCAACGTTCGGCACAATCGGGGAAAAAAAGGGGCGGCACCTCGCGGATGCCGCCCCTAAGTTCCGTCCTCCTAAGCGAAGACGGCTTGGGTCGCTCGTTTGCGCCAGCGGCGCGAGCCGCCGACGAATCCCAATCCAACTACCAACATCGCCCAGGCCGTCGGCTCGGGCACGCTTCCTGCGAGCGTGCCAAGAAACTGGACTTCGCTGACGAACACCCAGTGGCCGGATTGTTGCTGAAACTGGACGGTGTGAATATTGCCGGTAAGGTTCAGCCCGGCGAGCGTGACGAATCCCGCCGTGCCTAGCGACGGATTGGTAAAGTTCTGCGCCATGCCGTCGATCAGAATGCTCGCTGGTCCGGCAACTCCGCCGTAGTTGCTATTGTCCAGATGGATGCGAACCGTATCGATTGAGCCAACGTGCGCGAAGTTGAACGTGACAAGCGGGTTGGGCGTGAAATAATTGTACCAACCGACATAAGGACCTTCGCCCGAATAATTCTCGACCTGGTCCCACGTGGTCGTGGCGATGATGCCATCGGTAAGATCGCCTACGCCGCCTGTCAGCAGCGCGCTGTCGGTCGTCGTTTGGGCGCCAGCGCCATTATATTTCTTGTCCCAGTAATTGTAGCAGTTGCACGATGCCGCGCCCTGTCCATTCACGGTCGTGTAGGTCGTCGGAACGATCTGTGCGGCCGTGGCTGGCAGTGTCACAAACGTGGCACCAAGCGCGGCGGCGAGAAATGCGGTTTTCATGATGATTCCCAAGTTCCTGACCGCGCTCTAACGGCGCGGAAGTGGGGTACTTGGCCGTCATGGTGAGACCGGGCGAGCCCCATTTGGGGTACGTCTGAGCCAGAGGCTGCGTCTATTGCGATCAAAACAGCTGGAGGGCTGAAGCTAGAGAATCGCGGGACTTGCCGCTTGTATCAGCGGACTTTTCTGCCCTACTGACAGCAAGCGTCCGATGTCCGGCGGCTCTGAAAGACAAAATAATGCCCAGCCTCTACGAGATCACCGTACCCGTCTTCGTACGCGCCCTGCGCAACCTCGATCATATCCTCTCAAAGGGCATGGAAAGCGGCGTGGACGAACAGACCTTGATCGAGGCGCGGCTGGCGCCGGACATGCTGCCACTGCCAAAACAGATCCAGATCGCGTGCGACGCGGCCAAGCTGGCGGTCACTCGCCTCGCGCAAACCGAGCCGCGCCCCATGGCGGATGAGGAGAAGACGCTGCCCGAGCTGCGCGATCGCATCACGAAAACGATCGCCTATCTCGAGGAGGCCGACACGGCGGCATTCGAGGGACGCGAGACTGCTGAGATCACAATGAGCTTCCCCAACATGGAGATGAAGTTCACTGGTCAGAGCCTGGTCACGGAGTTCACGCTGCCAAATTTCTTCTTCCACGTGACAATTGCATACGCGCTGCTGCGGATGAACGGTGTTGCGATCGGCAAAATGGATTATCTCGCGGGCGGACAAACGGTCGCCTAAAGCAAGATCTCCGCAGTGCGCAGGTGGGGCTTAGCGCAGGTGGGGCTTAATTTCCGTTACGGACGAGCTTCAAGGCTTCCGTTCTCTCGAGACGCTCTGCCATTTCTCGCCATGCACGAGCTGAACGCTCACACCGTTCGCGCACTTGGCTGAGGGTCGTCGTCGCAGCCTCGCGCATCGCTTCATCGGCCTGCGTTCGATAATATTCTGATGTCGACATAATGCCCCATAGCGACGAGCTACTCGGGCAAGAAGTGGCAGCTGGAAAGAAATGGAACAAATGCGCACCGATTTGATACTCGGATTACGAACCGGTGGGCGCACTAACGATTGCATTGCGCACAGCTGCGTCGTCCAATTATCCGTCGCTGAACCTCACAAAGCCATTCGCGACTGCTCGTCAAGGACACCATTGGACATTTTATGATCGAGACTTGGTTGCAGCCTGCTACCTCAAGCAAGCATCCGCAACGAAGGCTCGCGCTCATAATACCGCTTGCCGGCGGCTTTGATAAACTTGTCGTCCAGCGCGGTAACGCTCTCATCCGGAATGACGCCCGCCTTTTCGAGCAGAGGTTTAGCGGCCGCCGAGGCGCCAATCGCTTTTAGGTGACCGAACGCATCCATGGCGAACTGGACCGCGGCACCCTCGTTGAGTAGCCCCTTGCAGCCCGCTTCCGATAGGATGATCGCCACTGCATCGAATAGTTGCGATGGCATGCCGGCAAGCTGCCCATCTGCCTTTTGCAACTTGCCGTCGGACAATTTCGCGCCCCCGACCTTGGGCGCGACGATTACAGCCTTGCCCTTTGCCTTGATCACGGCATCGACGACCGATTTTAATGCACCGGCCTCCGTGCCGTCAGCGATTAGGATACCTACCACGCGGCCTTCGAGCGTCGCCTTCATTTTCTTGTGGATCGACAGCGCATTCGAGGGCGGCATGTCGACAGGCTCCTTCGCCGCCTTGTTTTTCTTCGGCAGCGGAAGGCCCAGACCGTCAGCGACGCGTTTAGCGAGGTCTTCATCGACGTTACGCAGATTGCCGAGCATGCGCGGCGGCACCTGATCGAGCAGCCCGACCTTGGACAGTTCGAACACGAAGGACGAGGCAATGTGCGCCTGTTCGCTTTCGGTTTGCGAGCGGTAGAACAAGCGCGCCTGGCTATAGTGATCGGCGAAGCTTTCCGGGCGGATGCGCAGCTTGTCGCCGGTTTCGTCAGGACCTGTCGTCTCTTTCGTCGTCGCAAAACCGGTGACGGTTTCGCGAGGGCCACCGGCTTCGCCATGATCTGCAAGACTATTAGGCTCGTAATTGGCGCGACCCGTTGGCACCATGGTCTGCATCATACCGTCACGCTGAAAATTGCCAAACGGGCAGCGCGGCGCGTTAATCGGGATCTGGTGAAAGTTGGTCGTGCCGAGGCGCGATTTCTGCGTGTCCAGATAACTGAACAGTCGACCCTGCAGTAGCGGGTCGTTCGAGAAGTCGATGCCGGGCGGGATGTTGGTAGGCAGGAATGCCGCCTGCTCGGTCTCGGCGAAGAAATTGTCCACGTTGCGATTGAGCGTCATGGTGCCGATCACCCGCAACGGAAGATCTTCTTCGGGGATCAGTTTGGTCGCGTCGAGCACGTCATACGGCTGAGAATCGGCGAACTTCTGATCAAAAACCTGAATCGCGAGTTCCCATTGTGGGAACGCTCCGGTGTCGATCGCCTCGTAGAGATCGCGGCGGTGATAGTCGTTGTCCGCCGCCTGAAGCTTGAGCGCCTCGTCCCATATGGTCGACTGAATGCCGAGTTTTGGACGCCAGTGGAACTTAACGAAGTTCGATCGGCCCGCCGCATTGACCAGCCGGAAGGTGTGGACGCCAAAACCCTCCATCATCCGTAGTGAGCGCGGCAGCGTCCGGTCGGACATTGCCCACATCAGCATGTGCGTACTCTCGGGCGTCAGACTGACGAAATCCCAGAATGTGTCGTGCGCACTGCCGGCCTGTGGATAGCCACTATTGGCTTCCATCTTCACCGAATGGATCAGATCGGGGAACTTGATTGCATCTTGAATAAAGAACACCGGGATGTTGTTTCCAACCAGGTCCCAATTGCCTTCGCGAGTGTAGAATTTGACCGCGAAGCCGCGCACGTCGCGCGGAGTATCAACCGAACCTGCACCACCGGCGACTGTCGAAAAGCGTGCAAACACTTCTGTTTTCTCGCCCTTAGCGAAAACCGCGGCCTTAGACAGGTCGGAAATGTCGTCAGTGGCTTCGAATACACCGTGCGCGCCCGAGCCACGCGCATGGACAATCCGTTCTGGAATGCGTTCGTGATCGAAGTGAAAGATTTTCTCGCGGAGCACGAAATCTTCGAGGAGTGTCGGTCCCCGGACGCCGGACTTCAGACTGTTTTGGTTATCGCTGACGGGAACACCGTGATTGGTCGTCAGGACGGCGGTGTCGCTACCTGCTTGCTGGTGAGTTTCGCCACCATTACCTGAGGTTTGCTTGATATCGTCCGCCATGAAAATCCTTCATCGCCGAAAGTCGGCTCTTCTTCTCCAGCGCTGAAAGAGCCAACGGTGTCCTAGCTAATCGTGTTGATATTGATCAACACGGCCACTCTGCTGCAATGCGCCCCAATCACAGTCGTTTGATGAAAGCGACCCACGCGGACCGCTGCCAACGTTGCGGCGCATGACGAACGTCCGGTATTGATGATCCTCGGACGTTCGACTGGTTGATAAGAAGCCTGTAGTCGAACGTCCTGGTCACGAACACGATCTCGGCAGTGCCGTTTTTCAACCCATAGCCTCAGCCGTCCCTCTTCGCCGTGCAATTTGCGGCACGCTTAACATACGTCAAACGTGAGGTTTCTTTGAAGAAAATCGGAACATCGCAGCTGTCTCGCAGTTTTCGCGAGGCAGCCAAAGGAGCCCGCTTTGTCCGATACTGACACCCATGACGATGCGCCGAATGTAACCTCGAAAGATCTCCAAGGCGAACGCCAACTCGCCAGCCGCTCAGCGACGATCAACCGCCCCGCGCAGGAACTTTACGCCTTCTGGCGGAACTTTTCGAACCTTGCCCAAATAATGGACAACATCGTCTCAATCGAGATGCTGGACGAGACGCGCTCGCACTGGGTCGTGAAGGGTCCAGCGGGCCAAACCTATGAATGGGACGCGCTCGTCACCAACGACGTGCCGGGGCGTGAGATCACTTGGACATCGGACAGTCAGGCCGATGTCGCCAATTCCGGCCGCATCCTGTTCGAGGAAGTGGCGGGCCGCGGCACCGTCGTCACCGCGACCATTGCTTACGAACCGCCGATGGGTGCACTCGGCAAAGTCGTCGTCAAGGTCCTCCAGCGCGAACCCCATGTGCAGGCGCGCCGCGACCTGCGCCGCTTCAAACAACTCATGGAAACCGGCGAGATCGCCACGAACGTGCGCAACCGCCGAATGCTCGAAGAGGAAGGCAAATAATGCGCGCTTTGGCCTGGCACGGTAAACACGACGTCCGCGTCGATACCGTCGACGATCCCGAAATCGTCAATCCGCGCGATGCGATTCTGAAGGTCACGTCGACAGCGATCTGCGGCTCTGACCTCCACCTCTATGACGGCTTTATCCCAACGATGAAGTCGGGCGACATTCTCGGCCATGAGTTCATGGGCGAAGTCGTCGAGGTCGGCGCCAAGTCGACGCTCAAAAAGGGCCAGCGTGTGGTCGTACCCTTCACCATCGCGTGCGGTAGCTGTTACCATTGCGGTAAGCAGCAGTACTCGGGGTGCGACAACGGCAACCCGGCGGACAATCAGGACATCGGCGAGACCCTGTATGGTCACACCATGTCTGGTCTATTTGGCTACAGCCACATGACCGGCGGCTATGCCGGGGGCCAGGCCGAGTATGTCCGGGTGCCGTTCAGCGATGTCGGCCCGATCGTCATTCCCGACGGGATCGAGGACGACAAGGTACTGTTCCTGTCCGACATTCTGCCGACCGGCTGGCAGGCAGCAGAATATGCCGAGATCGAACCGGGCGATACCGTAGCCGTCTGGGGCTGCGGTCCGGTGGGGCTGTTCGCCGTCCAGTCTGCCTTTTTGATGGGGGCTGCGCGCGTCATCGCTATCGACCATTTCCCGCACCGGCTCGAACTGGCCGCTAAATTCGGCGCGGAGACGATCAACTTCGAGGAATCGGCAACCTACGACTCGTTGATGCAAATGACTGGAGGGGTCGGCCCCGATGCGGTGATCGACGCGGTCGGACTCGAGGCGCACGGCGCATTCGTCGACAACATCGTCGATCAGATCAAGGTCTCGACCTTCCTCGGCACCGACCGCACCCACTCGATCCGCCAGGCGATTCTCGCCTGCCGCAAGGGTGGCCGCGTCTCGATGCCCGCGGTCTATGGCGGCTTCGTCGACAAATTCCCGCTGGGCGCGTTCATGGAAAAGGGCCTGACCCTCAAGACCGGCCAGACGCATGTGCAGAAATACCTGCCCGGCCTGCTCGCGGCGATCATGGAAGGGAAGATCGATACCACCTTCCTCATCTCGCACCGCATGGCACTGGAGGACGCGCCCAAGGGCTACAAGATGTTCCATGACGAACAAAACACCACCACCAAGATCGTGTTGAAGCCCGATCTCGCCAAAGCGGCGTAAGGAGACAAGACATGGCCGACAAACTTGCCGTCATCACCGGTGCCTCGACTGGCATCGGGTTTGAACTCGCCAGTCTCGCGGCGGAGGACGGCTACGATCTCGTCGTCGTTGCCGACGAAGCGCTAATCGACGCCGCCGCCGCCGACTTCCGTCGCAATGGCAATAATGTCGTGTCGGTCGAAGCCGATTTGTCTACGCTCGACGGCGTCGACAAACTCCTCGCCGCAGTCGACGGACGTCCGATCGACGTGCTCTGCGCTAACGCCGGTATCAGCAAGGGAGGCGCGTTCCTCGATCAGGATTTCGCCGATGTGCGCCATTCGATCGATACGAACATCACTGGCACAGTGTACTTGTTGCAAAAGGTGCTTGCGCAAATGACCGCTCGGCAAACGGGCAAAATCCTCGTGACCGGCTCGATCGCTGGCTACGTCCCAGGCCCTTTCAACGCGACGTACAATGCGACCAAAGCATTTGTAGACAACTTCACCGATGCCCTCCGTGACGAGTTAAAAGATTATAAGGGTGTCACGCTGACCACGCTTAAGCCCGGCGCGACCGATACCGAGTTCTTCGCTCGGGCCGACATGCTCGACACTAAGGTTGGGCAGGACGACAGTAAGGCCGACCCGGCTAAGGTGGCGAAGGACGGCTGGACCGCAATGCAAGACGGAAAGGATGCGATCACGTCGGGATGGTTTAACAAGCTCCAGGTCGCGGCTTCGGGCATTACGCCCGCAGCAGTGATGGCGCACCAGCACCGCAAAATCGCCGAGCCGGGAAGTGGCAAGCCCGATTGAGCCGCGGTCACGCTGCGTCGATGACCTCCGCACTTGATTAAAAGCCGTCTGGTGGCTTCTCGCGTCGGACCAGCTCGAGGCAGTTAGATGGCCGCCTGCACCACATCAAAGCGATCCCGACTCTCCGGGCCAAGCAACTCGTCGACATCGCCCGAGCAATCGAGCCACCGCGCCCACTCTTCGCCGAACAGCGTAACGGGCGCGCGGTCGTGATAGCCATTGAGTGGTGACCCTGCGGGTTGCGTCACGATGGTGAAGCTCTCGATTGTTCCCTCGTCCGCAGTCTCGCATCGATCCCATAATCCCGCGAACGCCATCGGCAGCTGATCAGCCTTCGGCGTGAACAAGTAAGGCTGCTTTTTCTTCGGGTCGTTGGCGCGCGGGCCACTCCATTCATACCAACCATCGCCCGCGACAAGGCAACGCCGGCTGGTGAAGCACGAGCGAAACGTGCGGCTTTCCCTGACCGTTTCGGCCTTCGCGTTGAAGGTGGTGTATTTCCACGCCTTGACCGGCCCCTTGTGCATCCAGGGTATCAGCCCCCAGCGCGCATTTGCCACGGTCGGCACGCCGTCCTGCATGCGGATCACCGGCACACTATTGGTCGGGCGCACCTGCTCCATCGGCTGCAGGTTCATCGCCGGCTGCGTCGTCGGTCCCAAAAAGCGCTCCATCGCGCCGTGCAGCTCGCTCCAGGTCTGCCTATTGCGATACCGCCCGCACATTAGCAGTTGCCGTCTTCCGCACGCACGCGCTCGATTTCTTCCTCGCTGCGCTTTTCCAGCCCGATCAACGCATCGCGTGCATTCTCGTTCGACTTGATCAACTCATCGATCTTGGCCTGTAGCGCGGCCCCATCCCGGTTTTGCGTCGCCTGCAAAATGGGGAGGATCAGCAAGGTCGTAACGCTGATGGCGAGGTTCGCGCCGTTCAGGAAGTGATCGTCGCCAGACAGATAAGAGGCAATGCCTAACGTCGCGAGGCCGATGCAAAGGACGAGCATAGCCGGGCGTCCGGTGAACCGGGCACACCCCGTCGAAAAGCGATCGAATAGGTCTTTCATGGGCGCGTCGATGGTCGCTCTACGAGTAAGCGATGATGAACGGCTGGCGCTTCATGGGCGAGGCGAACGCATTCCCCACGAACGACGTCTCGCGGCAAATCCAGCAAGTGCGTTACGCCATGCTGGAACATCAACGCACGTAACTCATGTTCGACACGCTGGTCGGCCTCGGCTTGGCTTTCATGCGTGTCGTGGCGCGGCATCAATCGCCAATCAGCCGCTCAGCACTTCTTGAAATGGCCCTTGGCATCGCGGCACTGCTTGGGCTTTGCTGGAGCTTTGGTGGGACACTTCACAAACTTGCCGTGGCCATCGCGACAAGGGGCGGCATAGGCGGGCATAACGGTCACCGACAAGACGGCGGCGACGGCAATAAAGCGAAACATAATCGGTCTCCCATGATTCGAAGCGAAAAGATGCTCGCTCGTTTTGATAGGTGCAAGTGTGGCCGAATTGTTCTGAATTTCGCGATTGCTTCCATTCTTACGGGTTCGCTCGACGGATGGCGAAACGATCTGTGACCGTACCGACGATGAGCGATGCTCCGGTGCTGAATTTGAGGGAGCTGGCGCATCATGCGGGTGATGTTGCGGATCCGGATACGGCCCGACCACCGGCCAGGTTGCCCTTAACGGTGCTTCGCTGCCCCTTCAGCGATGATGCACTGCCCTAAGGCTTTGACGCCAGCCTGTTGGAGGCGATCGGACGTTTCAATCGCAGCGTCGGGCGTGAGTGTTACAGCCACGCCATCAGGGCCATCCACGAGCGTTCTCCGCCTTTACTCACTCGCTTCATCGCAGGTCTTTGCCATCTGCTTCTCCGTCACACGCCGAGTTAGCGCTGGTTGTGGCGGCCCGCCGAAAAGGGGCAGCGACGGGCCGAGTCTATTGGGATTGCGATGCTCCTAGCCGATTATAGTCCGCGGTTAGCGCTTTATAACGTCGCCGCGTTTCGGACGTCGCGCTATTACGAGCTCGTTCACGACACACACGAGCAAAGGATTGAGCATAGCTTGGCGGGCGCGCGATTATCCTACTGTAACGAGCAACACGTGAAATCGCTGCTAAATCTCGCTCAATCCCGAAGTATGGAACGGCGCTTCGCCAGCCTAATGAGCGATGCGATCCGGAGCGAAAAACTCAATAATTGTCTCTCCTGGACGGCGACCGAGCACCCAAGCATCGAAGTCTAGCTTTTCCCAGAGCTCGGCTGAAGGTGGCTGAATACCTCTCTCATCATACTCATCAGGCGGCATAGGGAGCCGAGCGCCATTGGCGTACTCGACGCAGATCTCTCCGCTTTCCAATCGATATATGCCAAGCATTCGTGGCGAATAGTTTCAGAAGCGCAACGAGTCTAAGTGTTTGGTGAAACTGATTCCGATCAACTCACTAATAAGTCTGCCCGCTCATCCAAAGGCGACTCTCTGAAGTTGGTCATCAGCCAACCTGTGGCTCGCATTTAAATATCGGGGTACCATGAACCGCAATTATTCAAACGTCCTAGAATCGAGCATCACGTCGGGAGTCCTTTACAGCCTTGGTGCGCATACTGTTTGATTGCACACGGCGGGCCGCCTTGCGATTAAGGTCTCGTGACATGCCCTGACCACTCCTTCGATCTTGCTCGGTTCGTAGCGGCACAGGACGCGACGTTTGCGACCGCACTCGACGAAATTCGTCGTGGCCAGAAAAAAGGTCACTGGATGTGGTTCGTATTCCCGCAGATTGCCGGGCTGGGATCAAGCGAAACGACAAAACGCTACGCCATCTCGTCGCTCGACGAAGCTCGAGCCTACCTCGTTCACCCATCACTGGGCGCGCGTTACCGGCAAATCGTTTGCGCGTTGCAGGATCTCGAGCAGGCAGATCCGGAAGAGGTATTCGGCCCGATCGACGCCCAGAAGCTGCGTTCTTCGCTGACGCTGTTCGCGCTGGCGAGCAACGACACGTTGGTTACTGCGGCGTTGAACCGGTGGTTTGAATCGCCAGATGCGGCAACGATAGCGATCATTGGATGAGCGCCAGCGAGCCCGCTCAGCGTAAGATCATCCATATCGATATGGATGCCTTTTACGCGTCAGTGGAACAGCGCGACAATCCGACGCTGCGCGGGAAACCGCTCGCGGTAGGCAGTGCTCAGCGGCGCGGCGTAGTCGCTGCGGCCAGCTATGAGGCACGCAAATTTGGCGTGAGGTCGGCGATGCCCTCGATCACTGCGCTCAAGCGCTGTCCCGAACTGATATTCGTGCCGCCTCGGTTTGACGTTTATCGCGAGGTGTCGACGCAGATCCGCGCGATTTTCGCAGACTATACCGATCTCATCGAACCATTGTCGCTCGACGAGGCTTATCTTGATGTTACCGCCGATCGCCATGCGCTTGGATCTGCGCGCGCAATCGCGGAGGCGATCCGCCAGCGCATCCGCCAGAAAACCGGCCTGACGGCATCGGCTGGCGTGTCCTATAACAAGTTCATTGCCAAGATGGCATCAGACCAGAACAAGCCCGATGGAATGTGCGTCATCCCGCCCCACAGAGGAGCAGAATTTGTGGCGTCGCTGCCCGTGCGCCGCTTTCACGGGGTTGGACCGGTCACTGCTGCGAAAATGGAACGGCTGGGCATTCATACGGGCGCGGATCTTTGCTCGCATCCAATCGAGTTCCTCCAGGCGCATTTCGGGTCAAGCGCAAGCTACCTTCATGGGGCGGCACGAGGCATCGACCACCGCTCGGTCCAGCCAGACCGCCCGCACAAATCCGTAGGGGCAGAGCGCACCTTTGATGATGATATTGCCGACCCGGCAGAATTGCGCCGCCAACTGACGCGCGTCGCCGATGCCGCCTGGGTCCGGATAGAGCGGGCCAACGTGCTGGATCGCACCGCGACGCTGAAGGTGCGGTATGCCGATTTCCAGACGATTACGCGTGCGCGATCGAGCGTGGTACCGTTCGAGCGACGCGAAACATTCGAGAGCGCGGGTGCTGCATTGCTAGACGCGCTCCAACCGCTGCATGCACCGATAAGATTGTTGGGACTGACGCTATCGTCGCTTGTTGATCAGCATGGCGGTGACGCTCCGCACGTTGCAACTCTCCTGCCGCTTCTTGACTAGCATGAGAAATGTCTGGCGCCTGACGCCAGTGGGCACCGTTTGGCGCAAACGCGCGTTGTGAGCCGGGATGCCAACCACCATCGCCTTTGTCGGAGCCGGCCCGACAACGATCTACACGCTTCGCGCATTTCTCGAACGAGTGACTACGCAAACGGCAATCACCATTTTTGAAGATCAGCCGCGCGCGGGCCTCGGCACGCCCTACCGCCCAGGTTGGAACGACCCAGCGATGTTGTCCAACATTGCGAGCATCGAAATCCCCCCGATTGCCGAGACCTTGCTTGAATGGCTCCGCCGGCAACCCAGGGCGCGGTTGGTTCGGCTCGGGGTGGATCCGGATGGGATCGACGATCACGAGTTTTATCCAAGACTGGCACTCGGCGAAAATTTCTTAGATCAATTCCATATGATGATCGCGGGGGCGCGTGAGCGCGGCATCGCGATTGAGATAGCAACCCGGTCGCGCGTTGCCGATATCGCCGCTGAACAAGGGCGGCTGGCTCTGTCGATCGCGCCAGCGAATGGCGCGACGTTCGAGCAGTCCTTCGATCAGGTCGTCCTTGCTACCGGGCATCAATGGCCGGAAGAACCTGAAGTTCGGCCGGGCTATTTTCTCAGTCCCTGGCCAGCTACCGCTTTGCAAAGGATAGCGCCGATCTTGGTCGGTATCCGTGGCAGCTCACTCACCGCCATCGATGCTGCTGTGGCGCTGGCCAATGTTCATGGCAGTTTTATTGAGACCGAATGTGCCACGGTCGAGTATCGCGTCAGCCCTGGAGCAGAAAACTTTCGCATGACCATGATGTCACGAAAAGGCCTGTTACCAGAGGCGGATTTTTTCCACCCGGTGCCCTACGAGCCGCTTTCCATATGCACACCCGCTGCGATGGAACGCCTGATAGTAGACGATTGCGCTAACCTGCTCGAGCGATCCTATGACCTGTTCCGCCGGGAACTGGAGGCCGCCGATCCAGCCTACGCTGCGCATGTTGGATTAAGCGATGTTGAGCTCGACGACTTTGCCGATCGGTATTTTGCTGACCGATCATCCGCAAATCCGTGGGAGTGGGCTCAATCCAATCTCGAGGAAGCGCGAGCCAATTACGACCGATCCTTCACGGTTCCCTGGCGTTACGCGATCCTGCGGATGCACGAGGTGTTAGCCTTGATCGTGCCGAAGCTCGACGATGACTCACTTGAGCGGTTCAACCAATTGTTCAAGCCGGTGTTCGTGGACGAGTATGCCACCGTCCCCCACCTTTCGATCGAGCGATTGCTGGCGCTCCACCGTGCTGGCTGCCTTGAGATCACCGCGCTCGGAAAAGATCACCGGGTTGACACTCGCGGCCCGGAAATTGGTGCCACTGTTACTGTCGAAGGCAAGCGTATTCACTATCCAGCGTTCATCGATGCCACCGGCCAGCGCCCTCTCGCCATAGAGGATTTTCCGTTCCCGACTCTTCGCAAGCAGGGCGTGGTACGGGACGCCTCAGATGATGCCGCTGGGCCGAAGGGCGTCGATGTCGATGACGCGTTTCACCCGATTTCTGATCAACCCGAAGCTTCTCGATTATTCTGCTTGAGCATACCGTTCATTTTGGGACGGCATCCATTCGTGCAAGGAATTACAAGTTCGCACGAAATGGGAGAGATCGTGGGTGCAAGGCTCGCCATTGCCGCTGAGGAACTGACCCAGTGAGGCTTTTCGCAATCTACATCGGCGGAGAGCATTCGCAGGCGAATATCGAAGTGCACGATTTGCGGTTCGTGGTGGCTTCCCGGATTGCGGATACATACAATCAGCTGCGTGCTGAATGGTGGGGCAAGCCGGGCACCTTGCACATCGATTGCTGGGCTGAAATCGATCATGTCGACGGTTATGATGTCGAGCTGCGATCGGTGCGTTCGACGGCGCAGGAGCGCCTCTACTTTGTCAATCTGGGCGGTTACGACGGGCGGTCATTCGCCGAGCAGCATAAAAACATGTTCGTTGTCGCTGCTTCGGCGGCTGAGGCGAAGGCCAGCGCCCTGACGTCCACCAAAGGTTGGAAGGATGTCCATCGCGATGACTTTTACGACGCGGAGATGGCGTTTGCGCTGGACCGTGTGAGTGATGAACCGCTGTACATCCATCTGGAACGAAGCGACACCGTGCATCCTCCGAAGTTCCAATGTCGGTATACGCCGCTTAAATAAACCACGTATCGATCGACAGGATGGCCCGAGCTTATCAGGCTCGCACGGAAAGTTACTCATGGCTCTACATAGCTCTGGACCTACCATTCTTGCATTGGGCGATAGCCTCACGGCTGGTTACGGCTTGCAGCCTGGCGACGCATTTCCCGCTCAGCTTGAACGGTTGCTGCGCGCGACTACGCCTGATGCCCGCGTGATCAATGGCGGAGTCTCCGGAGACACAACGATGCAAGGGCTGGCCCGACTGCCGCGGCTGCTCAGCTCTCAATCGAGAAAGCCAGATCTTGCAATTGTCGCCCTTGGCGCAAACGACATGATCCGCGGGGTTCCTGCGGCGACAATGCGTAGCAATCTCGATGCTATTCTGTCGTCATTCGACGATTGCGGTATCCCCGCACTGCTCGCTGGTATGGTAATGCCGAGCTTTCTCGGCGCTGACTTTGCGCGCCGCTACAATGCGGTTTTTGCTGACCTTGCCGCGAAGCATGGCATCTTACTTTATCCCTTTTTCCTGCAAGGTGTGGTCGGCGATCCAACACTGTTACTTGCCGATCGAGTTCATCCAAACGCACGCGCGATTGGCATTGTCGCTCGGAATATCCTTCCAATGGTCAATCGCGCATTGCTGGAGGGTTTCAAACAATCCGCGCGGTCCGCAGCGTGACTGCCCATAAGGCTAAGGGTCGGATAGCAAAGGCGGATGCCAAGACGGTTAAGGCAGCCAGACCTCTGCAACCTTCAAAGACCATGAAGGTCCTAGGCGCGATTAGCGACGTGGCGGATCAACCGCCTTTGTATCGATTGAGCGCTGGCGTAGCGCTGGCCGGCATGGTTACCTTCAACGGACGATTGGCCCGGGCTGGTTTTCGGATGTTCGCGTCAGAATGGCTGGCAACAAAATTGAAGAGTGCGGTGAAGCATCACGTCGACCGCAACCGACCTGATCAAGTCGCAAGCGGTGCCGGCGAAATCCGGTCTGGCAATAGCCATGCTACGGCACTGAGCAGCTTTCCGTCCGGCCATACAGCCGGTGCTGTGGCTGTCGCGCAGGCCCTTTCGCGAGAATACCCTGAGTATCGCGTGGCGGCGACGACCGCCGCCGCCGCCGCCGCGATCCTGCAAGTGCCACGCCTACATCATTATCCGTCTGACATCGCGGCTGGAGCGGGGGTTGGTTTAATCGCCGAAGGAATCGTGAATGCGGTAACCCCTGGTAAAAAATCGCCGAAGGGCAATGGTTCAACTGTGAACTAGAGGTCGCGAACAAAGCTCATCAAGGCAGCGTTTGTCGAGGTCGGTGCTTCTTGCTGCACCCAGTGGCCAGCGCCATCGATAATCGTAGCCCCTCTGAAATCATCGCAGAATGCACCGGCGGTAGCGAACGTATCCACGCCGGGCACAAAATGGCGGACCGGATCGAGGGCGCCGCCGATAAACGTCGCGGGTTGGGCGATGTGCTTGTTCAACACTGGACCGCGCTCGACATGGTCCTGATCCTGGGCCCGATAGCGGTTTAGAGGACCGCGCCAGCCGTTCCGCCTGAAGACGGTCTCATAAACCGAGAGGTCTTCAGCAGGGAGCCAGTCCGGCAATTGCGGCGGCCGTACCATGCCGGTCAGGAAGCGGTCGCCTTTTGGCTTGGGTCGCATCGGCTGGGCGAGCATGCCTTCGCCTGAAATACCCCAGTAGATCTTTGATAACGCATCGGGATCGCCTTCGAATTCAGCTTCCGCGACTCCAGGCTCTTGGAAGTAGAGCTGATAGAAGAAGCTGTCCTTGTGAACGTGGCGCATGATGTCGAGAAAGGAGGTGTCGGTCATCGGCCGGTAAGGGACGCTTAGACCCGCGACTGCTGCGACCTTTTCTGGATAGCGGATCGAGGTCTGCCAGACGATCGGCGCCCCCCAGTCGTGCCCGAACAGAATTGCTCTGCCGCCGAGGGCGTCGATCACCGCGGCGACATCAGAGGTCAGCTCCGCCATCGTGTATGCGGCAATTTCATCCGGCCGATCGCTGTCGCCATATCCACGGACGTCGAGCGCCGCGATGCGGTAGCCTGCCTTTGCGAAGTGAACGAGTTGATGCCGCCATGAGAAAGCGAGTTCTGGCCAGCCGTGGAGACACAGGATGGGCAGGGATTCCGACGCGTCGGGTCCGTCGATGAGGACGCTGAGCTTCGTGTTGCCGTTCAGCACTTCCATCCGGTTCATCAGGCCCCTCCGAAGATTATTGGCCTTGAGGCCGTAATCCCACACTCATGGCTTCTACTCGCGCTGTCCAGCAGCCACGACTGCCGCTGCTGGTGAATGCCGGATGGGCGAGTTATCGGTAGGGGGTGGAGGGCGGCTGGATGCGATCGAAATATGGGCTGTTAGGGATCGCGATAGCGGCCATTGGCGGAGTGGTTCTAGCTTGCGCCGACGGACCCAGCGTTCCGATCCTGTCGCTCGAAAAGTCGGCTTATGACCCTGACGGCAACAGCGCGTTTCTGAGCCCCGCAAACGACAGCCGGGTGAACATGATGCTGTTGCTTGCTGACCGGCGCCCGGACGGGCTGCAACTGCTGCCGGCCGGCAAGGGCGCCGCGCTCATCATGTTTCCCTGGGCCACTTTGAAGAACAGGATTGAGCCGCCTGCAGCGAGCCAGACAGACGAAAATCCCGGCCGCTGCCAAACCAACGTGAGCGGCATCGAGGCGTTCACCGCGGCACTGGCATCCGCGAGAGATGTGCCCGCCGCCGAAAAGGCTGCGCTGATAGCAGCCCGACGGGCGTCCGCTGAATGCGCCACTGCCGCGGGGCAGGCGGTGGCGCCAGGAGTGTCTGTCGCGAGCGCAGACGGCCAAGCCTTTGCAGCCTATCTTAACGGCACCCGCGCATTCTATCGCGGCGACTTCCCTGCCGCGGGGGCGTCATTCTCCAGCCTCATCAAGGCTGACAACGCCTGGCTACGGGAGACCGCGCTCTACATGGTCGCCAGGAACGCACTGAATAAGGCGCAATCGACGATCTTCGATGAGTATGGATCGATTCTGCCTGCAGAGAAGCGCGACCAGCAGGCGGTTGCCGCAGCTGGTGCGGCGTTCGAAGCGTACCTCAAAGCCTATCCTCGCAGTCAATATACGGGCTCTGCCCAAGGCTTGATGCGCCGGGTCTACTGGTTGGCTGGTGACAACGCCCGGCTTAGCGCGGCTTACGATCGCAGCTTGCGCGGGGGTGCTCCTTCGGCGGTAGCCGATCTGCATCTGTCGCAGGAGATCGACTATAAATTGTTCGGCAATGAAGAAGCATCAGTCTCGTCGTCGACGCCCGGCATAGAGGGTAGCATTCTTATTGCTGTCGACGATCTGAAAAAAATGCGCAGTCAGCCGGATTCCGACTGCTGCACGCCGATTACTGCGGCCGAGATCGATGCGCAGCGGTCTAAGTTTGGATCGGACATAGTGCTGTTCGATTATGTTCGAGCGGCGCACGCGTATTTCGTACAGCACAAGGCCGGCCAGGTGCTTCGGCTGATCCCCGACGCGTCACACCAGCGCCGGTTCACCTCGCTTGAGTTCAGCCGGCAAATACTGCGCGGGATGGCGCTTGAGGCAAATAAGGATGCCAATGCCCGCCAATTCTGGGTTGATCTGCTCTCGGGAGCGGTCGGTCCATATCAGCACGCGGCAGTCGAGCTGGCGATCGCCATGCATGACGAGCGGAGCGGCGCGCTGGCGCGCGTTTTCGAACCTAATTCGCCAGTCACCAATCCGACTATCCGGGAGGTGCTGCTCACATATACGGCTGGTCCGGATCTCTTGCGCCGACAGGCGCAAAACCGCTCAGTTCCCCAGCGCGAGCGTGACGTAGCGCTCTACCTGCTGCTGGCGAAAGGCGTGCAGCGCGGTTTCTATGCCGACTTCCTGCGGGATGTTCGGGCGGTGCCGCCTGACGCGCACAACGACGCGGCGAGCTCGTTCGATGATGCCTCAGCTGAGTTCGCCGAATACCTCTCCGTCCCGGCGGTTGGCCTGTTCGTTCGACCGCCGAACCTGGGCGATTTTAGCTGCCCTCCGTTAGGCAACACGGTGCAGGCGCTCGCAACAGACCCCCGCGCAAGCACGCCGCGTATTTGCCTTGCGGAGTTCATCCGCAGCAACGGCTTTGATCATTTCGCCTACGATGGGCCCTTGGAAGGTAACGGGCTTGCCGGCACGCCGCCGCAATTTCCCGGCGTGCCTTACTCGCGGCAGGCGGTCTATCAGGGAGTTATCGCCGATCCGCGCACCACTGCCGATGAGCGCGCTTACGCTTTGTATCGTGCGGTGCGCTGCTATGCTCCGAGCGGCATCAACGACTGTGGTGGCAAAGACGTAGACGTCAGCCAGCGCCGCGCCTGGTTCAAACAATTGAAGACGAGCTATCCAAACTCACGCTGGGCAAAAGTGTCCGAACTCTACTGGTGAGGTTGCTTCAATTATGGATGCTCGCGCTTGGGCTCGCGCTCGCGTCATGCTCATCCAAGCCGACATACCGCGTCGATGCGGCGACCTACGATGCATTCTGGCTGTGGGCGGGCGTGCCACCGCAGCCGGGCCTGAAGCGCGCGAAAACCATCTATTTGTTAGCTGGGGAAGTGCGACGCGACAGCGGGCGGTTCATCAGCCTGCGACCAGGCATACCGCATTTGTCGGTGCCCGAACTCTGGCTGGTTGTGCGGGTCGACACGCTCGACTGGAAGGCTGATACCTCGGGTGAAATATTGGCTGAGTTCAACAAGTGGCAGGCGGCCGGCAACCGATTGGCCGGCGTGCAGATCGACTTCGACGCTCGGACACGACACCTCGATCGATATGCCAGCTTCCTGCGCGCATTTCGGGCACGGTTGCCACAGCGCACCCGACTGTCTGTAACTGGTTTGCTCGACTGGAGTGCGAATGGTGATCCGGCCGCGTTGCAGAGCCTTGACCTGCCCCCGGCGAGTGGACCGGGTTGATTGTTAGTGGATTATGCTCGCCGCCGCCATATCCGGGCGGAGGTGGAGCGAAGCGGAACCGGAGGCCGGATATGGCGGTGAAGCCGTTTC